>NZ_CP041243.1:945000-1283621 GCF_006547065.1 Brevundimonas sp. M20 | reverse complement strand
CAGCACATAGCCGCCGCCCGAGTTGGCGGTCGTGCGCGTGGTGAAGCCGCTGGCCACGTCGCGGGCGACCACGACGGCGCCGGCTTCAGCCGCGGCGCCGTCGGTGACGGAGCCCCGGATGGTCGAGGTGGTGACCTGGGCGCTCGCCGCTCCGGCGGCTCCCAGCGCGATGGCCACCGCGAGGGCGGAGGCCGCCCCAAGGTACGCCCTGTTCTTGATGCTCATCACAGTTTCTCCCCTTCAAGAGACGGTGTCTGGACAGTTTTCTGGCCCGAGCCGGCGACGCCGGAGCCGGTCGGGAATGGGTGACTGGAGGCCCTGACCACCAGTTCGGGACGCACCACCTCGCACGCGGTGTCCGCGTTCGAGCCGATCAGGCCGACCAGGCGTTCAAGCGCCTTGCGACCGGTTTCGGCGATGTGGATCTTCAGGGTCGTCAGCGCGGGACGAACCAGCCCGGCCAGCGGGATGTCGTCGAAGCCGACCATCGCAACATCTTCAGGGACGCGCAGACCGGCGTCCTGGAAGGCCAGCAGGGCGCCGACGGCCATGTTGTCGTTGGCGGCGAAGACCGCGTCGGGGCGATCCGACCGGGCGGCCAGGGCGGCGCCCGCATCCTCGCCCGAGGCCCGGGTGAAGGCGCCGTCGACCACCATGGTCGGCAGACCGGCGTCGGCCATGGCCTCCAGATAGCCGGCCAGACGGGCCTCGGCCTCCAGGTTGCCGGTCGGTCCGGCGATGTGGGCGATGCGCGTGCGGCCCAGGGCGATCAGATGCTCGACCGCGGCGACGGCGCCGCCGTGGTTATCGACCACGATGGACGGACGGTTCGCGTCCACCGCGCCGCCGTTCATCAGCAGCACCGGCGTGCGACCGGCCAGACCGGCGGCCAGATTGGCGGCGCCCAGATGCGGCGACAGGACGATCAGACCGTCCACCCGCCCCCGCATCGAGCGGATGGCGGCCGACGCCTCGTCCGCATCGTCGTGCGAGGACGAAACAATGAGGTGATAGCCCAGCGCGCGGGCAGCCACGTCCATGCCCCGGATCAGTTCCGAGAAGAACTCCCCGTACAGGTCCGGCAGGATCACGCCGACGGTGCTGGTCTTGCTGGTCGACAGGCTGCGCGCGCCCGAATGCGGCACGTACTGCAGGGCGTCGACCGCCTCCATGATCCGCTTGCGCGTGGCCTCGGTCACCGGGCCGTTTCCGTTCAGGACACGCGAAACCGACGCGACGGACACGTCCGCGCGTTGGGCGACGTCGCGGATGGTCGCCGGCTTCAAGCCTGACCGCCCGCGCCCGAAGGCTGCGTGTGTGAACGGAACAAAAGTGAGTCTCCCTGACGACTGCCCGACCCCGGCCCGCTTTCCGCGAGTCCGTTCGAAGCACCGTGTAACCGATTACATGACATACGAGTCGCGTGCCCCGCAAGGGCCGGATTTTGGCCACAAGCGTTTCAGGGCGGTAAGTCGCAGGGATAGACGCCGGACGCAGGCCGCCGGATGACGCTATCGAATGCGGCGGTAATAGGCCTCGCTCAGGTCGAGACGATCCTTGAACGGAATGTCCCTGGCCACCGGTCCGTCATTCGTGAACTCCAGCAGCCTGTCGCCTTGCGGTTCCATGCGCGGCCAGGCCGGATGGCGTCCATCGTCGGGATTTCCGGTGCGGGCGAAGGTGGTCCAGTAGTCGGCCATCGCGGTCGCCTGCCGCTGGTCCATCTCCTCGGTCGGCCAGGGCGAGGCCGACAGATTGTCGAAGACATACTGGCGCTCGGACGCATGGGTGGCGCCCGCGTGCGGCTCCGGCATGGCGGCCGACACCACATCAAAGCGATAGACCCACGAGGGGTGCCCGTTGGCCGCGTGCAGACGGGCCAGATGGCGCGCCGGCTCGCTGAACACCAGATCGCTGAGGACGTGGGCGTTGTAGCCATCTTCCCCGCCGTAGGCCGCGATAAAGGCCGTGCGCTCGTCGGGCGTCATGGCGTCGTCGATGGCCCCGTAGGGCGATATGTCGGTCGGCTTCATCCACCAGAACTCGGCGCTGTTCGAGCCGATGATGAAGGGAACCGGCGCCTCGCGCCCGGCGGCGAAGGCGGCCTCGACGTCCTCGGCGATCAGGCCGCCGTCCTTCACCAGCAGATCGCCGCCGTAGAAGCTCGGCGCGGGCGCCAGGAACCGTTCGGCCGGGATGGCGCGCAGATCGGCGGCGGTCGCTTGGGCGAGCCCCTCCCCGGCGGCGAAGGCGACGCCCCGGTCCTGCATCGACGGATCGCCGTTGGGACGCAATTCGGTCAGGGGCGTGCCCTGATCGCGGCCCAGTCCGGACTGGACCACCGCCCGATGGAACAGGCCTCGCGCGCGGGGCGAGATCATCAGCCGGTTGACCAGAGCCCCGCCGGCGGACTCGCCGAAAATGGTGACATTGGTGGAATCTCCACCGAAAGCCGAGGCGTTGTCCCGCACCCATTGCAGGGCCGCGATGACATCCATCAGGCCGTAGTTGGCGGCGTCCTCGCCCGGCGCGCGCTCAGCGGCCAGGGCGGGGTGGTCGAAGAAGCCGAGCCGTCCGAGCCGGTAGTTGATGGTCACCAGCATCACGCCGCGCCGGGCCAGATTGGCGCCGTCGTACAGCCGGGCCGTGCCCGAACCGTTGTTCAGACCGCCGCCGTGGATCCACACCATGACCGGCAGGGGCGCCCCCGAATGCTGCGCCGGAACCCAGACATTCAGGTTCAGGCAGTCCTCGCTCATCGGCAGGGGGCCGACGCCGGGATCGCCGTTCGAGGGCGGCTGGATGCAGATGGCGCCCGGCGCGCCCGCATCGCGATCATCCTCCCAGGCCGCCGCCGGAGCCGGCGGACGCCACCGTCCCTCGCCCGTCGGCGGCGCGGCGTAGGGAATGGCCTGGAAGCTGTCGACGCCGTCGACCTGCCGCCCGACCAGCGTGCCCTGCGCCACGGTCACGCGCGGCTGGACACCGGGATCGGGGGTCTGGAGAGGCGAAGTCATGAGGGCCGCCGCGAACAGTGAAGCTATCATGTCCGGCAGCCTAGCCCCCCTGCCCCGCCGGGCTCAAATGACGAAGAGTTTTCTGCTGCTTCCGCCGGAACCGACGTCATGTCAAAGCGTTACCATACGACGAGTGCGGGGTTGTAGTTTGAAGGATTTGGCCAATACAGGCGACCTTGCGGTCGATCTGGCGAGCGCGTTCGACGCCTCGCCCAATCCCTATATGCTTCTGACCCCCGAGTTGAATTTCGCGGGCATGAACGCGGCCTACCTCGCCGTCACAGGCATGACCCGCGAAGCGCTTCTGGGGCGCAATCTCTTCGAGGTCTTCAGCGCCGGCCCAACCGAGGATGGACGTGAAAACGCCCGACAGCTCCGCGCCTCGCTTGAACGGGTCCTGTCACAGGATCGCCGCGACCATCTGGCCCTGATCCGCTACGCCATCCCGTCGATCCGGGAAGACGGGACAAGCGAGCTTGAAGAACGCTTCTGGTCGGCGACCCACACGCCGATTCACGACCGCACCGGCCGCATCGCCTATATCCTTCAGCACACCACGGACATCACCGAGCTGGAACGTCTGCGCCGGCGCGTCGCGGAGGACGCCGACCGCGAGGCGCTGGACTACATCCTGAGCGGCAACATCCTGACCCGCGCCGAGCATGTCCAGGAGGACAACCGGCGCCTCCAGTCCGAGCATAACCGCCTGCTGGAGATGTTCATGCAGGCGCCGGGGTTCGTCGCCGTCCTGGTGGGGCCCGAGCATGTCTTCCAGACCCACAACGCCGCCTACGCCCAACTGATCGGCCGGCGTGACATCACCGGCCTGCCTCTGCGGGACGCCCTTCCGGAGGTAGCCGACCAGGGCTTCGTCGACATCCTCGACACCGTCCGCGCGACGGGCGAGGCCTATGAGGGTCGGGCCGCGCCGGTGAAGCTTCAGCGGACGCCGGACGGCCCGCTGGAGACCCTGTATCTGGACTTCATCTACCAGCCCATCCGGGATCAGGATGGCAAGGTCGCGGGCGTCTTCGTTCAGGGCCACGACGTCACCGATACCGTCATCGCCGCCGAGCGGCAGAAGCTGATGATCGACGAGCTGAACCACCGGGTGAAGAACACCCTGGCCACGGTCCAGTCGATCGCCATGCAGACCGCGCGCTCGCACACTGATCCCAGAACCTTCGCCGAGAGCTTCCAGGCCCGGCTGATGGCCCTGTCGCACACCCACGACCTGCTGACCCGCAGCCATTGGGAAGGCGCCGACCTGCGCGCCATTCTGGAGCACGAGACCGAGGCGCACGGCCCGCAGCGCATCAGCCTGAACGGCGCGCCGGTGGCGCTGGGCCCCGCTGCGGCCCTGTCGCTGGGCATGATCTTCCACGAACTGGCGACCAACGCCGCCAAATACGGCGCCCTGTCAGGGCCGGAGGGACGGGTCATGGTCGACTGGTCGGTCGCCGACCAGTTGCACCCGAAATTGCATCTGACCTGGCGCGAGCTGGACGGCCCGCCGGTGATCGAGCCGACCCGACGGGGCTTCGGCAGCCGACTGATTGAACGCAACGTCCGCCATGATCTGGGGGGCGAGGTGAAACTTGACTACGCAACCGCCGGGTTCTCGGCGGAGTTTATGGTTCCGCTGGACCGGGAGATGACGAATGACTGACGCGCTTTCGGGTCGCCGGGTGCTGATCGTAGAGGACGAGTCGCTGGTCGCCATGCTGCTGGAGACCATTCTGGAAGACATGGGCTGCACGCCCGTGGGGCCGGCCTCGAACATCGACGAGGGCCTGGCCCTGGTCGGCGAGGAGGGGGCGCTCGACGCCGCCCTGCTGGACGTCAACGTGGCGGGTCGTCAGGTCTTCCCGGTGGCGCAGGCGCTGAAGGACCGGGGCGTGCCCTTCGTCTTCTCCACCGGATACGGCGAAGGCGGCCTGCCCGACGAATGGCGTGGCCAGCGGACCATCCAGAAGCCCTTCACCGAAGCCGCCGTGTGCGATGCGCTGATGGCGGTGATGGGGATCGAGCGGGGATAAGGCCTGGGGATTAGGGACCAGGGATTGGGGATTAGAGGCAAGGGCCGCGAGATCGGCATTGATAATCCCCAGGCCCCAATCCCTGATCCCTCACTTCAGATCCTTCACCACCGCCCGCGCCGCATTGTGGCCGGGCGCGCCGGTGACGCCGCCGCCGGGGTGCGCGCCGGAGCCGCAGAGGTAGAGCCCCGCCACGGGCATCCGATAGTCGGCATGGCCCAGCACCGGTCGGGCGCTGAACAGCTGATCCAGCGTCAGACGGCCGTGGAAGATGTCGCCGCCGACGAGGCCGAAACGTCGTTCCAGATCACGCGGCCCCAGCGCCAGCCGCCCGACCACCGACGCCCTGAAGCCTGGCGCGTATTTATCGACCGTCTCGATCATCAGATCCGCCACCGTGTCGCGGTGTTCGTCGGCGAGATCAGGCGAGACATGCTGGCAGAACAGGCTGGCGACATGCTGCCCTGCCGGCGCCAGACTGTCGTCGAGCGTCGAGGGTATCAGCATCTCCACGATGGGCTCGCGCGACCAGCCGTCCAGCCGCGCACTGGCGTGGGCCCGGTCCATGTAGGCGAGGCTCGGCGCGATAATGATGCCGGCGGTCAGGTGGTCTCCCTGCCCCGGCAGGCTGGTGAAGTCCGGCAGCTCCGACAGGGCCACGTTCATGCGGAAGGTGCCCGAGCCGGACTGATAGGCGCCGATGCGCGCGCGGAAGTCCGCCGGGACCACGGCGTCGTCAACCAGCTGCTCGAACAGCAGGCGGGGGTGAAGATTGGAGACCACCGCGCGGGCGCGCACCACGTCGCCGCCCTCGGTCACCGCGCCGACCGCCCTGCCCTTTTCCGTCAGCACCTCGGCCACCGGCGTCTCCAGCCGCACCTCGACGCCAAGTTCGGCGCAGGCTTTCGCCATGGCCTGGGTGATCGCGCCCATGCCGCCGACCGCGTGGCCCCAGACGCCCTTCTTTCCGTTCACCTCGCCGAAGACGTGGTGCAGCAGCACATAGGCCGAGCCGGGCGTATAGGGGCTGCCATAGGCGCCGACGATGCTGTCGAAGCCGAACAGGGCCTTGATCGGATCACTCTCGAACCAGCCGTCCAGCCAGTCGCCCGCCGACTTGGTGAACAGGTCCAGCAGGTCGCGACGGCCCTCGGCGTCCAGCGCCAGCGCCTGCCGCCCCAGCCCTGCCGCGTTGGCGAGTTCGGGCAGTTGGGCCAGCCAGCCGCCTTCGGTCAGGTTCGGCGGCGCCTTCAGGATCCAGTCGCGCAGGATCGACGCGACGACGTCCAGCCGTCGCTCGTACTCCGGCAGACGTTCCGCATCGCGCTGCGAGAATTTGGCCACCTCCGCCTGCGTCCGCCCCTCCCCGGCCAGCAGGTAGCGGCGATCATCGAGGGGCAGGAAGTTGGAGACCTTGCGCTCCACAACCCGCAGCCCATGCCGCGCCAGCTCCATGTCGGCGATGATCTTCGGGTTCAGCAGGCTGACGGTGTAGCTGGCGGTCGAATTGCGGAAGCCGGGATGGAACTCCTCCGTCACCGCCGCCCCGCCGACGACAGGCCGACGCTCCAGCACCGTCACCTTCAGCCCGGCCTTCGCCAGATAGAAGGCGCAGACCAGGCCGTTGTGGCCTCCGCCCAGAATGACGACGTCTGTGGAGGTGGTGCTCATGCCGCGTTCCGTCCTCAGCGCGCCCTTGCCTGCGCTTGCGCCTGTCGGGTGAGCTGAAGAAACTCGGTGAACATCGAGCTTTTCGCCGGGAAGCGCCGCTGCCCTTCAAGGAAGACGACCTCGGCCTCATCCAGTCGGCCTAGCCGCAGCAGACACTCCCCCCGGGAGAAGAAGGCGGCGATGCCGTCCGGTTCGACGCGCAACGACGCCTCAAAGCCTTCCAGCGCCAGATCGTAGCGGCCGAGATCCATATAGCTGAATGCCCGGTTGTCGATGGCTTCGAAGAACAGCGGGAACAGATCGATCGCCCGGTCGTAGGCGGCGATGGCGCCCTGATGGTCACCGGCCTCGGACAGGCTGTTGCCGCGCTGGTACTGTTCGTTGGCGGCCCGAACGATCTGGCCCGCGTCCTGCCCGGTGACGGTCAGGTAGCGGGGGAAGTCGGTGTGCTTCAGATATTCGTCGAACCCGGCCCTTTGCCCGGGCGTGACCGGCGCGTTGCCCAGCCGCTCCCAGCCCTCTTCACCGTAGCTTTCCGCCCGCACAGGCACATGCATGACCCGGACAGTAAGGGAGGCCGCGGCCGAGAGTGACGGGCGCTCGGCAGTCACGTCATAGGTCAGGACGTGGGCGACCGATGTCCCGTCAGGCCATGAATCGACCGCGATGACCCTGACGACATGCCAACCGTCGGCTTGCCGCAGGGTGATGACATCCCCCGCCCTCAGCTCAAGGGACTGCGGCCTGACGATAACTCCGGAAGCAGGCGGCGCCAGCGCGGCGCCCATACAGAGCAGAGCCGTCGTCAGAGCGACGGGGACGAGAACAGCAGCGCGAAATCGGGTCATGATCCCTCCTACCGTCTTGGCCGGTCGCGGCAATACCGTTGTTTCGGGTTGCACCGCCCCGCGCCCATCCACCGGCCCCTCTCCGGTCGGACGTGTGCTGTAGCGACACTCGATGGGTTCGGATAACAGTGACGAGTCGCTGAACGGGGCGCTGGGTGCATCACGATCATCATCTGATCTATCCGCTGCTGTCGGGCATCGTCGCGGTCTTCGGTTCGTGGACCGCGCTGGGCCTGTTCAGGCGCGCCCGCAGCCATGACGGACAGTCGCGCGCCCAGTGGATCGGCCTGTCGGCGCTGGCCATGGGCGTCAGTATCTGGTCGATGCATTTCGTCGCCATGCTGGGCTTTGATCCGGGCGCGCCCGTCTCCTATGATCCCGCCCGGACCGTCGCCTCGCTGGCGTTGGCGGTGGCCGGAACGGCGCTGGCCTTTGTGCTGAGCGGCTCATCGCGCGCCCGATTGCCCCGCGTTCTGGGCGGCGGCGCCCTGATGGGGCTGAGCATCGGCGGGATGCACTATCTGGGCATGTCGGCGATCCGCAGTTCCGTGCAGCTGACGTATGACCCGTTGTGGGTTCTGGCCTCTGTGGTGGTGGCCTTCCTCGCCTCCTTCGCGGCGCTGGCCGCAGTGCGGCGCAACGCGCGACGGCGATGGCAGGCGGGGGCGGCGGTTCTGCTCGGCATCGGCGTCGTCGCCATGCACTACACCGCCATGGCCGCGGTCATTCTGACGCCGGGCGCGAACGCGGTCGGCGCCGCGGGCGTGCCGCCGCTCTGGCTGGCGTTCGCGGTGGCGGGCCTGACGCTGGTTCTGCTGTTCCTCGCCCTCGGCGCCGGTCTTATGGACCAGCAGCAGGTGCTGTCCACGGCCCTGCGGGCGGGCCGTATGGGCTCGTGGGAGATGGACATTCCCCGCCGACGTCTGGTGCTGAGCGAACAGGGCCGCGGTCTGCTGGGCTTCGCGCCGGACGATCCGTTCGATCAGTCGATGGTCGCCGGCCTGATGACCGCCGAAAGCAGCGCCCGGCGACAGGCCGCGCTGGACCGGTCAATCAATGAAGGCGTCGACTATGAGGTCGATTACGAAATGCTGGACGGTCGCTGGCTGGAAGTGCGGGGCCTGATGATCCTCGACAGCGGCGGCCGTCCGCTGCGGCTGGTCGGCACCATTCAGGACGTGACGGCCCACCGCATCGCCTTCCAGGCGCTGGCCCGCAGCGAGGCCCGTCAGCGGCTGCTGATCAACGAGCTGAACCACCGGGTGAAGAACACGCTGGCGACCGTCCTGTCGATCGCCACCCTGACGGCGCGCCGGTCCGACGACGTGCAGAGCTTCGCCAAGGCGTTTCAGGCGCGGCTGCTGTCCCTGTCGGCCACCCACAACCTTCTGACCGCGCAGGGCTGGCAGCAGGCGGACCTTCGCGATGTCTTCAAGGCCGAGTTCGGTCACTACAACGACGATCAGGTGGTGCTGAGCGGACCCGACGTCTGGCTGAGTCCGGAGAACGTCCTGACCCTGGGCCTGATCGTACACGAGCTGGCGACCAACGCGGCCAAATACGGCGCCCTGAGCGTACCCGAGGGCCGGGTCGAGGTCTGCTGGCGCGCCGGGGACGAAGCCCTGCATCTTCAGTGGCGCGAGCATGACGGCCCGCCCGTCGTCACGCCCGAACGCAAGGGTTTCGGCTCGCGCCTGATCACCTCCAGCGCCAGCGCGTGCGACTTCCGCTATCCCGCGACCGGGTTCGAGGCCGACCTGACCCTGCGCCTGTTCGAACGCCGGGCGGACGGGCTGGACGAGGCGGACTAAACCGCCAACGCCAGGGCAGGATCGGCCCGCAGTCGTTCCAGATCGCGGCCCGGCGGACGGCCGAACAGGCGGGCGTACTCCCGGCTGAACTGGGACGGGCTGTCATAGCCGACGGAGAAGCCGACACCGGCCACGTCCCGCCCTTCGGAAAGCAGCCGGTGCCGCGCCTCCTGCAGCCGTATCTGCTTCTGGTACTGCAGCGGGCTCATCCCCGTAACGGCCTTGAAGTGGCGGTGCAGGGAGGTCTCGCTCATCCCCGCCACCTCGGCCAGCCGCTCGATCCGCATCGGCTCGGCATAGTTCTGGCGCAACCAGCGGATAGCCCGTTTGACCTGCGCGGAGCGTCCGTCTGAAGCCGCCAGTTGACGCATCATTCCGGCCCGCTCCCCGACCAGCAGCCGCCAGGCCAGTTCGCGCCGGATCATCGGACCCAGCACCGCCGCCTGCTCGGGACGATCCATCAGCCTGACCAGACGAATGACCGTGTCGATCAGGTCGTCGTCCATGTCGCTGACCGCCAGCCCGCGCACCGGCGACGTCTCCGGAACCGCGCCCTCGGTCTCGATCAGCAGCTCGGCGATCATCACCGGGTCCAGCGGCACGCCGACCGCCAGATAGGGCGCCTCGATCACCTTGCCGCTGACCGGCAGGTCCTCGGACACGACCAGATACTGACCGGCCCGGTAGGGATAGGTCTCATTGCCCAGCGTCGTTGATTTGGCCCCGTCGAGGATCAGGCAGACCATGGGCTCATAGACCACCTGCTGGGCGTCGGTGACGCCCGTGCTGGCGATCAGGTGAAGGCCCGGCCCGGTCAAGGGACCAATCCCCTCCGGCGACATGTCCTTCAGATGGCTGCGGACCAGACTGACGAGTTCAGGCAAGCGTTTCATGACAGCATTCAAGCCTCGGCAGGATCAGCGCGCAACCGCCGCCGGCACCAAATGGCAGGATTGTGCAAGAGACTGGCGCGATCCGTCTACAGCTTCGGCGGAATGGCGGGGCATATCGGGGCTCCCAACCAAGGAGACTTCCCATGACCTCCACATCTTCCCGCGTCTGGTTCGTGACCGGCGCCTCGCGCGGCCTCGGCGCGGCTATCGTCCGCACCCTGCTGGACGCCGGTGAACGCGTCGTCGCCACCGCCCGCAAGCGCGATGGCCTGACCGCCGCCTTCGGCGCCGACAGCGACGCCCTGCTCTCCCTGTCGCTGGACGTGACCGACCAGAGCGCCGTGCGGACGGCCGTCGCCGCCGCCCTGACCCGCTTCGGCCGGATCGACGTGCTGGTGAACAACGCCGGCTACGGCGACCTGTCCCTGTTCGAGGAATCGACCGCCGAGGACGTCTTCGCCCAGTACGACACCAACGTCTTCGGCCTGATGCACGTCACCCGCGCGGTCCTGCCGGCGATGCGGGCGCAACGCTCTGGCCGCATCTTCAACGTCTCCTCGGTCGGCGGCATCGTCGGCGGGGCCAGCGGCAGCCTGTACTGCGCCTCCAAGTTCGCGGTGGAAGGCTTCACCGAGTCGCTGGCGCAGGAAGTGGCCCCGTTCGGCATTCACGCCACCATCGTCGAGCCCGGTTTCTTCCGCACCGACTTCCTTGAGCCGACGTCAGTGAAGCATGGCTCCAATCCCATCGCCGACTACGCTGAAACCTCGGCCGCGCTGAAAGCCTTCTACGACAGCCGCAGCCACAATCAGGCGGGCGACCCGGTGAAGCTGGCGCGCGCCCTGATCACCCTGGCCGACGCCGAGCAGCCGCCGGTCCGCTGGTGCGCGGGTACGGACGCGCTGGCCATGGTGCAGGCCAAGATCGACAGCCTGCAGACCGAACTGGACGCCTGGCGCGACCTGTCGGCGAGCACCGACGGCGACTTCGACTTCCGCGAGGAGACCGGCTCCAGCGCCTGGGGCTGACGGCCCGGGCGGGCCGTCGTTTCAGAGGGCGTTCAGAGGCGTCTTCAGAAAGCGGCGGCCCGAGGCCTCCGCGGGCGGCAGGGCCCCGGCCCGGATGTTGATCTGCAACGACGGCAGGATCAGCTGCGGCGCCGGGAGCGTCGCGTCCCGCGCCTCGCGCAGGGCCACGAAGTCCGCTTCCGAACGCCCGCCGCCGACATGGATATTGTCCGCCTTCTGCGCCGCGACGGTGGTTTGCCATGCGAAGTCGCGACGCCCGGCGGGCAGGTAGTCGTGGCCGACGAACATGCGGGTCTCGTCCGGCAACGCCAGCAGGCGCTGGATCGACCGGTACAGGGTGCGGGCGTCGCCGCCGGGGAAGTCGCACCGCGCCGTGCCGAAGTCCGGCATGAACAGGGTGTCGCCGACGAAGACCGCGTCCCCGATGCGATAGCTGATGCAGGCCGGCGTATGGCCGGGCGTGTGCAGCACCTCGACGTCCATCTCACCCAGTCTGAACCGGTCGCCATCCGCCCAGGTGCGGTCGAAGGCCGAGGCGTCCGGCCGCACATCGGCAGCCTCGAACAGGTCGCCAAAGGTTTTCTGCACCCGCGTTATCGCTGCGCCGATGCTGACCGGCGCGCCGGTGCGCTCGCGAATCTCGTGGGCGCCGGTCAGGTGATCAGCGTGGGCGTGCGTCTCCAGCACCTGCTCCAGCCGCAGCCCCCGCGCCGCGACGATCTCCAGCAGACGATCCACCGAGCCGGTGGACGTCCGGGCGGCGGCGGGATCGAAGTCCAGCACCGGATCAATGATCGCCGCCGCGCCCGTGGCCGGGTCGGAAACGACGTAGCTGACAGTGTGGGTGGCGGGGTCGAAAACGCCGACCACGTCAGGACGGGACATCGGGTTCATATCGGTCTCCTTTGACGCTCAATATATTAGGTATTGCTAAATTAGCAAGATCGAATATATTGGCGACATGATCGATATCCAGACCCTCGGACTTGAACGCTTCCAGGCCAGCGCCGGACAGGCGTCGGCCCTGCTCAAGGCCCTGTCCAACGAGCATCGCCTGATGATCCTGTGCCAGCTCGGCGACCGGGAGCTTCAGGTGTCGGAACTGCTGGATCGGGTCGGGCTGTCCCAGTCCGCACTGTCCCAGCACCTGGCGCGTCTGCGCGACGACGGACTGGTGTCCGCCCGCCGCGAGGGCGTCGCGGTCTTCTATCGCATCGCCGACCCCGCGGCCCTGAAGGTCATCGCCGTTCTGGCCGAGATCTTCTGCCCGCCCCTGCCCTGAAAGGACCGTCCATGACCGCCACCCTCAATCCCCTCTCCCCGCGCGAGGTCGCCGACCGGCTGAAGTCCGGCGCGATCCGGCTGGTCGACATTCGCGAGACCGACGAGTTCGCCCGCGAGCACATCCAGGGCGCCGCCCCCGCCCCGCTCTCGACCTTCGAGGCCGCCGACCTGTCGATCCACGCGCGACAGGACATCGTCTTCATGTGCCGGACCGGCAACCGGACCGGCGTGAACTGCGACCGCCTGGCCGCGCGCGTGGACGGCCCGGCCTATGTGCTGGAGGGCGGGCTGGAGGCGTGGAAGAAGGCCGGCCTGCCGACCCGGCTCGATACCCGCAAACCCATCGAGTTGATGCGTCAGGTCCAGATGACGGCCGGCGGCCTGGTCCTGCTGGGCGCCGTGCTGGGCCTGCTGATCCATCCGGCCTTCTGGGGGCTCAGCGCCTTCGTCGGCGCGGGCCTGTTCTTCGCCGGCCTGACCGGCTTCTGCGGCATGGCCCGACTGCTCGCCCTCGCCCCCTGGAATCGCGCGGCGAAGGCGGCCTGACCATGGAGACGCCGACCCTGCTGCTGGCCGCCATGAGCGGCGGACTGGTCGCCCTGCTGCTGACGGTGTTCGGTGGCGGCGGGTCGGTGCTGGCCGTGCCCCTGCTGATGTATGTCGTCGGCGTGGCGGACCCGCACGTGGCCATCGGCGTCTCGGCGGCCGGGGTGTCGCTGAACGCCCTGACCGCCCTGGTCGGACAGGCCCGCGCGGGGCGTGTCCGCTGGCCCTGCGCCCTGACCTTCGCGGTCTTCGGGGCCGGCGGGGCCTGGCTGGGCTCGAGCCTCGCCAAGCAGATCGACGGGCATCAGCTGCTGCTGTTCTTCGCCCTCGCCATGGCCGGCGTCGCCCTCGCCATGTTCCGGCGCCCGAGGTCCGAAGGGGACGTCACGGTGCGGCTGAACCCCGCCATGGCCCCGCGCGTGGCCGTGTCCGGCGCGGGCGTGGGCGCGGCGGCGGGCTTTTTCGGCATCGGCGGCGGCTTCCTGATCGTGCCGGGCCTGATGGGCGCCACCGGCATGACACTGGCGATGGCGCAGGCGTCGTCGCTGGTCAGCGTCGCCGCCTTCGGCGCCTCGACGGCGGTGAATTACAGCCTGTCCGGCCTCGTCTCCTGGCCTTTGGTGGCGGCGATGACCGTCGGCGGCGTGGCCGGAACGCTCGTCGGCCTGCCGATCTCGCACCGCCTCGGCGCCAACGCGGCGCTCGGCCGCCGTCTGTTCGCCGGCCTGATCCTGCTCACCGCTGTCTATGTCGCGGTCCGGGCGCTGGCGGGCGGCTGATCCTCCTCTTCCGGCCGGTGGACGATGGAGACCAGAACGATCGACAGGATCATCAGCAGGAACCAGCTGCCCAGCTTCTCCAGCCCCACCATGGTCCATCCCGCCTCCTGCGACGGATAGGTCCAGGCGCGACCGAAGGTGGCGAGGTTTTCGGCGAACCAGATGAACAGGGCGACCAGAACATAGCCCAGCAGCAGCGGCATCCCGCGCCGCCGACGGTCGGTCGTGAACCAGAACCAGCCGCGCCCGAACACCACCGCCGTGGCGATGAACAGCCCGATCCGCGCGTCCCACAGCCAGTGATGGGCGAAGAAGTTGACGTAGATCGCGGCCGCCAGCACCGCCGTCATCCAGAACGGCGGATAGCCGCGCACCCGGATGTGAAACACCCGCTGCACCCGCGCGATATAGCTGCCCACCGCCGCATACATGAAGCCCGAGAACAACGGCACGCCGCCGATCCTCAGCAGCGACTCCTCGGGATAGATCCACGAACCCTGCGCCGTCTTGAACAGCTCCATCGCCGTCCCGGCGATGTGGAACAGCAGGATCACCACCGCCTCATCCCGG
This sequence comes from Brevundimonas sp. M20, assembly GCF_006547065.1. Classification (NCBI taxonomy): domain Bacteria; kingdom Pseudomonadati; phylum Pseudomonadota; class Alphaproteobacteria; order Caulobacterales; family Caulobacteraceae; genus Brevundimonas; species Brevundimonas sp. M20. The sequence continues at coordinate 1,269,135 of NZ_CP041243.1, read as the reverse complement.
CTTTCCAGCTTCAGGGCCAGCATGCCGATCTGGATCAGGACGGCGCCGACGACCAGAAAGTCATAGCGCGACACCGGCGCTCCCTCGGGCCACCACAGGAAGGTGCCGACGATCAGCGCCAGCAGCAGACCGCCGAACAGGCAGGCCCAGGCCTGCTTCAGCCCGAACCACAGGAACTCGTAGACCGCGGCCCGCCACCGCGACCGGTCCGCCCACGCCTGCGCGTGCGTGAGCCAGCGGCGACCGAGAGCTTCGAGCGGGAGGCGACGGGTCGGGATCATGCGCGGAGGCTAGACGCGGACGACGACGCCGGCGCGTGGAGATTTGGTGCAGAGGGGCGAGCGGCCGGTCAAACTCAAAGGGCGTCATTTAACGTTGTTAAGTTCCTTAACATTGTTAAATTGAGCCCGGAAGCGGGAGCCGTCATGAGCCTTGATCGTCAGCATATTATCGAAACAAGCCTGACTCTGCTGGACCAGACAGGGCTCGAAGGCCTGACAATGCGCAGGTTGGCGGAAGCCCTCGGCGTACAGGCCCCCGCGCTTTACTGGCACTTCCCCAACAAGACCGCCCTGCTGGATGACATGGCCGAGGCGATGGTCTCCGCGATAGCCGCATCCATCGACGTTTCAGCCGCCTATCCGGAGGTGTTGCGGCGGATGGCGGTGGCGCTGCGCAAGGTGTTGCTGAGCCGCCGGGACGGCGCGCGCCTGTTCGCCGGCACCTTTGTAGCGCGTGAGAATATGCTGGAGGTCAGCGAGATCCTGATCAGCGCCATGCTCCGGGGCGGCTTCGACGCGCGCACCGCGACACGGGCGGTCTTTTCTCTGGGCTATTTCATCATGGGCTTCGTGATCGAGGAACAGGCCCTCGAAGAACAGATGCGCGCCAGCGGCGGCGTGCACCCCATTCTCGAAAAGCTGTGGGAACAGCCCGCGGGTGGATACGAGGACACCCGCGCGGTCCTGCCGGAACTCATCGAGACCGATCAGGACGCCCGCTTCGCCTTCGGGGTCGATCTCATTCTCCGAGGTCTGGCCGATCTGCATGACAGCCGGTCTGTTGCAGGCGAGCGTCGGTGAGCACTCGCCCCGCCGCGCCGGCCGTTCGCAGGTGGATCACCCCCGTCCGCGATAGGTCGGCACGCCCTGGTCGGGCAGCCAGAGGCCTTCCGGGGCCGGGCCGGTCTGCCAGAAGACGTCGATGGGTATGCCGCCGCGCGGATACCAGTAGCCCCCAATGCGCAGCCATTTCGGCTGCAGCAGGTCGGCCAGACGCTTGCCGATGGCCACGGTGCAGTCCTCGTGGAAGGCGCCGTGGTTGCGGAAGCTGGTCAGGTACAGCTTCAGGCTCTTGCTCTCGACCAGCCAGTCGCCCGGCGCATAGTCGATGACGATGTGGGCGAAGTCCGGCTGGCCGGTGACGGGGCACAGGCTGGTGAACTCCGGCGCCGTGAAGCGCGCGAGGTAGAGGGTGTCCGCATGCGGATTGGGCACCCGCTCCAGCACGGCGGTTTCCGGGCTGGTCGGTGCGGCGGTCATTTGGCCCAGCTGGTGCAGGCCCGAGGTGTCGGTGGTCATGGCGTCGCTCTAGCGATTTCCGGCGGCTTCGTCACGCCACCAGCGGTCTGACACCCCGGAACGGCGGTGATCTGTCGGGCCATGGAGACACGGCCCCAGGGTTTGCAAAGGCCGGCGGTCACCTCATCACCGCATCGCGCAAAGCCCGCCCGTGCGTCCATTTCTGACGCATCGGTTCGCTAATATGCGGAGAAGCGCCCGTCAGGTCGTTTCACACGAATTACACTCTTCACACCCTGTTTTTCGGGTTTGCCTTACCCGGGGACAGCCCGCTATCCGTAGCGAAAGACAACCCGGGGAAACGTCATGGCCATTCCGGCTTCGCTTCAAAAAGGTCTCAAGCTGCCGGTGATCGCGGCGCCCATGTTCCTGGTCTCCGGGCCGGATCTGGTGGTCGAGACGTGCAACGCGGGGGCCATCGGCACCTTCCCGTCGCTGAACCAGCGCACCACCGAGGGCTATCGGGAGTGGCTGCATGAGATCAAGGACCGCCTGAACCCCGACGCTGCCGCCTTCGGCGTGAACCACATCGTCCACCCGACCAACCCGCGCCTGATGGCCGACATGATGGTTTCGGTCGAGGAGAAGGTGCCGCTGATCATCACCTCGCTGGGCGCGGTGCGTGACGTGGTCGATGCGGTGCACGGCTACGGCGGTCTGGTCTTCCACGACATCGCCAACGTCCGCCACGCCCGCAAGGCGGCGGAAGCGGGCGTCGACGGCCTGATCCTGGTCGCCAACGGCGCAGGCGGCCACGCGGGCATCGTCAACCCGTTCGCCCTGGTGGAAGAGGTCCGCGGCTTCTTCGACGGGACCATCATCCTGTCGGGCTGTCTGTCGACCGGCTCGGACGTCGCCGCCGCCCTGATGATGGGCGCCGACTTCGCCTACATGGGCACGCGCTTCATCAACACGACCGAAGCCATGGCCCCCGACGCCTACAAGGACATGATCATCGATTCGGGCTCGGCCGACATCGTCCACACCCCGGCGGTGTCGGGCATTCCGGCCAACTTCATGACCAAGTCCCTGATCGAGAACGGCATCGACCCCAAACACCTGCCCGAGCACAAGCTGGACATGGCCGACGAGGCCAAGGCCTGGAAGACGGTCTGGTCCGCCGGTCAGGGCGCGGGCGCGATCCACGACATCCTGCCCGCCGGTCAACTGGTCGGCCGCCTGCGCGACGAATTCGCTCAGGCGACGGAACAGTTCGCCAAGCGCACCGCCTTCATCTAGGGAACTTCCGGCGCGATTACGCGTCTGGAGGCTCCATGATCCGTACACTGACGCTGGCCTTCGTGGCCGCCACCGCCCTCGCCTCTCCCGCCCTCGCACAGGACGCGGGCGACTGGACCGTGTCGTTCGGCGCGGCCACCGACAACCGCTCCAAAGACGCCTCCAAGTCGCAGGGTGATCCCTATGCCTGGGGCGCGGTCGAGTGGGAGAGCGCGTCGGGCGCCTTCTACGTCGGGCCGGGCTTCGAGACGATCAAAAGCTCGACCGGATCGGATCTCGAGCTTGAGCTCGGCGGCGGCTGGCGGCCCGAGGTCATGGGCTTCGACCTCGACCTGAACGCCACATACAAATACCAGGTCGACGCCGATCAGGGCGCGGACAATGACGCATGGGAATTCACCGCCGACGTCAAACGCTCCATCGGTCCGGCCAGCGCCCGCCTGCGTCTGCAACACTCGCCGGACGGGACAGGCTCGACCGAGGCCTGGACCTGGGTGTCGGTGCGCGGCGGCTGGGATTTCACCGACAAGCTCACCGCGACCGCCGAGATCGGCCGCCGGGAGCAGGACAACAGCGTCGATTACACCGGCTGGAACGCGGGTTTCAGCTACGCCCTGACCCGCAATATGGAAGCCGAAGTCCGGTACTATGACACCGACGCCGACGCGAATAATCCGCAGTACGCGGACGCCGTCGTGGCCGGGATCAGCTTCGCCTTCTAGGAATCCGCGCCTCCGTCCCCTATATCAGGGGATGACTTCCCAAAGACCGACCACCCTCGAGCGCGCTTACCAACTGGCGCGCGAGGGCCGGTGCCGGACCGTCAGCGACATCAAGCAGGCGCTGTCGTCGGAAGGCTATGACCGCCTTCAGGACGCGTTGTACGGGCCCAAGCTGAGCGCCGATCTGCGAAAGCTGTGCCGCGAACACTATGTCGCCGCCAGCGGCGAACCGGCGGCGGAGTGACGCCACGCCTTGCTTTCGCCGCGACGAAAGCTAATATGGCTCCCGTCGATCTCTCTGCGAAACGCCCCCCTCTGCTTTCGCCCGAGGTCTAGCCGCTCCCATTCAGACCCGACAGGCTCCAGGCGCTCTTGCCTGTGGCCAATGCCAGAAGGAGGTCTCAAATGGCTACCGGCACCGTTAAGTGGTTCAACTCGACCAAGGGCTACGGCTTCATCCAGCCGGACGACGGCGGCAAGGACGTCTTCGTCCACATCTCGGCCGTGGAAGCGGCCGGCCTGCGCGGCCTGGATGAAAACCAGAAGGTTTCCTACGAACTCGAGCGCGACCGTCGCTCGGGCAAGGAATCGGCTGGTCAACTGAAGACCGAAGGCTGAGTTCCTGCGTCGGTCTCCGACGCATGACTTTCGAACGGCGGCGCAGATCCCGGATCTGCGCCGCCGTTTTCATGTCCGGCATATGGAATACGGGCAAGAAAACTTGCGCGATATTTCCGGGCAATAATGAATCCTTGCCAATGTATACAAAAGCGTCTACTTAAGACGGGTCGATCTCTCTGCGAAACGCTGCTGCCCTTTGCATCGCGCACCGAGGTCCAAAGCCAATCCCATTCAGACCCGACAGGCCGACCGGGATATCCTTCCCGCGGCCAATGCTTGCGGAGGTCCTGAAAATGGCTACCGGCACTGTCAAATGGTACAACCCCACCAAGGGCTACGGCTTCATCGCTCCCGATGACGGCGGCAAGGACGTCTTCGTCCACGCCTCGGCCGTCGAGGTCTCGGATCTGGGCATCCTCAGCGAAAGCCAGAAGATTTCCTACGAGATCGAGCGCGACGCGCGCTCGGGCAAGGAATCCGCCGGTCGGCTGAAAGCCGCCGAATAGGTTTCGAACGGGGGCCGGCCGCGATGCGGACCGGCCCTTCGCCTTTTCAGAGCAGCAAGGAGTGTCCCATGACCCCGCTCGCCGACATGATCCCCGCTATGAATGACGCCGACCTCAAGTCGCTTCGCGTCAACGCCGAACGCCTCAGCGCCACCGGCTCGCTCAACCAGGTCAACGCGGCGACCGAAATCCTGCCCCTGATCGACGCGGAGACGGCGCGCCGCGCCGCCCTGCCGTCCGCCATCGCGCCCAAGAAGACCCGTGCTCCGGCACGGAAAAAGGTCGTGGCCGCTTCCGGCCACCAGACCGCCCTGCCGTCCAGAGCCGCCTGAGTCTTTCTTCGGCCGCCGGCGTTGTGCGATGATCGTCCCGCCGGAGGCCTCCGGCGGGCGACCTTGCAAGGATCACAATGATGCTGCTGACGGCTCTTCTGGCCCTGGTCGCGGCCCCGCAGGACGCCGGTCCGCTTGAACCGGGCCGCAGCGGCAAGCTGCAATGCTATGGCCCGAACGTCGCGGCGAAGACCTGCACCGCCATCGGCGCCTATCGCTTCGACGCGGACGGGACGATCTGGAACGACGCCCGCAACATGCTCAGCGCCTCGCCGCAGATCATTCTGTACGCCACGGGCAAGGTCTATGTGAAGGACGGCGCGGAATGCGCCCATCCCCTGAACCGGGCCGAGGAAATCACCCGCATCGACCTGAACGGCACGCCGCTGGAAGGCGCGCAGTTCACCACCGTCCGTCAGCAGATCGCCGACAACATCAATCTGGTGCTGGGCGACGGCGAGTTCTGCAGCACCTACACGCCGAACCCTGACGGCACGCTGAAAGCCGCCGTCACCATCGGCGGCGTCGCCCGCGCCGAGTTCCAGAGCACCGTCCTGTGGATCGAGCCGGACGCCAGCTGGACACTGGCCGCGCCATCGGGCTGAGGGATCAGCCCAGCGCCTGATCCAGATCGGCGATCAGATCGTCCAGGTCCTCGACCCCGACCGACAGCCGGATCAGGTTGTCGGTGACACCGCCCGCCTCGCGCACCTCCTTGGGCACGCTGGCGTGGGTCATGATGGCCGGGTGGTTCACAAGGCTTTCGACACCACCCAGCGACTCCGCAAGCGTGAAGACCTGCACCCGCTCCAGCACCTGCTTCGTCCGCGACAGGTCGCCATCGATGATCGCCGTGACCATGCCGCCATAGCGGCCGTTCATCTGCGTCGCCGCCAGACTGTGCTGCGGGTGGCTGATCAGGCCCGGATAGATGACCTTGGCGATTCCTTTGCGGGTCTCCAGCCAGCGGGCGACGGCCAGCGCGTTCTCGTTGTGCGCCTTCATCCGCAGGCCGAGCGTCTTCAGACCCCGGTTGGCGAGGAAGGCGTCGAACGGCCCCATCACCCCTCCGATCGAGTTCTGCAGGAATTTGATCTCCTTCGCGAGGTCGGCGTTCCCGGTGACCAGCGCCCCGCCGATGATGTCGGAGTGACCGTTCAGGTATTTGGTCGCCGAGTGCATGACCACGTCGGCGCCCAGCCGCAGCGGCTGCTGGCTGAATGGGGTGGCGAAGGTGTTGTCGACCACCAGCAGCAGGCCGTGGGCCCGGGCGATCTTCGACAGGCCGGCGATGTCGGCCAGCTTCATCAGCGGATTGGTGGGCGTCTCGGCCCAGATCATCTTCGTCTTGGGCGTGATGGCCGCCTCGACGGCGCTCAGGTCGCTGAAATCGACATAGCTGAAGTCCAGCCCCATCGACCGGCGGCGGACCCGCTCGAACAGTCGCCACGAACCGCCGTACAGGTCATCGCCGGTGACGATGTGCGACCCGGCGTCCAGCAACTCCAGCGCGGTGGACGTCGCCGCCATTCCGGAGGCGAAGCCGAAGCCGTGCGTGCCGCCCTCGAGGTCCGCCAGACAGGCCTCGAACGCCTCGCGCGTCGGGTTCTTGCCGCGGGCGTACTCATAGCCCTTGTTCACGCCCGGGCTCTCCTGGGCATAGGTCGAGGTCGCGTAGATGGGGGTCATCACCGCGCCCGTCGTCGGGTCGGGCCGCTGCCCGGCGTGGATGGCGCGGGTCGAGAACCCCTGGCTGTTCTTCAGCGAACTCATGAAGCGTCCTGGTCAATGCGGCCGATGTTGCCGCCGTAGAAGGCCGCCGAGCGCTCGAAAATCTCGAGCCACTGCGGCGGGGTGAACAAATGGCCGGCGCCCGCCAGCACCTCTTCGCGGACACTGACGTTTCCCTCACGCAGGAAGTCAATCCAGGCCGCGGTGTTGCGGGGCAGGACATGGGTATCATTCTCCGCCCGCAGGATCAGCACCGGAATCCGCCGACGCGGCTTGCGGGGCTGATAGACGTCAACCCCGCCGGCGAGACCGATGGCCGCCGCCGCCCGGCTGTTCCCCAGCGCCCCGTCCACCGCGACGTAGGACCCCAGCGAATAGCCGAACATGGCGGTGCGACGCCGGTTGACGCCGCGAGCGATGAGCCAGTCGATCGCATCCGACCCCACATGACGCCAGGCATCCATCATGCGCTCCGGGCGAACCCCGTCATCGGCCCAGGCGTCGGTGAACAGGGGCGTGAGCACCTGATAGCCGTCGCCCGCGAACCGCATGGCCAGCTCGTGCCAGGGACCACGGTTGGTGATCCGCGCGCCCGAGCCATGCATCATCACGATCGCCGCGCGCCGTCCCTCGCCCGCCGGAGTGTAGTGGATCGCCCGGATCGACTTGCCGTGGCTCGGGAAGGTCAGGCCCTCATAGGTCGGCCCGGCGACCAGCGCCTCCTGCGCCAGCGCGGGGACCGCAAGGCTCGCCCCGAAACCCGCCAGAAGCGCTCTTCGCCGCATGTCAGTTTCCGGACCGCGCGGAGACGAATGCCCGGGTCCGCCCGAATACCGAGCACCAGGTCGGCAGATCGTACTGGTGGCCATCGAAGGCCAGTTCCTCGATCTCGACCCACGCGCCGGCTCCGCGCAAGTCCTCGGCGAGACGTCGCGTCGTCCGCACCGGCACAGCCTCATCGCGACGGGCGTGCAGAAGCAGGAAGGCCGCCTGCCGCCCTGCAAGGTCCTCTTCCAGTTCGCCGCCGCCGGCGACGAGAACGGCGGAGGTCACCGGGCTGTCCTCTCCTGTCGCCGCCAGCAAGGCCACCGCGGCGCCGCGGGAGTATCCCCAAAGCGTGACCCCGCCCCGCGCCATTCCCGGTTCGGCCTGAAGCGCCTCCACCGCATCCAGGGCGACCTGACGCCACGCCCGGGCCGTCAACGTCCGACGGGTCCGTTCCGGCTGGGCGACGTCGAAGTAGGCAGGCAGAAGGACCCGGTAGCCGCGCGAGGCCAGCTGGATCGCGTGGGCGTCGAACAGAATGGAGTTCATCTCGAACCCCGTGCCGCCATGCAGCATGACGATGCCCAAGCCGTTGGCCTCGCCGCGCGGCGTGTACAGATAGCCCCGGACCGGACGCCCCCGGCTGTCGAAATGGATGAGCTCGCGCGTGGCCCTGACGGCCACATCATCCGCGCAGCCCGGCCGTCCTACCTGAACCGCCCCCTCTTGCGGCGAGGCCGCGAAGGTCGGGCTCGCGGAGCCCGCGACCGACACCAGAAGCGCGATCATGGCGGCACGCATGACCTAGCGGTTCAGGCTGAGGTGGTTGATCAGATCGGTCCGGGTGATCAGGCCGACGAATTTTTCGCCGTCCAGCACGATGGCCACCCGGTCGCGGTCGAACAGCGGGATCAGGGCGTCCAGCGGCTCGGACACCTGCACTGTGTCCAGATCGCGGGTCATGGCCGAGGACACCGGCTTGGCGAAGCGCTCCTTGCGGGTGATCTCGTCGGTATTCATCACATGGACCAGATCGCTCTCGTCCAGAATGCCGACCAGACGGCCGTCCTGAATGATCGGCAGTTGCGAGACGTCGGCGCCCTTCATCCGCTTGAAGGCGGTGTCCAGGGTGTCGTCCGGACCGGCCACGACCACGTCGCCCTTCTCGTATTTGCGGGTGATCAGGTCCGACAGGTCGCCGTGCAGCTCGCGCTCGCCCAGACCCTGATCGGCCAGCCAGGCGTCGTTATAGACCTTGGACAGGTATTTGGCGCCGGTGTCGCAGACGAAGGTCACGGCGGTCTTCGGCTCGGTCTGCTCGCGGCACCAGCGCAGGGCGGCGGCGATCAGGGTGCCGGACGAGGAGCCCGCCAGAATGCCTTCCTTCAGCAGCAGCTCCCGCACGGTCGCCACCGCCTCGGCGTCCGGGATCGAATAGGCCTTGTCGATCAGGGTGATGTCGGCGGTGTCCGGCACGAAATTCTGGCCGATCCCCTCGACGGTGTAGCTGCCTTCCGGCGACGGCACGCCTTCGTTGACGATGCCCGCCAGCGTCGAGCCGACCGGGTCCGCCAGAATGATCTGCGCGTCCGAGCCGACGCTCTTCAGATAGCGCGCCGTGCCCGTGATGGTGCCGCCCGAGCCGATGCCCGCGACCAGCGCGTCAACCTTGCCGCCCAGCTGCTCCCAGATCTCAGGCCCCGTGGTGACGAAGTGAGCCTCGGAGTTGGCGTCATTGGCGAACTGGTTGACGTAGAAGCCGCCCGGAATCTGCTGCGCCAGACGTTCGGCCATGTCGGTATAGTACTCCGGGTGGCCGTGCGGCACGTCCGACCGGGTCAGGCGCACATCCGCGCCCATGGCCCGCAGATGCTGGATTTTTTCCCTGGACATCTTGTCCGGGATGACCAGCAGCACCTTATATCCCTTGGCCTGACCGACCAGCGTCAGCGCCAGACCGGTGTTGCCGGCCGTCGCCTCGACGATGGTGCCGCCGGGCTTCAGGAAGCCTTCCCGCTCCGCCGCATCGATCATCGACAGCGCGATGCGATCCTTGATCGACCCGCCAGGGTTCTGGGCTTCCAGCTTCAGGAACAGGCGGCAGGGGCCGGTATCAATCTTCTTCACCTCCACAATCGGCGTCTTTCCGATCAGGTCCAGAGTCGAACCGACAGGACCGGACAGGACCGGATTGGGGGCGAGAGACATCAGGAACTCCGTAGGGGCTTGGGTGCGGAAGCTAGGCGCGGCGCCCCGCCGGAACAACCCGACTGGCGAGAGAAAGGATTTATGGCTATATTTCTGGCCAGAATTGGAGATGGGCCGATGGCTAACTACGGCGTCGCGGAAGCCAGAAACAAGTTCACCCACCTGCTTGAGCGGGTTGAGGACGGTGAAACCGTCATCATCACCAAGCACGGCAAGCCGGTGGCTGAGTTGCGGCCCGCAACCGCCGCGAAGCCCCGGATGACGGAAGCGGAGCGACAAGCCTGGTACGACGAGTTCGTGAAGAGACGGAACGCCCGCCCGCCGCTCTCTGCCCCGGCGGCGGAACTTGTCAGAGCCATGCGTGACGGCGATCCGGAGTGATCTTCTACATCGACGCCAGCGCCATTGTCGCCATTGTCGGCAGGGAGGCGGGGAGTCCCGCCGTTGACGGCGTCGTTCGTCAGCCCGGCGTCACCACTATGGTCAGCGACTTCACCATCGCTGAATGCTCTTCAGCTCTGGCCAGAAATGGCCGGGTCGGGCGACGGACCGAAGCAGAGAACGAGCGTTTCCATCGTGAACTCGACGAATGGGCGTTGGTGTTCGGGGAAATGACCGAGATCGCCTCCGCCGACATCACCGACGCTACGACTTTCATTCGGCGGCCGGGCATCTCACTCCGCGCCCCTGACGCCATCCACATCGCCGCCGCCCAACGCGTCGGCGCAACAATTCTCACGCTCGACAGGGGCATGGCGCGCGCCGCCGACCTGTTGGGCGTACCCTGTATCAATCCCGCCGAGGCCGACGCGCCCGGCGACCTGAAAGACTAGATGAAAAACACCCCCAAGAGGCCGCCCGCCGGCCTCCCCGACAAACAGACCCTTCTGGCCTTCCTGCGTGACGCGGGCTCGGCCGAGAAGACCGACATAGCCCGCCACTTCGGCCTGAAGGGCGGCGATCGCCGCGCCCTGCGCGAGATGATCCGCGAACTGGAGGCGGATGGAGAGCTCGGAAAACGCGGCAGGAAGGGCTTCAGCCCCTCCGGCGCCCTGCCCCCCGTCGGCGTCGCCGATGTGGTCGAGCGCGACGTGGACGGCGAGATGTATGTCCGTCTCGTCGAGGCCTCCGAGGATGCGCCCCGCGCCCTGCTGATGCCCGACAACTCGGGCCGGACCGGGCCCGCGCCCGGCATGGGCGACCGCCTTCTGGTCAAGTTCAGCAAGGGCGCTGACGGCTGGGAGGCCCGGCTCGTCAAGAAGCTGGACAGCGAGCGCGCCCGCGTGCTCGGCGTCATCCGCAAGTCAAACCGCGAGGTCCGGGTGGAGCCCGTCGACCGCCGCTCGAAAGACGTGCTTCTGGTTCCCCACGCCCAGGCCGAAGGGCTGAAGGACGGCGACCTGGTGCTGGCCGCCATCGAGAAGGGCGCCCAGCGTTATGGCCCCAAGCGCGGCAAGATCCTGGAGATCATCGGCCGCGAGGACGACGCCCGCGCCGCCTCCCTGATCGCCATCCACTCGCACGGTGTGCCCACCGGCTTCTCGGAAGCCGTGGAGCAGGAGGCCGAGGATCAGGAACTGCCGTCGCTGAAGGGCCGCGAGGACCTGCGTGACATCCCCCTGATCACCATCGACCCGGCCGACGCGCGCGACCACGACGACGCGGTCTACGCCCAGAGGGACGAGGACCCGAAGAACGAGGGCGGCTGGATCGTCTGGGTCGCCATCGCCGACGTCGCCGCCTACGTGCGCCCCGGCACGGCGCTGGACCGCGAGGCGCGCGACAAGGGCAACTCGACCTACTTCCCCGACCGCGTCGAACCGATGCTGCCCGAGCGGCTGTCGAACGGCCTGTGCAGCCTGAAGGAAGGCGAGAACCGCGCCACGATGGCCGTGCGCATGGTCTTCGACAAGGACGGCCGGAAGATCGGCCACAAGTTCGTGCGCGGCCTGATGCGCAGCCACGCCAAGCTCTCCTACGAGCAGGCGCAGGCGGCCATCGACGGGGCCCCTGACGAGACGACCGGCCCGATCATGGAGGCCATCCTCTATCCGTTGTGGAACGCCTACCGCACCATGCTGAAGGGCCGCCTGAAGCGCAGCCCGCTGCAGATCGAAAGCGCCGAGCGCCGAATCCGCATGACCGAGGGCCAGATCACCTCGATCGAGCCCCGCGTCTCCCTTGAAGCCCACCGGCTGATCGAGGAGATGATGATTCAGGCCAACGTCTGCGCCGCCGAGACGCTGGAGAAGCACAAGACGCCCCTTCTGTACCGCGTCCACGACGCGCCCAGTCAGGAAAAGCTGTTCAACCTCGGCGACTTCCTGTCGACCATCGGCAAGCCGTGGACCAAGGGCGAACCGGCCACGACAAGGCGGTTCAACAAGCTGCTGGACGAGACCCGCGAGACCGAGCACGCCGAGGTCGTCAATGAGGTGGTCCTGCGCACCCAGATGCAGGCCATCTACAGCCCCGAGAACGTCGGCCACTTCGGCCTGAACCTCGACCGCTACGCCCACTTCACCTCGCCGATCCGCCGCTACTCCGACCTGATCGTCCACCGCGGCCTGATCCGAGCGCTGGGGCTGGGCAAGGACGGGCTGACGGACCGCGAGATCGCCGAACTGCCGGCCATCGCCGAGCACGTCGTCATGACCGAGCGCCGCTCCATGGCCGCGGAGCGCGACGCCATGGACCGCTACATCGCCGCCTTCCTCGAGGACCGTGTCGGCGCGACCTTCACCGGCCGGATCACCGGCGTGACCCGCTTCGGCCTGTTCATCCGGCTGGATGAGACGGGCGCGGACGGCCTCGTGCCCGTCTCGACGCTGGGCAGTGAGTACTTCACCCACGACGACCGCAGCCATGCGCTGGTCGGCGAACGCTCGGGCTTGCGCTGGACGCTGGGCCGGACGGTCGAGGTGAAGCTGAAAGAGGCCACTCCGGTCACCGGCGGCCTGCTGTTCGAAATGCTCAGCGAACCCGCCCCACGCGACCCCAACGCGCCCTCGGCCCGTCTGGGCATGCGGGCGCGCGGCGCCAAGGACGGCGGCTATCCGAAGCGCTCGGGGCCGGGGAACAAGCCCCGCAACGGCAAGAAGCCCTCGGGCGGGCTGAAGGGCGTGAGAAAGGGCAAGCGGCGTTGATCCAGCCCTTCGACGCCGCCCAGGACCTGAAGGACGCGCCGCGCACCGGCGGTCGCCAGCGCCCGAAGGACGCCGCCACCCTGATCCTGACCCGCAACGGCGCGAAGGGACCGGAGGTGCTGATGGGTCGTCGGGCGCCGGGGCATGTTTTCATGGCCTCGAAATGGGTCTTCCCGGGCGGCAAGGTCGAGCGATCCGATGCCTTCGCGGCCTTCGCCACCGACCTGTCGCCCGCCGACGCCGGACGGCTGGCGCGTGAGGCGACCCGAAGCCGGGGCCGCGCGATGGCTCTGGCCGCCGTGCGGGAGACCTTCGAGGAGACCGGCCTGCTGCTGGCGGCGCCGGCGCGTGCGGCCTCGGTGGCCGGGGGCTGGCGCGAGTTCCGGGCCGTCGGGGCCCTGCCCGATCTCGCCGCCCTGTCCTACGTCGCCCGCGCCATCACACCACCGGGGCGCCCGCGCCGGTTCGACGCCCGCTTCTTCATGGCCGACGCCTCGGCCCTGCTGCATCCCGAACCGACGTCGGGGTCCGGCGAACTGGACGAGATCGCCTGGCTACCGCTGGAGCAGGCTCGCGCGCAGGACCTGCCCGCCATCACCCGCTTCGTGCTGGGCGAGATCGCCGAGCGGCTCCACGCCCCCGATCGCCCCCTGCCCTTCGTGCGCATGGTGCGCGGCAAGCATATGGTCGAGCATCAGGACTGACGCGATCGGGGCGGGATGCGCCGTGACTTGCCAGTCGCCGCGGACGGGGGTTCTCTTGCAGCCGGAGGACCTGTCCATGCGCCGTTTCGCCCTGATCGCCGCCGCCGTCACGGCCTGCCTGACCGCCCTGCCCGCGACCGCGCAGGACGCGCCCGCGGGCATGACCCTGGTCTGGAAGTCCTGGGGCAATCGTCTGGTCGAGTGGACCCTCCCCCGCGGCGGCGAAGGCCGCTACGTCAACCGCGAGGGCGAGACTGTCATCTTTCCGGTCACCACCGACCAGTTCGACCGTTTCCGCGCCCTGTTCGCACCCTACGAAGGCGTTCCCTTCCGCTGTGAGCGGGTCATCACCGACGGGGCCTACGGCAGTGTGATCTGGTCCCGACCGGGGCAGGCGGACGAGTCGCTGAACTTCGACGCCGGCTGCACCAGTGGCGATGCGACCGACGTCTTCCAGCGGCTCGAGCAGGCCGAGGCCATGCTGAACGGCTTCAAGGACGCCCGTTAGTGGCCGACACCCCGATCACCCTGCGCCTGACCATCGCCGACCCGGTTTCCGGCGTCCGCTACAGCCTGCAGCAGGACGACATGCCGTTCGAGCCGGTGACGGCGACCGGCGAGGCCCTGTCGTTCGATGTCCCCGTGCGCCTGTCGGACGACGGCCGCTTCCTCGGTCCCTTCGTCCGGCGGGAGGGCAAGGAGCGACGCTTCATCTACATCCGCATCGGGACCCCGGCGGGCGACCACGCCTCTGAATGGAGCCGCCGGGCCAAGATCGACATCCACGACATCCCGCCCGCCCTGCTGGACAAGGCCCGCGCGGGCGCCGTGCTGGAAGTGGTCCTGCCGGGCCGGGGCAAGGACGGCACGCCCGCCTGCGCGACAGTGCGGCCCATCAAGGGCTGGATCGCGCTCTAGTCCGCCACCGGCCGGGTCAGGTCGAACTCCACCCGGAAGAAGCGGCCGCCCGGGCGGCTGAGCTCATAGGCGAACATCCGGTCAGGGTGCACCTCGACGGCCCAGACATTGGTGGTCGAGACCTGGGCGCCGCCGGCGATGAACTGGTCGATGGACTCCTGATCGACCGGGAACTGCTGCCGCGAGGCTGTACCGGCCTCCGCCGTGTCGCCGCCGTACATGTGGTAGCCGTGGATCTCGCCCTGCGGGTCACGATGGTCATGCTTCAGGCGCAGGCCATCAGCGGTGCGGGTGATGACCCAGCGGCGCGAGCGGTCCTCACCGACGGCGAAGGGAATCCCGACCTCGTCCGCCGCGCAGTCGCGCACATGCATGACCAGCCGCTTGTTGCGGAAATCGGCGTCGGCGGCGTCGGTCGAGACCACCCGCCCCTCGAATCTCTGTCCGCACAGGGCGTTCAGGCGGTTCAGAAAAGCGTCCTGCGGATTCGCGGCCTCCTGGGCGAGAGCGGGCGTGGTGAGGGCGGCGGCGGCCGCGAAGGCCGTGAAGAGCAGGGTTTTCATGCTGACACGGTGGCCTCTGGATGCGTTCCGCTCAATGCGGCGTCACGCCCGTTGACTTCCGGCCGCGCCTGAGTATGTTCCGCGCCTCTCATTTCCGCGGCTTTCGCCGTCCGCATAGGTATTCACTCCGATGGCCAAGCCCGCCTCCATCAAGATCCGCCTGAACTCGACCGCCGACACCGGCTTCTTCTACGTCACCAAGAAGAACGCCCGCACCATGACCGAGAAGATGGTCGTGAAGAAGTACGACCCGGTCGTGAAGAAGCACGTCGAATTCAAGGAAGGCAAAATCAAGTAAGCACTTGATCGCCTGATGATTTCGAAACGCCCGGTCAGCGATGACCGGGCGTTTTTCGTTGCCCCTCGCTCTCATGGGCCGGGCATGGGAGACTGCAGCCATGACCGACCAGCCTGATGACGCCCCCGCCCCCGCCCCCGAGAACGAAACGCCGGTCCAGCGGGCGCTGCGCCTGAAGCAGGCCAGGATCGCCGCCAAGCCGCAACCACCGCGTGGCGGCAAGTTTCAGCGCGAGCAGGCGGCCCGCATCGCGGCGGGCAAGTCCAAGCCGTGGATGACGCGTTAGGCGTCCCTGGGGTCGCGGGTCCGTGACGGCGGCAGATCGCGCCATGAGCGGCGCTTCGCCTGCACCTTGAGGAACGCGGAAAGCGGCTCATCCGGGGCCTTCCTCCAGCCGCCGACGCGTTCAACGTCGTGCCTCAGCGAGCTTTCGGCCAGGTCCAGGCCCGCCTCGTCCAGCGCCTTGAGGTCGCCGAGGGCCTGGGCGGCCTTGCGGCGGCTCTGCCGGTTCTCCCCGGCCTTTCGGGCCGGGATCGCCTTGCGGGACGCCTTGTCGCTCTCACCGTAGGTGTTGCGGCAATCGTTGGCGTAGCTGAGCGCCTTCTTCTCCTGCGGGGATTTCGGCGTCTTGCGGGTCATGGGCGAAGGCTAGACCACGCCCGATCCTTGTCAAAGCTGCGGAGGGCCAGTTCGCCGTCAGCGGTCGACTGGAACCCGGCCTTGCCGTCCCCGAGCATGCAGCCCCGCCAGCCGATGTCCTGAAGGTCCCCGAATCCCCGATCCGCGATCTCGCGCCACTCGGCGTTCGAGAGCAGGGCGCGGGCGCCGGGGCGGAAATCGTCACGATGGAAGGTCAGATAGCGCCCCCCGGACCGGATGCCCACGGCCTTGTCATAGAAGCGCATCGGGACGGGCTCGCCGCTGTCCAGAGCCCGTTCGAGACGCTGGAAGAAGGCCCGCGCCGCGCCGGGCTTGAGGACGCCGCCACAGAACGGGAAGTCAGTCTCCGACGCCGGGCCGGGGGCCTCGGGGACGGAAGGCGCGACGTCCTGACGAGCAGACCGGTCGGGCTGACACCCCGCAAGGGCCAGTGCAAACAGAAGCGCGATGCCGACCGCCCTCACCTCACGCCGCCCTTGCGATGACCTGATTGCGGCCGCGGCTCTTGGCTTCGTAGACGCCTTCGTCGGCGCGTTTGAGCAGGGCGTCGGGGGTGTCATCGGGGCCGGTCGAGCAGGCAACGCCGACCGAGACGGTGATGGTCAGGCTTTCGGTTCCGCCCATGATCGGGAACGGCAGGGAGGCCACGTCGCGGCGGATGCGGTCGGCCACCCGGGTGGCGTCCTCCAGCGAGGCGCCGGGCATGACCACGACGAACTCCTCGCCGCCCAGACGGCACGGCAGGTCGATGGCGCGGACATTGGTGGCCAGACGGACGGCGAACTCGCGCAGGACCTCGTCGCCCGCGTCGTGGCCGAAGCCGTCGTTGACCGCCTTGAAGTGGTCGATGTCCAGCACGAGGGCGGCGACCGGGTCGCCTCCCTGCCCGGCCCGGCCCATCAGGGCCTGAAGCTGGCCCGCCATGTAGCGGCGGTTGTGCAGGCCCGTCAGCGCGTCGGTGACGGCCATTTCGAGGCTGTAGTCCAGCTTCTGCTTGAGGAAGTCGGCGTAGCGCTTGCGCTTGATCTGGCTGCGGGCGCGGGCGTTCAGTTCTTCGGGATCGACCGGCCTGGGCAGGATGTCGTTGACGCTCAGCTCCAGCGCCTTGATCAGGCGCGGGCGGTCGGCCGGATCGACCACCGCCAGAATGGGCACGCGGCGCGAGGCCTCGGTCGAGCGCGCCTGCGCCACGAAGCGCAGGCCGTCGAAGGCCGAAGCCGAGACATTGACGATCATCAGGTCCACCGGACCGCGCGCGGCGATCAGGGCGGCGGCGGGATCGGGTTCATGCGTCGGGCGGTGATCGTCCGACAACTGGTCCACGATCTTGCCCGCCTGAAGCGCGCTGTCGTCGACGACCAGAACCCGGCCGCCGGAGCCGCGCAGGCGGCCCGCGCCGTCGGTGTCGACGCCGAAACGACGACCGCTTTCCTCGCGCTCGCGCAGCTCGTCCATGACGGCCTTGAGACGCACCAGCGACTTGACGCGGGCGAACAGGATGACGTCGTCGATGGGTTTGGTGATGAAGTCGTCGGCGCCGGCTTCGAGGCCCCTGATCTTGTCCTCGCGCCCGTCCAGGGCGGTGACCAGAATGACCGGTATATGGCGCGTGACCGGGTCGGCCTTCAGCCGGCGACAGGTCTCGAACCCGTCCATGCCGGGCATCATGACGTCCAGCAGGATGATGTCGGGCCGTTCGGCGGCGGCGACGTCCAGCGCCGTCTGGCCGTCCATGGCCGTCAGCACCTCATAGTATTCGAGGGTCAGCTTGGCTTCGAGCAGGCGGACGTTCGGTTCAACGTCGTCCACGACAAGGATGCGCGCCGTCATCCCGCCCTACCCCAGATGCTTCCGGACGACCTCAAGGAAATGCATCACCGAGATCGGCTTGGAGATATAGGCCTCGCAGCCGCCCTGACGGATCCGCTCCTCGTCGCCCTTCATGGCGAAGGCCGTCACGGCCACCACCGGGATATGGTTCAGCTCTTCATCGTCCTTGAGCCATTTGGTGACCTCCAGCCCCGAGATCTCGGGCAGCTGGATATCCATCAGGATCAGGTCGGGGCGATGCTGACGCGCCAGGGCGAGCGCCTGCAAGCCCTCGCGGGTCTGCAGGGTCTCGTACCCCTGGGAATCGAGCAGATCATGAAAAAGCTTCATGTTCAGCTCGTTATCCTCGACGATGAGGACCTTCTTCGACATCACCACCCGGCCTGTTCGCCCCTCTCAAGCGCGACTGCGCGGGGGCTTTGCCTTCTTCCCTGACAGTCTCAACACGGTTCTCTTAAGTTGACGTGAAGCGGGGGTTTTCCAGCGGTTAACGACAGCGCTGAAGCCAAACCTCCAAGACCTGTCTTTCGCCGGTCGCGGCTTGCCGGAGGGTGACGAAAGCAAGGGGGAACGAGCATCGCCTCGAAGGGGCTCTCGGGACCGGACGCGGGCATACCCCCTCCGTCACGCCGCGACTTCGCGGCGCGCCACCTCCCCCTTGGCGACGCCAACGGGGAGGAGAAGCGGGATTTTCGGGTTCAGAAGCCCGATTCATCGTCGTCGCCTGCGCTTGCGGAGGCGCGGACGGGGTGGGTTGGGGCCGGGCACGGGCTCCGGCGGGGGCGCGTCGAAAACCGGGTGTGAAGAGTGTAATTGGTGTGACGGCGGGGACGCCCGCCCGGCCGGGGTTTCCGGCGCCGGATCAAGGCGCTGGTTGACTTCATCGGCGGTGACCGGCAGCCGCGCGCGCATCTGGCGGTCGCGCAGGGCGAGGTTGAGGATGCGCCCCCAGCGCAGGGCGAGCTCGACCTTTCCCCGTTGGACGGCGTCGGTCACGCGGGCGGCGGCGAGGCGATAAACCTCCTCCATATCCGGAAGCGGCGTGTCGTCGAGGGCGAGATCGCAGGTCATCCGGACAGGATGGCATGCCGATGCGTCAGTATTGGACGTATCGTGGCAGCAGCATGCCCGATCCCGATAGCGTGCGGACGGCCCGTCAGGCACAATCTGACCTGCATGAAATCCATCTGCCGCGATTGCCTGGAGACCAATGCGCGCAAGCTGGATCGCTGCGGCGCGTGCGGGTCGCGGCGGGTGGTCAGCCATGACGAGCTGGCCAGCCTGACCCTCGCCCATCTGGACTGCGACGCCTTCTACGCCTCGGTGGAGAAGCGCGACCGACCGGAGCTGCGCGACGTTCCGGTGATTGTCGGCGGGGGCAAGCGCGGCGTGGTGTCGACCTGCTGCTACATCGCGCGGATGTACGGGGTGCATTCGGCCATGCCGATGTTCAAGGCGCTGAAGGCCTGTCCCGAGGCGGTCGTGCTGAAGCCCGACTTCCGCAAATATGCGACCGAGAGCGAGCGCATCTTCGGCGCGGTGCGGGCGCTGACGCCGCTGGTGCAGACCCTGTCGCTGGACGAGGCGTGGATCGATCTGTCGGGGACCGAGCGGCTGAACGGCGGTCCCGCGGCCTTCCAGCTGATCCGGTTGCAGAAATGGATCGAGGAGGAGGTCGGGCTGACGGTGTCCATCGGCCTGGCCCCCAACCGCTTCCTGGCCAAGATCGCGTCGGAACTGGACAAGCCGCGCGGGTTTTCGGTGATCGGGGCGGAGAGCACGGCTCTGCTGGCGCCGAAGTCGGTGCGCATCCTGCCCGGCGTCGGGCCGGTGTTCGGCAAGACGCTGCAAAGCGACGGCTACGCCACCGTGGGGGATCTGGCGAAGGCCGACCTGCGCGATCTGGTGAAGCGATACGGCGAGACAGGGCTGCGCCTGCACGATCTGGCGCATGGCCGCGACGCCCGGGCGGTGAAGCCCGAGCATGACCGCAAGGGGATGAGCGCCGAGACGACGTTCAACGAGGACCTGATCTCGGTGGCGGACCTCGAAAACGAGCTGTGGCCCCTGTGCGAGAAACTGGCGTCCAAGGCGCGGGCCGACGGGGTGGCCAGCCGGGTCGTGGTGTTGAAGCTGCGCAAGACCGACTTCAGGATCATCACCCGCCGGATCAGCCTGCCCGAGCCGGTCCAGACGGCGCGCGCCCTGTTCGCCGCCGGGCGCGAACTGCTGGCGCCCGAACTGGGCGTGCCCTACCGCCTGATCGGCATCGGCATGGGCGAGGTGGTGGATGCGGTGGAGGCCCCGGCGGCGCTGTTCGAGAGCAGCGAGGCGCGGACGCTGAAGACCGAGAAGGCGATTGACGCGCTGAGGCAGAAGTTCGGCAAGGCGGCCGTGGTGGCGGGGCGGGCGTTGAAGTGAGGGAGGAATGAAGAGTGCTAGTGAGCAAAGGAGTGAGCTGCTGTGGCGAGCGGAAAGCGCGATCCGCTCACTTCCTGCTCACTAGCACTCTTCACCCCACCCCCGGCCCCGCGCTAAACCGCCCCAAATCCCATTCGGAGAATCCCATGACCGTCGCCGCCCGTCTCGCCGAACTCGGCATCGAACTGCCCGAACCGGCCAAGGCCGTGGCCAACTATGTGCCCTACGTCCAGACCGGCAATCTGCTGCACATCTCCGGCCAGCTGTCGAACGACGCCTCGGGCGGGCTGAAGGGCACGGTCGGCGCGGACGTGTCGCAGGAAGACGCCGTGAAGGGCGCCCGCATGTGCGGCGTGAACCTGCTGGCCCAGATCTCGGCCGCGCTGGACGGCGATCTGGAGCGCGTGGTGCGCGTGGTGAAGCTGGGCGGCTTCGTGCAGGCCGCCGGTGATTTCGAAGCCATCCCGGCCGTCATCAACGGCTGCTCGGACCTCATGGTCGAGGTGTTCGGCGACAAGGGCCGTCACGCCCGCTCGGCCGTCGGCGTGTACAAGCTTCCGCTGGGGTTCGCGGTCGAGGTCGATGCGATCGTCGAGGTGAAGTGAGCCAAGCGTTGAACATCCTTCTCCCCTCGGGGGAGAAGGTGTCTCGCGGAGCGAGACGGATGAGGGGGCTGCCGGCCTCGCGCTCATCGTCTCGCATCCCGCGGGCTGAAGCATACCCCTCATCCGAGCGGCTTCGCCGCCCACCTTCTCCCCCAAGGGGAGAAGGGTTCCGGTGAGCTTCCAGATCCGCGTCCACAATACCGTCGCCGACATCGGCCGTGACGCGTGGGACGCCTGCGCCGGGCCGACCGGCGATCCGTTCGTCAGCTATGATTTTCTGGACGCCTGCGAGGCGTCGGGCAGCGCTGTGCCGCAACAGGGCTGGGCCGGACGCCATCTGGCGCTGGAGGACGAGGACGGCCGGGTGATCGGCGTCATGCCCCTCTGGCTCAAGGCCCACAGCCAGGGCGAATACGTCTTCGACCACAGCTGGGCCGACGCCTATGAGCGGGCGGGTGGACGGTACTATCCCAAGCTGCTGGACGCCGTGCCGTTCACGCCCGCGACCGGGCCACGCTTCCTGAGCCATCCGGACGCCGACGCGGCGACGGTGCGCGAGACCCTGATCCAGGGGGCGTTGGCCCTGACGGAGCGGCTGGGCGCGTCCTCCCTGCATGTGAACTTCCCCACCCGCGAGGAGTGGGAGGCGATGGGCGAGGCCGGGCTGCTGAGGCGGCAGGACATCCAGTATATCTGGCGCAACGGCGGTTATCAGACCTTCGACGACTTCGTGTCGGCCCTGTCGTCAAGCCGCCGCAAGACGGTGCGGCGCGAGCGGCGCGAGGCCAACGCCGGACTGGATATCCGCGTCCTGACCGGGGCGGGGATCACGGAGGCGCACTGGGACGCCTTCTTCGCCTTCTATCAGGACACCGGCGCGCGGAAGTGGGGGCGGCCCTATCTGACGCGGGACTTCTTCAGCCGCATCGGCGCGACCATGGCCGACCGGATCGCGCTGGTGATGGCGTTCCGCGACGGGGCGCCGCTGGCGGGGGCGCTGAACTTCATCGGGCGGGACGCCCTGTACGGACGACAGTGGGGGGCGCTGGACGAGGTCCCCTTCCTGCATTTCGAGCTTTGCTACTACCGGGCCATCGACTTCGCCATCGAACGCGGCCTGTCGCGGGTCGAGGCGGGGGCGCAGGGCGACCACAAGATCGCGCGCGGCTACCTGCCCTCGCCCGTCTATTCGGCGCACTACATCGCCGACCCGGCCCTGCGCGGGCCGGTGGCGGACTATCTGGAGCGGGAGCGCCCGGCCGTGGAGGCCGAGATGCGGGCGATGGCTGAGGAGCTGACGCCGTTCCGCAAGACCGGGGATTAGCGCGCGGTCTCGCCGCCGATGAACCAGCCGGCGATCCAGCTGACGATGCCGGTGACGATGGCCGCGCCGATGCCGGCGCCGAGGCCCGCGACCGTGAAGCCGCCCAGCAGCCAGGCGACCAGACCAATGACCGCGGCGTTCACCACCAGCAGGAACAGGCCGAAGGTCACCACCGTCAGCGGGAAGGTGAGCACCGTCAGGATCGGCCGCACCACGACGTTGGCGAGGCCCAGCAGGATGGCGGCCAGGGCCAGCGAGCCGTTGTCGCTGAATGACACGCCGGGCACCAGCCGGGCGGCCAGCCACAGGGCCAGACAGGTGACGAGGAACTGGACGATCAGGCGGATCATGGCGAACTCCGTGGGGGAACCTTGACCATAACACGCGAACCGCGATGGGGCTCCCCTCCCCGCGCGCGGATTGCTAGCGTGTGGGTCTCAAGGAGCCCGATATGACCCTTCACGCCGCCTATGACCCCGACAATGTCTTCGCGAAGATCCTGCGCGGCGAAATCCCGTCGGTGAAGGTGTGGGAGGACGAGGACGTGCTGGTCTTCATGGATGTCTTCCCGCAGTCGGAAGGCCATGCGCTGATCATCTCGAAGACCTCGATGGCCCGGAACCTGCTGGAGATCGAGCCGGAGGCGCTGGCCAAGGTGATCGCGGCGACGCAACGGACGGCGAAGGCCATTGAAAGGGCGCTGGAGCCCGAAGGCTTCCAGATCGTCCAGTACAACGGCGAGGCGGGCGGGCAGACCGTCTTCCACCTGCATTTCCACGTCATCCCCCGCTGGGCCGACCGGCCGATGAAGGGGCATGGTCATGCGCCGATGGCGGATGCCGGGGTGCTGCGCGGGCTGGCCGACCGGATCGCGGCGGCGCTCTAGAGCGGCCAACGAACGCAAAGAGAAACTGGCCTACAGCGGTCCTCTGAAAATGAACCACGCGCCGGCGATGATCAGGGTGAAGCCGACCGCGTGGTTCATCGTCAGCTTCTCGCCGAGGAAGGTGACGGAGAAGACGGCGAACACGATCAGGGTGATGACCTCCTGCATCGTCTTCAGCTCGGCGGCCGAATAGACCTGATGGCCGATGCGGTTGGCGGGCACGGCCAGGCAGTATTCGAAGAAGGCGATGCCCCAGCTGACGATCACCACGATCCACAGCGGCTTGGAGCCGAATTTCAGGTGCCCGTACCAGGCCAGCGTCATGAAGACGTTGGAGGCGACCAGCAGAAGCACCGGCGCGATATGGGGAATGGAGATCGGCACGTCGGCTCCCGCTTGCGTAACGCCTCTTGCGCCAGCATAAGGACCGCCCGTCAAGCGGGACGCCGGATTAGCACAGCGGTAGTGCAGCGGTTTTGTAAACCGAAGGTCGGGGGTTCGATCCCCTCATCCGGCACCATCTTCCCCTCCCGTCAGAAGACCAGCTTCGTCCGGGCCTCATGCAGGCGGGCGAAATGGGCGGCGGCGTGCGGGCCGAACAGCACGGGCTCGGCCGAGTGGGCGTCCTCGATCACCGCCAGAACAGCGTCCAGCGCCTCTTCACGGGACGGGGCGGCGGCGCTGTAGGCCAGCCGGTCTAGCAAGGTCATCAGGGCCTGACGCCGTTCCAGCGCCTGCGCCTTCAGCACCCTGTCCCCGGCGGCGGCGCGGCGGGGCGGCAGGGGCTCGTGGAAGACCGGGATGTCGAGGAAGCCGTCCTCGACCGGCGGCCCCATCTCGGGCGCGGGCGGACGGGGGCGGACGACCTTTTTTGGATCCGCGAAGGGCGTCTGGACCGGGGCCTCGGGCACGACGGCGGCGACCGCCTCGTTCAGCCTGCCGCAGCGACGGCAGCGCTCGGCGCCGTCGGCGTCCGAACGGACATAGTCGTGCCTGCAGAGCAGCGGCTTGAGCGGCGACAGCATGATCCAACCCCCGGATGACCGGAGATCAACCCGCGCCGCCGCCTTGTCAATCGGCCCGTCAGCCGCCGCCCAGGGCCACCGCGACCCGATAGGTCACAAAGGACGCCAGATAGGCCAGACCGAACATGTAGACGATCATGATCCAGGTCCAGCGCAGCGAGTTGGTCTCGCGACGGACCACGCCCAGCGTCGGCAGGCACTGGGGCGCGAAGATATACCAGGCCAGGAAGGCCAGACCCGTCGCCAGCGACCAGTTGGCGGCCAGAACGCCGGCCATGGCGCTGGTGGCGTTCTCGGCGTCGGCGACCGAATAGACGGTGCCCAGGGCGGCCACGGCCACCTCGCGCGCGGCCATGCCGGGGACCAGCGCCACGACCATCTGCCAGTTGAAGCCGATGGGGGCGAACAGCGGCTCCAGCGCATGGCCGATCATGCCCGCGAAGGAGTAGTCGATGGCCGGGCCGGTCGCGCCCTCGGGCGGATAGGGGAAGGTCGACAGGAACCAGACGGCGATCATCAGCGGCAGGATGATGCGGGCGGCGCGGTTGATGAAGATCTTCGCCCGGAGCCACAGATTGAACAGGACGTTCTTCAGGTCCGGCACCTTGTAGGCCGGAAGCTCCATCATGAAGGGCTCGGTCGAGCCTCTCCAGAAGATCTTGCGGATGACGAAGGAGACGGTCAGGGCGCTGACGATGCCCGCGGCGTACAGGCCGAACATGACCAGACCCTGCAGGTTCACGAAGCCCCAGACGGTCTCGTTCGGGATAAACGCGGCGATGATCAGGACATAGACCGGGATGCGCGCCGAACAGGTCATCAGCGGCGCGACGAGGATCGTGGTCAGGCGGTCGCGGCGGTTGTCGATCACCCGCGTCGCCATGATGCCGGGGATGGCGCAGGCGAAGCTGGAGAGCAGCGGGATGAAGGCGCGGCCGTGAAGGCCCGCCCCGCCCATGATCCTGTCCATCAGGAAGGCCGCGCGGGACATGTAGCCGAAGTCTTCCAGCGCGATGATGAAGGCGAAGATGATGAGGATCTGCGGCAGGAAGACCAGCACGCTGGCCACGCCGCCGATCAGGCCGTCGACCAGCAGACTCTGGACCAGAGACCAGACGCCCTCGTCCGGAATGACGGCGGCGACGCCCTGCCCCAACAGGCCGATGCCCGCCTCGATGCCGTCCATGGCCGGGGCGGCCCAGGCGAAGACCGACTGGAACATCACGAACAGGATGCCCAGCAGGATCACCAGACCGGCGACCGGGTGCAGCAGGACGCTGTCGATCTTGCCGGTCAGGGTGTCCGGCCGCTCGGGCGGCAGGACGTAGGCCTTCATGATGCGCTCGGCCTCGCGGGCCTTGCCGCGCAGGGCCTCGGCGTCGGGGGCGACCCAGTCGCTGTCGCCGAAGGACGCGTTTGCGGCCAGGGTGTTCTCGACCTCGGCGACCAGATCATCGATGCCGCGACGGCGGGTGGCGACCGTGGTGATGATCGGCACGCCCAGTTCGGCGCGGAGCCCCTCGAGGTCGATGCGCAGGCCCTGACGCTGGGCGATGTCGAACATGTTGAGCGCCAGCACCATCGGACGTCCGATGGCCTTCAGCTCGAGGATCAGGCGCAGGACGAGGCGCAGGTTGGTGGCGTCGGCCACGGCGACGATGACGTCCGGCGGCGTCTCGCCCGCCAGCCTGCCCAGCACGGCGTCGCGGGTGACTTCCTCATCCGGGCTGCGGGCGCGCAGGGAGTAGGTGCCCGGCAGGTCGAGGACCGAGATCGAACGCCCGGAGGCCGAACGGATGAAGCCCTCCTTCCGCTCGACGGTGACGCCGGCGTAGTTGGCGACCTTCTGGTGCGACCCGGTCAGGGCGTTGAACAGGGCGGTCTTGCCGCTGTTCGGATTGCCGACGAGGGCGATGCGGGCGGTCTTGAGCGCGATGTCCATCAGGCGGCGTCCAGCTGGACGATCAGGCTGGCGGCCTCGTGGCGGCGCAGGGCGACGCGCATGTCATCGACCTTGATGGCGATGGGGTCGCGCCCGAACAGGCCCTCGTGCAGCAGCTCGACGCGCGCGCCCTCGACGAAGCCCAGCTCCAGCAGACGGCGTTCCAGTTCGACCGCATCGTTCTGGTGATGGCAGTGCTCGCCGACCTTGACGATGACGCCGCGTGCGCCCTTGCGGGCCTCGCTCAGTTTGAGGGTGTCGGACATGAAACTCGTATAGGACGCCGGCGCGGAAAGGGCGCGCCATTTCTGACAGTGATTATCAGGTGCGGCGCCCCAGCGTCCACCCTGCCGAAGCGTCGCAGGCAGTTGTCCCGACACGTCATTGGTCTATCACTGGCGCGGAAATCCGGAGCCCCGTCATGCGCCGCAACGCCCTCGCCTTCCCCCTCGTGGCCGCCCTGGTGAGCCTGTCCGCCTGTGGCGACGGCGGCGCCGCGAAGGCGCCCGCGACCCCGCCCAGACCGGCGATGACGCCGGAGCAGAAGGCGGTCCTGTTGGCCGCCCTGCCCGCCCCCTACAATCAGGGTGATCTGGAGAACGGCCGCCGGGTCTTCTCGCGCTGCCGCTCGTGTCACACGGTCGCGGAGGGCGGCGCCAACATGACCGGGCCGAACCTGTACGGCGTCTTCGGCCGCAAGGCGGGCGGCCTGGAGGGCTACACCTACTCAACCGCCGTGAAGAACGCCGGCTTCGTCTGGGACGCCGAGCATCTGGATCACTGGCTGGAGAACCCGCACACCTTCCTGAAGGGCACGAAGATGAGCTTCGCGGGTCTGGATAATCCGACCGACCGCCGGGATGTCATCGCCTGGTTGAAGGTCGAGACGGGGTATGTGGCGGAGGCCGCTCCAGCGGCGGCGCCTGTTTCCGCGACGGCTCAATAGTCGGACGTCGTCGTTCCGGCTCGATCCAGGGTCAGACAAGACACTTCCGCTTTCGGCGCATCAGCGCATGACTGATTACGACCCGTTGCGGACGAAGCCGCCGGGCACCGACGCTGAGACTTCCGGGGCTCAACTTACCGGCGCTTCCCATCTCCAGCGATGAAGACCCTCGCCCTTCCATCCGATCTTTCTCAGGACACCGGCGAGATAAATGTCGACGTACAGCTCATTGGCATCGCCATAGCCGTTCCAAGCCGGACCTTCGGCGAAGAACCTGTCGTATCGGCGCTCTGCCCAGTTGGCCTCCGCGAATCGCACCAACTCGTCGGGAGATTTATCGGTCGGACGCATCCCCAGAAGTTGGAAGTAGGTCAGGAAGCTCCTGTCTGGCAGGCCGTCGTTCTGCCCGAAGTGTTTATCGAGCAAGCCGACGTGACGTCCGTCCAGCGGCTGATCATGCAGCGCACTGACGATGCAGAACTGATAGCAGCCGATGCGATACGCCTCATGAGCTCTTGCATCATGGAACGCGATGGGAACCCTTCGTCCCATGAGTGAGAGCATCGCATAGACCAGCGATGGCTCGTAATCGCTCCGAGCCAGATTGTGCGTCTGCGCTATCTCGCGGAGGTCGTCATAGGCCTTGATCGCTCTCTCGAAATCCGGACGGGGATCGAGGCCATGCCGCCAGTTCAACAGGCCAAGCTCGGTTTGTTTCTCCGCAATCATGCGATGATTGTTCGCCACCCAGGCGAAATCGCCAGCTTTGACCAGGTCAGGAATTGCGTCGTGGGAGCCTGCGATCCAGGCCGACGCATCTGCTTTGTTTATCGCGTACGGATCCATCGTCAGATGCTCATCGGTAGCGGGGGACTGCGAGCCCACAGTTGATCGCGTTCTGCCGAACACCCGATCCAGCCACCTCATGCTTGCCCCCTCCGCCGAAGAAGAATCCGGTGAGGATACAGACGGAAGGTCAGCGTTCCACCCTCGGCGGACGTTGCTGACTTCCGGGTTCAACTGGCCCGGAGCCCACACGAGCTGTCGTCATCCCGGCGAAGGCCGGAATGACGATAACAGCAAAGGTCAGCCTCTTTGGGCGGGGGCCAGTTCGGCTCACAGGCGGGTGACTGCCCGCGACCCACTGCGGACTTCCGACCGTGAGTTGGCGCTGTCTTGACGTCTCCTCCCCGTTGCGGAGCAATGGGGAGGGGGACCGCGAAGCGGTGGAGGGGCTTTTGAGTTCCGAAGGTTCTGTCTCGCGAGCGCGCATCCACCGTCGAGCTCTGACGCCGCCGGAGGCCCGACTATGGGTTTGCTTGCGGCGTCGCGCTCTGGCCGGCCTGAAGTTCCGCCGCCAGCATCCCATTGGCCCCTATTTGCTCGACTTCTACTGCGCCGAAGCGAAGCTGGCGGGTGAGGTCGATGGCCAAAGCCATTCCCACCCCGACCGCATCAACCACGATCGTCGCAGGACCGCTTGGCTGGAACGGCAGGGACTGGCCGTTTTGAGGATCGCCGCCGAAGAGGTGCGGACAAATCTTGACGGTGTTCTGTTGTCGCTACGGATGGTCGCCGAGCGGCGCTTGGGGTGAAGCCCCCCTCCACCGCTTCGCGGTCCCCCTCGCCATCGCGGCGCGACGGGGAGGAGACGCAGGGCCAGCGTCAGGTGCAGGCGCAGAGGGACAGCTCAAGCCCTCTCCCATCGGGAGAGGGAAGAACCTACTCCACCCGCTTCGTTTCGGCGCTCGCTTCCTGGGCTTCCCATTCCTCGATCTTGCGGGCGGTCCACTCCGGCGATTTCGTGAAGCGCGCCAGAACGCCGTAGATCACCGGCACCACGAACAGCGTCAGGATCGTCGCGAACATCGCGCCCGAGAAGATCACCACGCCGATCGTCTGACGGCTGCCGGCGCCCGCGCCTTGCCACAGCATCAGCGGCAGGGCGCCGAAGGCGGTGGCGATGGAGGTCATGATGATCGGGCGCAGACGCAGGGTCGAGGACTCGATGATCGCGTCCCGGATCGAGCGCCCCTGATCACGCAGCTGGTTGGCGAACTCGACGATCAGGATGCCGTTCTTGGCCGCCACGCCGATCAGGATGATCAGACCGATCTGGGAGTAGATGTTCAGGCTGGAGCCCGCCATCACCAGACCGAACAGACCGCCCGCCGCCGCCAGGGGCACGGTCAGCATGATCACCGCCGGGGTGATCCAGCTTTCGAACTGGGCCGCCAGCACGAGGAAGACCAGCAGCAGGGCCAGGGCGAAGGCCCAGACCACCGCGCCGCCCGCTTCCTGCTGGTCCCGCGCCGCGCCGCCCCACTGGGTGGTGGCCACGCCTTGCGGCTGCTCGGCGGCGACGCCGTTCAGGAACTGGATCGCATCGGCGATTGTGTAGCCGGGGTTCAGGTCCGCCGAGAGGCTGATGGAGCGCTGGCGGTCCAGACGACGGCGATCCGGCGTGTCACCCGAGGTCTGGGTGGTGACCACCGCCGACAGGGGCACCAGCGCGCCGGCGCCGGTGTTGACGTACAGGGCCTCCAGATCGCTGACGTTGCGACGGTTCTCGCGATCCGTCTGCAGGATGACGTCATACTCCTGACCGCCGCGCAGATAGGTGGTCGCCCTGCGTGAACCGAACATGGTCTCAAGCGTGCGGCCGATGGCCTGGGAGGACACGCCGAGAACCGCCGCCTTCTCCGGATCGACATCGACCAGCAGGCGCGGAGAGTTCGGCTCATAGTTCAGGCGCGGACGCGAGAAGCCGGGGTTCTCCAGCGCCGCGGCCAGCACGGGCTGAAGCCAGTTGTAGATTTCCTCGTACTCGGACCCGGTGACGACCATCTCGATGGAGTTCGAGTTGCCGCCGCCGCGCTGGAAGGCGCCGGGGGTCGAGGCGTTGACCTGGGCGTCGGTCTGGCCGCGCAGCTTGCGGTTCAGGTCCTGCGCGATCTCGTCGGCCGAACGGGAGCGCTCGGACCAGTCCTTCAGGGTCAGGGTGGCGTTGCCGGAGTTGTAGCTGCCGCCGCCGAAGCCGGGGGCGGAGATCAGATAACTCTCCACCTCGCCGCCCGCCTTGTACTCGGCCAGGATCGGCTCGAGGCCGAGCATGATGCGGCGGGTGTAGTCGAAGCCCGCGCCTTCGGGGCCCTGAACGCGCACGGTGACGCGGCCGCGATCCTCGGGCGGGACCAGCTCGTCTGGCAGGGTCATGAACATGACCGTCGCCCCCGCCGCGACCAGAACGATGACGCCGATCACGCCCGCCAGCGCGACCCTCGAGCCCAGCAGGGCGCCGAGGGAGGCGCCGTAAGAGTTTTTCAGCCGGTCCATCGCCCAGTCCACCCGCTTGGCGACAAAGCCGCCGGTCTGGGCCGGCTTGAGGATCTTGGACGCCAGCATCGGCGACAGGCTGAGCGCCAGGAAGGCCGAGAAGGCCACGGCCGCGGCGATGGCCGCCGCCAGCTCGACGAACAGCCGACCGACGTATCCCGGCAGGAAGAGCAGCGGCGCGAACACCGACAGAAGCACGACGGTGGTGGCGACGACGGCGAAGAAGACCTGACGCGCCCCGCGCTCGGCGGCGACCAGCGGCGGCTCGCCGTGATCCAGACGACGCTGGATGTTCTCGACCACCACGATGGCGTCATCGACCACCAGACCGATGGCCAGAACCAGGGCCAGAAGGGTCAGCAGGTTCAGCGAGAAGCCCAGCGGGGCCAGCACGATGAAGGTCGCGAGCAGGCAGATCGGCGCCACGATGGACGGGATCAGGGCGGCCCGCAGCGAGCCCAGGAAGATGAAGTTGACCAGGGCCACCAGCGCCATCGAGATGCCGATGGTGATCCACACCTCGTCGATGGCGTGTTTGGTGAAGACCGAGTTGTCCGAGCCGACAACCAGTTCGGTGCCTTGCGGCAGACTGGGACGGATGTCCTCGATCATCCGGTTCACGCCCTCGGAGATTTCGAGGTCGTTGGACTGGGCCTGACGGGTGACGGCCAGACCGATCTGGTCCAGCCCGTTGCCGCGGAACAGGCGACGGTCTTCCTCGGGCGCTTCCTCGACGCGGGCGATGTCGCCCAGACGGGTCACATAGCCGGCCTGCCCCTGAATGGCGCCGGACGCGCCGCTGGGCAGGGCCGCGTTGTTCGAGGCCTGACCGCTGGTGTTGTTCGAGGCGGCGGCGTTCGAGGCCGAGCCGCGCGTGCCGATGGGCAGCTGGCGGAAGTCGTCGGCGCGGGCGTAGGTGCGGGCCACGCGGACGGTGTAGTTCTTCTCGCCCGACTCCAGCGTACCGGCCGGAAGCTCGATGTTCTGGCTGGTGAGGGCGGTCTCGACGTCGGTGACGGTCAGGCCGCGCGCGGCCATGGCCGCCGGGTCCAGCCAGACGCGCATGGAGTAGCGCTGCTCGCCGTAGATCTGCACCTGGGCGGCGCCGGGCACGGTGGCCAGACGGTCGATCAGATAGCGGTCGGCGTAGTCCGTCAGCTCGAGCCGGTTCAGGCTGCTGGAGCGCAGGAACAGGATGATGATGGGCTGGCTGTCGCTGTCGGCCTTGGCCACTTCGGGCGGATCGGCCTGATCCGGCAGGCGGCCGACCACGCGCGAGACGCGGTCGCGCACGTCGTTGGCGGCGTCGTCGATGTTGCGGTCGAGCGAGAACTCGATGCTGACGCTGGAGCGACCGTCACGGCTGGTCGAGGTGATGCGCTCGACGCCCTGGATGCCCGCGATCTGCTGCTCGATGGGTTCAGTGATCCGGCTTTCGATGACCTCTGCGGAGGCCCCGGCGTAGCTGGTGTTCACCGACACGATGGGCGGGTCCACGTCCGGCAGCTCGCGCACCGGCAGGAAGAAGAAGGCCGCGGCGCCGATCACGCAGAGCACGATCGCCGCC
The DNA here is from genome assembly GCF_006547065.1 of Brevundimonas sp. M20. Lineage (NCBI taxonomy): Bacteria > Pseudomonadati > Pseudomonadota > Alphaproteobacteria > Caulobacterales > Caulobacteraceae > Brevundimonas > Brevundimonas sp. M20. Next base: position 1,237,260 of record NZ_CP041243.1, on the reverse strand, counting down.
ACCGCCGCCATGACGGGGCGGCGGACGGAAACGTCGGACAGCATCATTGGGCGGCGCCCCGCTGACCGGCGGCGCGCTGCCCGCCGCCGACCGTGACGGGGGCGTTCGGCTGGATGCGGTTCAGGCCCGAGCCGACGACGCGGTCGCCGTTGTTCAGACCGCTCAGGATTTCGACGTAGCCGTTCTCGACGGCCCCGGCCTCGACCTCGACGCGCTGGGCGATGGTCCCGCGTTCGCCGGTGGCGATGCGATAGACGAAGGCGCCCTCGCCCTCATACTGGATCGCCGCCTCGGGCACCGCGACGCTGGTGCGGCGGCCCTGCTGGACGGCCACACGCACGGCCATCCCGGGACGGATGCGGGCGCCGGGGTTGGGGATTTCGGCGCGGGCGGTGATCGAGCGGGTGTTTTCGTTGACGCGGGTGTCGATCAGGGCGATCCGGCCGGTGAAGGCCTCGTCGCCATAGGCGTCGATGGTGGCGGTGATCGGCACGCCGGGGCGCAGGACCGACAGGTAGCGCTCGGGGATCGGGAAATCGACGCGGACCACCGAGATGTCGTCCAGGGTGGTGATCACCGCGCCCGGGTTGACCAGGGTGCCCGCCGTGACGGTGCTGAGACCCAGCACGCCGGAGAAGGGCGCGCGGATGGTGCGGTCGCCGGCGCGGGCCTGCGAGGCCTCCAGCGAGGCGCGGGCCGATTCCAGCTCGGTCTCGTACTGCTCCAGCATGGCGGCGGAGGCGAAGCCGCGCTCGTTCAGGGTCTTGTAGCGCTCATACATGGTGCGAGCGCGGGCCACCTGGGCGCGGGCCTCGGCGATGGCGGCGTCTTCCTCGCGCGCCTGCAGCTGGACCAGCGGCGTCCCGGCGGCGACGGTCTGGCCGTCGGCGAACATCACGCGGGTGATCAGTTCACTGGTCGATGAGGTGATGTTGACCGAGCGACGGCCGCGGGCGACGCCCAGAACGCGGATCTGGTCGCTGAACTCACGGGGTCCCACGACGGCTTCGGACACGGCCTGACCCCGGCCGCCGCCGCCCGGACCGCGCCCGCCGCCCTTTTCTTCCTCGGCGAAGGCCATGCGGAAGACAACGGCGACGACCATCAGGACCAGAACGGCCGCGGCGACGATGAGGAAGAAGTGACGCTTGATCACGCGGCTGGCGCTCCGAATCCAGGGACGAGCCGACTTAGCGGCTACCGCCGTCGACGCAACTAAAGTTCATGTAACGGGATCGGTTTCGTTTTCCGTCGCCGAAGACCTGCGACCATTCGGCGTTTCAGAAGCGCCGCCACAGGCCCACGACCAGACCCGACACGTCCGGAGCCTCGCGCCCGGAAAGCGTGGTCCGCCAGCCCAGCTGGGCGCTCCAGTTTCCCATGCGGCGGACGACCGAGCTTTCCATCTGGACCCAGCGCGGGCCGTCATTGTCCGCCTGACCGGCGTAGACCTGCGTCAGGGTCATCCAGTCCTGGCCGAAATGGGCGCCGAGGGTGGCGTCGACGCGGGTTTCATGCGGCAGGCCGCTGCGCATCCGGCGGGCGACCTCCAGGGTCACGAAGCCGGAATCGGCGGTGTAGTTCAGCCATTTCAGCTTGCCGTAGGAGCGGCCGAAGGCGGCGCGAACCTCGAAGTCCTGGTTGCCGGCGCCCGGCGTCGCATAGCCGGCGTTCCGCCCGGCCCCGGCCTGGGCCACGCCGCCGTACAGGGCGACGGCGGTGTTGGTGTTGCGCCAGACCTGCCAGTTGACGCCGATCTCGAGCGGGCCGGTCCCCTCATAGTCGACGAAGGCGTCCCGCCCGGACTGCCAGTCGCCCTTGAACTGAACGCCGAGACGGGCGGTGAGGCCATATTCCGCGAAGACGGAGATGAAGGTCTCGCGCCGTTCGGCGGGCATGGGCATGGACACGCCATTGGGGTCGAAGCCCTCGGTGGCGCGCATGTCCTCGTACTTCAGGATGACCTGACCGTCGCCCTTGGGCATGACCCAGGGCCCCGCGGCGGCGGGAGCGGCGACCGCGAGGGCCGCCAGCGTCAGCAGCAGCCCCCCGGCCGGCTTCAAGTGTCGTAGCCGGGCGACTTCCTGTCGAGCATACGCAACGCGCCCGGCCAGGCGAGGGCCGAAATGAAACCGAGACCCTTGCCCTGCTCCTTTGTCTCGGCCTGGGCCGCATCGGGAGCGAACAGGACATGCTCACGACCGCCGGACAGGGCGGCGACCTGCTGCGCGCAGGCGCGCTCCAGGAAGAAGATGCCGATCCAGGCCTGAGCCGCCGTCTGGCCGGTGGCGAGAGTGCCGTGGTTGCGCAGGAGCATCAGCGGCCTGTCGCCGAGGTCCGCCACCAGACGCTCGCGCTCGTCGTGGTTCAGCGCCAGACCTTCATAGCCATGGTAGGCGACCTGATGCTGGAGGAGGCAGGCGTTCTGGCCGATGGGCAGAAGGCCCTCCTGCTGCGCGGCCACTCCGACGCCGGCGACCGTGTGCAGATGGATGACGAAATGCGCGTCCTCGCGGGCGCCGTGGATCGCCGAGTGGATGGTGAAACCGGCCGGATTGATGAAGCTGTCGGTCTCCTGAACGATGTTGCCGTCCAGATCGACCTTGACGAGGCAGGAGGCCGTCATCTCCTCGAAATACCAGCCGTAGGGGTTGATCAGGAAGTGATGCTCGGGCCCCGGCACACGGGCCGAGATGTGGGTGAAGATCATGTCGTCCCACCCGTGCAGGGCGACCAGCCGGTACAGCGCCGCCAGTTCGACGCGCACCTTCCATTCCGCCTCCGAGACCTTCGACCGGATCGATGTGATCGCGCCGTCCGCCATAGCCGTGTCCCTCGCCTGATTTTTGTTATCGGCCTTTACATACCTCGCACGCTCGCGCGGACGTTGATCTGCGTCAAGATTCAGGTTCCGTTAACCGCGTCTTTAACTTGCGAGCGTTACGGTAAAGCCGCCTGAAACCATATCGGCTTTCCGGAGAGGTTTGTGACCGTCCTCGTCCAGCTCAACCCGTCGCGGGAACCGGAACGCGCGCCGCGCGCCGAAGACCTGCTGTCGCTGGCCCGGAACAACAGCCCGGACGCCCGCCAACGGCTGTTGCTCGGCGTGATGGCCCTGTGCGACGCCAGTCCGCCGGACGGGCAGCTGTCGCCGATCCTGGGCGAAATCTTCCTCTATCTGGCCCGTCAGGCCGAGCGCGACATCCGCAAGGTGCTGGCCGCCCGTCTGGCCCACGCCGACTGGGCCCCGCCCGCGCTGGTGAATGTACTGGCGCTGGACGAGATCGAAATCGCCGCCCCGTTACTGGCCTCCAGCCCCGTGCTGCGGGACGAAGACCTGCTGCAAATCCTGATCGAGGCGTCCCTGGACCATCAGATCGCCGTGGCTCGCCGTCCGCGCCTGAGCGGCCGGGTCGCCGACGCCGTCATTGAACAGGCCGTGCCCGCCGTTCTGGCCGCGGTGGCCACCAATCGCACCGCCCAGATCAGCGGCGAAGGCTTCCGCCGTCTGGTGGAGCACTCGCGCCGTGTCGCCGCCCTGCGCGGCCCGCTGTCACGCCACCCCGGCCTGAGTCAGGCGCTGGCCGAGCAGATGTATCACTGGGTCGGCGCCGCCCTGCGCGAGTCCATCGCCACCCGCTTCCAGGTCGATGAGCGCAAGTTCGGTTCGGCGGTCTATGACGCCATCGAGGGCGTGATCCGCAGGGACCCGAACGAGCCCGTTCCCGTCGATACGCCCGAGCGCGAGGAGATGGAGCGTCGGCTGGTGATGAAGCTTCAGGCCGCCGGCCAGCTGAAGCCCGCCATCCTGATCCGCGCCGCGCGCGAGCGTCGCCTGTCGCTGGTGGTGCACAGCCTGTCGGCGCTGGGCGGCTTCACGGTCAATCAGGTGCGGCAGGCGCTGAACGCCCCCACGCCCGAGCCGATGTACTACGCCTGCGCCGCCATCGGCATCGACCGGGCGGTTTTCCCCACCCTGCTGACGGAACTACGCAAGCTGAATCGTGGCCTGCCCGGCGATCAGGGCGATCCGATCTGGCAGCGCGGCGCCCTGTCACACGCCTCGGCCGCCCGCGCCTTCCGCGCGCTGGTGGCCCCGGACCCGACCGAACAGCGCATCGCCGTTTGACTTCATCCTCACGCTCGGCTTGCGTGTCCCGGTGACCTCGACATCCGATCCCGCCCCTCGCCTCGCCTTCGTCGCCTCGGATCGCCCCGAGGCGCAGGAGGCGCGTGAACGCCTGATCGCCCTGTACGGCGCGGTGCGCGAGGACGAGGCCGATGTGATCATCGCCCTGGGCGGCGACGGCTTCATGCTGGAGACACTGCATACGGTCATGGAGCGCCGGACGCCGGTGTTCGGGATGAACCGCGGCTCGGTCGGCTTCCTGATGAACGACTATGAGGAAGAGGGCCTGCTGGAACGTCTGTCGGACGCCGGGCGGGCCGTCATCCATCCGCTGCAGATGGACGCCTGGACCGAGACCGGGCAGGTCCACAGCGGTCTGGCGATCAATGAGGTCTCCCTGCTGCGCCAGACCCGCCAGAGCGCCAAGATCCGCATCAGCGTCGATGACCGGGTGAGGCTGGAAGAGCTGTCCTGCGACGGCTGTCTGGTGTCCACGGCGGCGGGCTCGACCGCCTACAACCTGTCGGCCCACGGACCGATCATCCCGCTGGACTCGCGGGTGCTGGCCCTGACCCCGATCAGCGCGTTCCGGCCCCGGCGCTGGCGCGGCGCCTTGCTGCCGCATCAGGCGAAGGTCTGTTTCGAAATCCTCGAGGCCGACAAACGCCCGGTCAGCGCCACAGCCGACAATTTCGAGGTCCGGCGGGTCACGCGGGTCGATGTGCGCGAGCGCCGGGACATCGCCCTGACCATGCTGTTCGACGCCGGACGGTCGTTCGAGGAACGTGTTCTGGCCGAACAATTCGCGTCCTGAACCTTTCCCAACCGCCGTGCACGGCTTCTTAAGCCCGTCCATGCGACCATGGTCGTCAGGTATTTTCGGGAGCGCGCCCTTGAGCAACTCGGCCCAGGTCATTCGTCCGCCCAACACCCTTCGCATGAAGGTCGGCGGAGCTTTCGGCGGCATCGACGCCAATGCGATCGCCAAGGCGGAAGAAGCCCTCAAGGCCATGTCGGCCCAGTTCGGCCAGTGGCTGCAGGACGAGATCGTCAAGCTGGACAAGGCCCAGTCGGACATCCGCGCCCAGGGCTATAACGCCCAGACCGCCGAAGCCCTGTATTTCCGCGCCCATGACCTGAAGGGTCTGGGGACCACCTACCAATACCCGCTGGTGACGCGTCTGGCCGGTTCGCTGTGCAAGATGATGGACGATCCGGCGAAGCGCATGGCCGCGCCGATGGTGCTGATCGACGCCCACATCGACGCCATCAAGGCCGTGGTCCGGGACCAGATCCAGACCGATGACCACCCGACCGGCAAGGTTCTGGCGGAGACGCTGGAAGCCAAGGTGGCCCAGCACTACGCCTGAGCCAGATTCAGGATTGAGAGATTGAAACGCCCGCCCTCACCGGCGGGCGTTTTGCTGTGTACGAGATGAAGCGCATGAGAGGAGCGCGGACCTCTAGGTCCGCAAGACTGTCGGCGATCAGTGACGGCATCCGTTTTGTTAAAGATGCGGACCGGAGGTCCGCGCTCCTTCACAGCCTATGCGGCGGCGCCGACAGCGCCGCGCGCTGGGGTGGGGGCCTGATCCAGACGTTCCATCAGATAGGCGAGGTCTTCGCGCGGGGCGTTCGGGCGCTGGGTCAGGAAGCGCTCCAGCATCTGCTGGCGGAAGGCGTCGTCGGTGGTGTCCACGCCCTCGGCCTGAAGCGCGCGCCAGGTGTCGACCCCGGCGCGGAAGGCCTGGAACAGGCGCGGCGGCAGGCCGGCGCGGTCATAGATCGCCTTGAGACCCAGCGGCCCGGCATCGTGGATCATCAGCCATGCGCGCGAATGCGGCGCGCCGGCCAACTCGGCCAGACCATGCTCGAACAGCGCCATCTGTCCCCGCGCCAGCGCGCGCAGCAGCAGGGAGCCGGTCAGGGCGCGACGACCGTTCAGCGTGGCGACGAAGCGCGGCAGATCCGCCTGTGTCGAGGCCTGATCGACCAGATCGACCGTCGCCCGCTCACGCGCGAAGGAGGCCAGACGGATGGCGGTCTCGGGGGCCACGGCGTGGCGGGTGACCAGATGCTCGCGCACGGCGTCGGACGCCAGCTCGATCAAACGTTCGCTGACCGACAGGGGCAGGACCTGACGATAGGCCAGAGCCGCGATAATTTCAGGCGTATCGCCGAAGCGGTCGACGCAGCGGCCCAGCGCCGTCTCGGAGATGTCCGCGTTGTCGTTGGCGGCCAGCGTCCGCACGGCGGTCTCGCCCCCGACCTCGGCCACGGCGTCGGCGACGTCGCGGCTGACGCGGGGACGACCGGCCACGGCGGCCTGACGCACAGGCGAACCGGCGCGGACGATCTCGATCAGGTCCTCGTCCGTGAAGGCCGGAGAGAAGTTGATCAACGGCAGGGCCACGCTGTCCACGTCCGCCGCCAGACGGCGGGCCACGTCACGCGGGATCAGGTCCGAGGCCTTCAGCGTCACCGCCATGGCCCGACGCACCAGCTCGGCGGCGTCATTGGCCAGCAGGCGAAGGATTTTCCGGGCCGCCTCGCGCTCCTGATCGTCCAGCCTGGCCCGGTCCATGTTGCGGCACAGCTTGTGGGCTGCGGCGGCGCGTTCGTCCTCGTCGGCCGAATGGATCAGACGGCGGATGTCGATCTCGGTGAGGCGGGCGCGAAAGGCGGTCATGAAACGCTCAGGGTCTGACTTTGCGACAGCATCAGCCCGTCATCGTTAACGGGCGGTTCACCATGGCCGGATTCGGCCCTACGCGTTCGTACTATCGCCCGGGCCGAAGGCGCCGCCGAAGCCGCCGCCCTTGCCCTCGCCGTCCTGCCCCAGCAGCAGGGCCAGCAGGCTTTGATCCTGCTTCAGGCGATCCAGCCGCGCGGCCAGCATCTGGTCCCGCTCGGACAGCGGCGGCGCGGCTGGCTCGATATTGCCTGAACCGGCGGCGGGCGCGCCGTCGCCGGCCGAGCGTTGCAGATTGGCGTGAACCTCGGCCACGGTCGCCGGACGGCCGTTGCGGTAGAAGATCGAGCGGTTCGCCGCCGCCGCCTCGGGGAAGATGGACGCCGCGCTGGAGCCGGGCCTGCGGTCCATGGCCTCCATCAGCTGGGCCGCGCCCGCCGGGCCGAGGAAGTGGGCCGCGTAAAGATCGCCCGCCCCCGGCTCGCGCCCTGTGCGGCCGCGCAGATAGGCGGCGTTCTGGGCCGTCAGCTCGGCGGCCATGGTCGAGGCCGCCTGCGGGTCGAAGCGCAGGTCGAGCACCACATTGCGCGCCGAACCCTCGACCCGCCACCGCCCGTCCGAGCCGCGATAGATCAGGTCCGCGTACTGGCCGTACCCATGCTTGGCGCCGTGCTGCTTCACCGTCGCCAGCCAGGTCTGCTCAATGAACTGGAACAGCCCCGCCGCCGACGAGGTCGGGGCGCGCGCGGACGGGTTCATCGCGCTTTCGCGACGCGCCGTGCGCACGAGGAAGTCGGCGTCCACACCCGTCGCGCTCGACGCACGCCGGATGGCCGCCTCTACCCCGCCTGACGATGGAATCGCCCTGATGGTCATAATCGTTAACGCTGGAGAACTCTGGTTAACGAGCCCTTAACGTGACGGAAAAGCCACGTTCTCCGAGCCGCCCAATTCCGCCTGACCCTCGCCGCAAACCCGCCCCAACGGCAGCGCTCCACTTTCATCCGGGAGTGCTGCGGGGGCAGCAGAACAGGGATGAAGGCCATGATGATCAGAACCGCAGGCGGCCCCGGACTGGTGAGCCCCATCGACTTCCACGAGCGCAAGACTCCGCGCCTGTCACGCTCGGCCTGGGCGGCGATCGGCCTGGTGGCCGCAGCCCACGTCGGGGTGGGGATTGCGCTGTATTATCAGCGCTTTGAGATGCCGGAGCCGGTCGTGTCGGAGCCCCCGAGCTCGGGCCTCTTCTTCGAACTGCAGCGGCCGCCGGTGATCCCGCCGGACGAGGTCGAACGCAAGCCGGTGGCGCCCAACCCACCGCTGAATCCGACCGCCCCGCCGACCACGCCGACGGACGTGATCCATGCCGAGACCAGCCCGGACGCCACCGCCACGGACAGCACCACCCTGACCTTCACAACGCCGGTCTCTGATTCTGTGGATGACGCCAAACCGGCGGTCGAACCCCAGCCGCCGCAGCCGCCCGCGACTCGCGTGATCCGCAATCCGACCTGGATCAGCCAGCCGACCGGCGACCAGTTGATGCGGGCCTATCCGGACCGGGCCCTGCAACGGGGGCTGGCCGGTTCGGTGACGCTGAACTGCATGGTCGAGGCAAACGGGCGGGTCTCGGCCTGCGCGGTCAGCAGCGAGACGCCCGGCGGCAACGGCTTCGGCACAGCGGCCCAACGGCTGGCGCGCTACTTCCAGATCAATCCGCGCACCGTCGACGGGGCCGCGGAAGGGTCGCGGGTCGCCATCAACCTGCGCTTCGTGCCGCCGGCTGACTGACGAACCGCAGGGGCGAGAGGGCCGACGCGTCCGCAAGAGGCGCGCGGTCCTCGATCCCGTCGGCGACGATCGCGCCGACCATCGGCCCCAGCAGCCAGCCGTTGCGGCGCGGGGCGAGGGCCAGGAACAGGCCCGGCGTTCCGGTCACGCCCGCGATGGGCAGACCGTCCGGCGACGCGCCGCGCACGCCGACGCGCGGCTCGCCTGCCTGCCCCTCCCCGCCGATCAGCGACAACCCGTTGGCGGCCTGTTTTGCGGCGATCTCCGTATCCGGCTCAAGACTGCGGTCGCCCGACTGCATGGTGGCGCCGCACAGGGCCCCGTCCGCGGTCGGCGTCGCATAGCCGCCCGGCCCGCGGATCACCTGAGCCGGGACCGCGCAGCGGATCGGCGTCAACTGGCCCCGGATCGGCTCGATGGCGTTCACCACCGCCGTCACATCGTCGGGCAAGCCGCCCAGAGCCGCCGCCGCGCCGGTCGCCAGCACCAGCGAGGGCGCTGACCATTCGCGGCTGTCGTCGGCGGTCGCCGTCCAGACGCCATCCGCCCGCGACAGTCGCGCGACCGTGGCCTCGACCCGGGTTACGCCGGGGATGGCGGACAGCTGACCCAGCGCGGCTTGAGCCTCGATCCGCCAGTCGTCGGGGGTGAACAGCCCCTCCCCCGCCCGCCCGGCGGCGAAGCCGAGGGCGTGCAGACGGGCGACGGCGGCGTCCGGATCAGCCCCGCGCCACTCCGCGCCGTCCAGGTGCAGGGTCAGGCCGTGTCGGCTCGCGAAGGCGGGCCACAGGTCGCGCCCGCGCTTCAGCAGGGCGGCATGGTCCGGCGACAGGCCGTCGATCAGGCTTTCCATGGCCGGAGCGATCATCCCCGCCGCCGCCGAAGAGGCGTTGGAGCCGCCGGGATCCAGCACGGTCACCGCATGACCGCGCGCGGCCAATTCGGCGGCGCTGGACAGACCCAGCACCCCCGCGCCGATGACGATCACATCCGGGGAAGAAGACACGGCGGGTCACATCGACCCGCCGCGCTTGTTTTGCAAGGGCGCTATCGCTCGCGACGCGGTCGCTCGCTGCTTGAGCGAAGGTTTGGCGCTAACGCTCGAGACGCGGTCGCTCGCTGCTTGAGCGGCGACCGCGCCTGATTTGCTACTCCGCCGCGATGGCGGCGGCGCGGCGGGCGTCGATGCGGGCGGTCAGGGCCGCGTGCTGGTCCCACAGGGCCTTGGGCAGGCGGTCGCCGAAGGTGGCGTAGAACTCGGGGATCAGGGCGGCTTCCTCGGCCCAGACCTCGGCGTCCACGTCCAGCAGGGTCGACAGGTCGGCGTCCGACAGCTCAAGGCCCGACAGGTCCAGCGCCTCGACCGACGGCACGCGACCGACCGGGGTGTCCACGGCCTCGGCCTTGCCGTCCAGACGTTCGGCGATCCACTTCAGCACGCGGGCGTTGTCGCCGAAGCCCGGCCAGATGAACTTGCCGTCCTCGTTCTTGCGGAACCAGTTGACGAAGTAGAGGCGCGGCAGTTTGGAGGCGTCCGTCCGGCCGCCCATCGACAGCCAGTGGGCGAAGTAGTCGCCCATGTTGTAGCCACAGAAGGGCAGCATCGCGAACGGGTCGCGGCGCAGCTCGCCGACCTTGTTCTCGGCGGCGGCGGTGCCTTCCGAGGCGACCGTCGAGCCCATGAAGACGCCGTGCTCCCAGTCGAAGGCCTCGGTGACCAGCGGCACGGCGCTGGCGCGGCGGCCGCCGAACAGGATGGCGTCGATGGGCACGCCCTTTGGGTCTTCCCATTCGGGCGCGATGGTCGGGCACTGATGCGCAGGGGCGGCGAAGCGGGCGTTGGGATGCGCGGCGGGCTGGCCCGAGGCCGGATCGTGGGCCGCGCCCTTCCAGTTGGTCAGCCGGGCGGGGGCCTCCTTCGTCAGACCTTCCCACCAGACATCGCCGTCCTCCGTCAGGCCGGTGTTGGTGAAGACGGTGTTCGAGGCCAGCGTCGCCAGCGCGTTCTGGTTGGTGTTGCGGCTGGTGCCGGGCGCCACACCGAAGAAGCCCGCTTCCGGGTTCACAGCGTAGAGGCGGCCGTCATCGCCGAAGCGCATCCAGGCGATGTCGTCGCCCACCGTCTCGGCCTTCCAGCCGGGAATGGCGGGCTGGAGCATGGCGAGGTTGGTCTTGCCGCAGGCCGACGGGAAGGCGGCGGCGATGTATTTCGCCTGCCCTTCCGGATTGGTCAGCTTGAGGATCAGCATGTGCTCGGCCAGCCAGCCCTCATCGCGGGCCATGACCGAGGCGATGCGCAGGGCGTAGCATTTTTTGCCCAACAGTGCGTTGCCGCCGTAGCCCGAACCGTAGGACCAGATCTCGCGGGTCTCGGGATAGTGGACGATCCACTTGTCGTCGTTGCAGGGCCACGGCACGTCGGCCTGACCCTCCGCCAGCGGCGCGCCGAGGGTGTGGACGGCGGGGACGAAGACGCCATCGTCGCCCAGCACATCCAGCGCCGGCTGGCCCATGCGGGTCATGATGCCCATGGAGACGGCGACATAGCCGCTGTCGGTGATCTCGACGCCCAAGGCGCTGATTTTCGAGCCCAGCGGGCCCATCGAGAAGGGCACGACATACATGGTCCGGCCGGCCATGCAGCCGTCGAACAGGCCCGCCATTCGGGCGCGCATCTCGACCGGGTCGGCCCAGTTGTTGGTCGGACCGGCGTCGATCTCATTGGCCGAGCAGATGAAGGTGCGGCTCTCGACGCGGGCGACGTCCCGGGGGTCCGAAGCGGCGTAATAGCTGCCCGGACGCTTGACCGGGTCCAGCGCCTTCAGCGTGCCCTTGCCGATCAGGTCGGCGACGATGGCGTCCTTCTCGGCCTGCGAACCGTCGCACCAGTGGACGCGGGCGGGCCTGGTCAGCGCCGCGATCTCCTGAACCCAGGCGATGAGCCCGGCGTGACGGGTCGGGGCCGGCAGAAGGCCGGGGATCGAGTGGGGCATGGTGGTCTCCTGAACCGTCTGGCCCGGAGGTCTTTGCCGCCCCCGTGACCGCTCCCTTGTGCGCGGTGTTCACGCAGTGTTTCAGCCGGAATGACACCGAACCCGGACCATCGTCAACCGGTGCAACTTTGTGCCTGTGGGACCGGTTCGCCGAAGCCCGTCCCGCACTTTCCGGTCGCGAACCGGGCGCGGTCGGGGTATCCGGCGGCCATGCAGACGATGGACGACCTGACCGCGACGCCCGAAGGCGGACTGAACTCGCCCGCCTCGATCCGCAACGCCGGGCCGATCCTGGAGGTTCTGAAGGCGCACATGCCCGCGCGCGGCCGGGTGCTGGAGATCGCGGGCGGCAGCGGCCAGCACTCCGTCGCCTTCGCGGCCGGACTGCCGGGACTGGACTGGACGCCCAGCGATCCGTCCGCGGAGGCCCGAGCCAGCATGGCCGCCTGGGCCGCGCAGGCGCAACTGCCCAACCTGAACCCGCCCGTCGCGCTGGACATGCTGGACGAGACCGGCTGGCCCACCGACAGTGTCGAGGCGATGGTCTGCATCAACATGATCCACATCAGCCCCTGGGCGGCGACCGAAGGGCTGATGCGACTGGCGGGGCGGACCCTGCGGCGCCCGGGCGGCCTGCTGGCGGTCTATGGCCCCTATCGCGAGACGGAGGTCGACCTGGCCCCGTCCAACGCCGACTTCGACATCAGCCTGAAGACCCGTAACGCCGAGTGGGGCCTGCGCGACCGGGATGCGGTGATCGCCGAGGCGAAGACGGCCGGGCTGTCGTTCACCCGAAGGATCGCCATGCCGGCCAACAACATCATGCTTCTGTTCCGGGCGGTCTGAGATGGCGTGGACGAAAACCTATGACGGCGCCGAGCCCGTCCGGATCAACAAATGGCTGGGCCAGTCGGGCGTCTGTTCCCGGCGCGAGGCCGACGCCCTGATCGCGGACGGGCTGGTGTCCATCGACGGCGAGGTGGTGCGCGACGCGGGCCGCAAGCTGGAGCCGGGTCAGACCCTGACGCTGAACGATGCGGCGACGGCCCAGCTGGCCGAGGGCATCACCGTCGTGATCCACAAGCCGGTCGGCTATGTCTCGGGTCAGCCTGAGCCTGACAAGCTGCCGGCCATCCGCCTGATCAGCGCGGGCACCCAGGTCGGACCCGGCGAGGTTCCGGGCGACGTCTCCCTGCCCCCCATCGGGCGGCTGGACGAGGACTCTCGCGGCCTCCTGATGCTGTCGTCCGACGGGGTGGTGGCCAAGGCGGTGATCGGGCCGGAGTCCGATCTGGACAAGGAATATCTGGTCCGCGTCACCGGCGACATCACCGAGAAGAAGCTGAAGATGCTGCGTCACGGCCTGATGCTGGACGGCCGCCAGCTTCGCCCTGCCTACGTCAGTCGGATGGAGTCCCACCGGCTGAAATTCATCCTGCGCGAGGGCCGGAATCGTCAGATCCGCCGGATGTGCGAGATGGTCGGGCTGGAGGTCACCGACCTGCTCCGCGTCCGCATCGGCCCGCTGAAGCTGGACAACCTGCCCGAGGGCAAATGGCGGATGCTGACGGCGGAAGAACGGGACGCACTGATCCGGGGCGGTCAGGCCGGCTCGTAGGTCAGCAGGATGGCTTCCGCGCCGATGCGCTCGCTGCTGACCAGATGCAGCGGCGGGCGCGGCCCGGCGAAATAGGGCGCGCCGCCGCCGGTGACATAGGGGTGCAGATAGATGCGGTACGCGTCGATCAGGCCCATCTGGCCGAGACTGTGCGCCAGTTTCGGGCCGCCGACCTCGATCTCGCCCTCGACTTCCGTCTTCAGTTCGCGGATCGCCGCCTCGACGTCGCCGGAGATCAGGGTGGCGTTGGGGCCGACCGATTTCAGCGAGTTCGACACCACCCATTTCGGATGCGCGCGCCAGCCTTCCGCGAACTCACGCTCATCAGCCGTCCATTCGGGGCGGTCCTCGTCCCAGTAGGCCATGATCTCGTAGAGGCGACGGCCGTAGAGACTGCCCGCCTGCCCCCGCACCTGCTCGATGAAGTGACGGAACAGGACGGCGTCGGGGGCGAAGGCGTCGTGGTCGACGTAGCCGTCCAGCGACTGGTTCATGCCGAAGACGAGACGGGCCACGTCAGGCGGCCCCGCCGGTCAGGGCCGGATTCTTCGCCTCGGCGGCGCGGAAGGGCTTCATCTGGTCCTCAAGCGCGCGCCTGAAGGCGGGACGAGCCTCGCAACGGGCGACATAGGCGGCCAGAGCCGGGAAGTCGGCGACGATGTCGGTGTGGCGCAGGTCGCGCAGGACGTGGGTCATCAGGATGTCGGCGGCGCTGAACCGGTCGTCGGCGAACCAGCGGCGGTCCCCCAGCGCGGTCTGCAGATCGCCCAACCGCCTGCGCAGGAAGGCCTCGACCTCCGGGCGGCGAGCCTTGGCCCAGTCCTTGTCGGCGTTGAACAGGTCGATGCCCGCCAGCTCGGCCACGAAGGGCTCGACGCTGTTCATGGCGGCGAACAGCCAGGTCATGACCATGGCCCGGCCCGCGGGATCGGCGGGCATCAGCTGATCCGAGGTCTGGGCGATCCAGAGAACGATGGCCCCGCTCTCGAACATCTCGACCGTGCCGTCGCGATAGGCCGGAACCTGACCGAAGGGCTGCAGCGCGCGATAGTCAGGCGTCGCCTGATCCTCGAACCCGATCAGGTGGTCATCATAACCCAGCCCGGCCTCTTCCAGCGCCCAGCGCACCCGCAGATCGCGCACCGATCCCTGGGCGAAGGGCGGCACCCATTTGAAGGCGGAGACCTGGATCATGGGACATTTCCTCTTGTCGGGCCCTGCGGCCGGTCAGTTCTTGACGTTTGAGTTGATATCAACCTATCTCGGAGCATGTCAAACGTGACCGAGCCCTTCGCGACCACCCTGCACATCCGCGATCACTGCCTGTGCCTGCATGCGCAGCAGGCGGCGCGGGCGCTGTCGCGGCGGTTCGACGAGGTGTTCCGGCCGCTCGGCCTGACCAGCGGACAGTTCTCGTTGTTGAACAGCCTGAACCGCCCTGCCCCGCCGACCATCGGTCAGGTGGCGGAGACCCTGGCCATGGATCGCTCCACGGTGACGGCCAATCTGAAACCGCTGGAGCGCGCCGGCGCGGTGGTCTCGACGGTGGATCCCGACGACCGGCGCGGACGCCGGGTCGGCCTGACGGCGGCGGGGAAGGACCTGCTGGCGCGGGCCACGCCGATCTGGGTCGAGACCCACAAGGAGGTTGAAGCGGAACTGGAGGACGGCGGCGGCGACCGCGTCCGCGCCGATCTGCGCCGTCTTCTCAAGCCCTGATCAGACCACCGCCCCGTCTTCACCATTCCGGCGACGGAATATTCCACCGACGCGGCGGCCGACGGAGCGCAGGCGGGCGGCGCAGCCCTCCTTGAGCCCCTGCGCGGGCAAGGGTTTGGGGCTTCGACACAGACACATGTAGCAGATGAACGGGCGGTCGCTCTCCAGCTCGATCCGGGTGCGCCAGTCGGCCTCGCAACACCCCGGACAACGCACCCGGACCGCGCCTTCCAATCCTCGCATCCACATGGCCCTGACCTCCTTTCGGGGTCTGGAGAAATCGCGATTACTCTCTATACGTGCATCACGGTTGGGCCGATTCGCGGCTGTCGTCACGTCAACACGAGAAACCGTCAGGGTTTCGTGCCAGGGTGGTCGGCCCACAAGGGGAGACCGCCCATGTTCCTGACCATCCTGCGCTCGGTGGAAGAGCTGCTCTACGAGGTCATGTCGTGGCTGCTGTTCTATCCGCGCACCCTGCTGATGACGCTGCGCCACCCGCTGAAGACGATGCGCTATTCGGATGCCGAGCAGCGCGACAAGCCGGAAAAGCAGTATCTGGAAACCCTGAGCCCGCCGATGTTCCTGGTGCTCAGCATCCTGCTGGCGCACGGGATCGAGCTGATCGCCGGCTTCGGGGTCGAGGGGCGCCATACCGGGCTGGGTGCGATGATCACCGCCAGCGACCAGAACCTGCTGATCTTCCGCGCCCTGATGTTCGCCCTGCACCCGCTGGTCTTCGCCTGGGCGTGGCTGCACCTGTCTGGCCGCAAGATCGACCGCGACACCCTGCGCCCGCCCTTCTTCGCCCAGTGCTACCTGTCCGGCGCGACGTCCATTCTGGTCAGCCTCGGCTCGATGGGCGTGCGGGACGACGCCCTGTGGACGACGCTGCTGGGCGCCCTGGTCATTCTCGTCGCCACCATCTGGTACATCGCCATCCAGCGCCGCTGGCTGATGTCGGTCGAGGGCATGACCGGCCGGCGGGCGGGACTGTGGGCGTTCGGACTGTTCGCGGCGACGACCGGCGTGGTGATCGCGGCGAATGCTCTGGTGGAGTGAGGACAGTCCTTCTCCCCCGAAGGAGAGAAGGACACGCTCCTAGATCGGCTCCATGCCGTAAGGCCCGCAGTAGAAGGCCACATAGGTGTCATAGTAGCCGGACGGCACATACGCCCGCTGGACCCAGCGGTTCTCGCCCCAGCCGCCGCAACCGGAATCGGAAACGGTGCCGCCGTACTGGGTTTTCGCGGCGTCATGGTACCAGTCGTAGATGTAGCCGGTGTGCTCCGGCGGATAGTCGAGCGCGGTCGCTCCAGTGAGGCCGACGGCGGCGAAGGCCACGGCGGAGACGACGGCGAGGCTTCTGATCCTGTTAGACATACGATCCTCCCTGATTGCGCTTTTTGCGCAAATGGATGGGACGCGCCGGGACACTGGATCACAACTCAAAGTTTGGTGAAGTTAACACACATCAATCTATAGGCGACGAAGGTGCGGTTCCACCTTCTTCTCCAGAAGGGCCACCAACTCGGGCTGCATGAAGGCGTAGTCGTCGGGGATGTCGAGGCGGATCACCCGGGCGCGCTTCAGGTGTTTGCCGAAGCGGCGCTGCAACTTCGACCGGTGCGCCTTCTCCATCACGAAGATGATGTCGGCCCGTTCAACAAGTTCGACCGAACACTCCTCCTCCGCATCCGGCGCCAGCCCGGCGGAGGCGGTCTCGACGCCGGGGTGGCGCGCGAACACCTGCTCGGCGGTGGGCGAGCGCAGACGGTTTCGGGAGCAGAGGAAGAGGAGGTTTTTCAAGCCCCCGCCAACCTCTGCAACTCCGCCACATGGGCCTTGAAGGCCAGTTTGCCGGTCATGGTGAAGTTGATCCACGTGCGCTGCCGCCCGTCCTGCGCCGCCTTGGTCAGCTTGATATAGCCCACCTCTTCCAGCTGCTTCAGGTGTTTGGACAGGACCGAGTCCGAGACCTTGATCGCGTCGCGGATCATGGCGAACTCGGCCTCGTCGACGCGGGACAGGATGGCGCCGATCTGCAGGCGGCCGGGGGCGTGCAGGAGGGGGTCGAAGACAGGCACGTCGCTCATGCGTCGGCCCCGGCCAGTTCCTTGCGATAGACCTTCATCCAGACGCGGCTGCCGATGGACATGATGACCCAGGCGATGACCGCGTTGACCAGCGGCAGCCACCAGGGGCCGTCCCACAAGCTGGTCCACAGACCCGAGACCATCAGCGGGAGGATCAGGGCGACCAGGGCGTAGGAGACCCAGCGGGCCTTCCTGGGGCTGTAGCCGTTCACCCACCAGCCGTAGCGGGCCTTCCACGCGTTCATCATCCAGACGACGCCGAGGATGCCGAACACCACCGTCAGGGTGCTCCAGGGCGGCGGCAGGCCCTGCCCGCCGACCATAACGGCCACGGGGATGCCGCCGACCACATCCCAGATCGGGTGATAGTCCAGCGACCGTCCCACCTCCCCCCGCGCGGCCCTGATGGCGGCGAGGGCTTCCTCGGGGGTTTGGTTCTCCGTCATGGCGACCTCCTCACTTTCCATATTGGAAAGCTAGACGTCACTTTCCATGTTGGCAAGTGATAATTTTCCGGATTGGAAAGTGAGATCGGACAACCCCTCCACCATACTTCGCCATGCGGCTCGCATGATCCCCCTCCCCACTGCGTGGAGAGGTGGCGCGGCGCGGCTTCGCGCCGTGACGGAGGGGTTCTCACCTCTCCACGCAGTGGGGAGGTGGCTCGACGGCGAAGCCGGAGAGACGGAGGGGTCAGGCTTCGAGACTGCGGAACCACCGGTCGAACAGCACGGCCTCGGCGCGGCGGGCGGCGGTGCGCAGGGCGTTCTCCTCGTCCACGCCCCAGCGGGATTCCTGGAAGGCCTCGTCGATGCGGGACAGGTCGAAGGCCAATTCGCCGCCCAGAACGCCGCGCTGGACCGCCAGACCCAGCACGGCCGAGCCCAGCAGGGGCGTGACGGCGGCCAGACCGGTCAGGGCGAAGTCGTCCAGCTCCAGCGCCAGTTCGCGCACGCGGGCGACGGCGGCGGGGTCCTGCGGCTTGTGGGTGATGCCCTCGGCCAGCGCCAGCGGCACGCCCAGTTCCCGCGCCCAGTCGCGCCACGGCCCCCACTCGCGCGCCTGCTGCTCGACCAGCGAGCCGGGCGCCTCGGCGGGGTAGCAGAGCAGGTCAGACCCGGCATAGGCGGCGACCTCGTCGGCCACGGCCTCGCGCACCTGACTGACCCGGTCGATGGCGGTCGAGGCCAGACGGGTGGCGGGCATGGTGGCGGGGTCGATGAACTCGCCCTGCGCGGCCCATTCGTCGGCGACGAGACGCGCGGAGGCCCCGGTCGGCAGGGTCAGCTTCGCATGGGCGGGCGTCTTCGGCGCGCGACCGTCGAGCAGGACGGTCCAGCCGCCCTCGCCTTCCGACAAGTCCACGACCTTCCAGAAGCGCTTCAGTCGCTCCTCGGACTCGCGAAAGCCCTTCTTCGCGGCGACCATGGGATCAAGCGGGGGGATGTGCGACATCGAAACTCTCGAAATCAGGCGGCGGCGCGGGCGAAGCCGTCCAGCACCACGTTCAGTTCGCCGAAGCTTTTCGCCACATGGCGGGCGCCGCCAGCGATCTGTTCCTCGGCCGTATGGAAGCCCCAGCCGACGCCCAGCGGCAGGACGCCCGCGTTGACGGCCATGGCGGCGTCATGCGCGGTGTCGCCGATCATCACGGTCGAGGCCGCATCCGCGCCGCAGGCGGCCATGGCGGCGTGCAGCATGGCTGGGTCCGGCTTGCCGGGGCCGTCCTCGGCGCAGTGCGAGGACAGGAAGATTTCGCCCCAACCCTGACGCGCCAGATTGCGGGCCACGCCGCGGCGGTTCTGGCCGGTGGCCAGCGCCAGACGCCAGCCGTCCCGGTGCAGGCGGCGCAGATGGTCCATGGCGCCGTCGTATAGCGGCTCCTCGTGCCCGGCCTCGTACATCCGGCGGAAGCTGCGCTGGAAGCCGGCCACGAAGTCGGCCAGTTCGGCGTCGGTCAGCTGGGGCTCCAGCGTATGCAGGGCCTTGTGCAGGCTCAGGCCCACGATCATGCGGACGCGGTCGTACTCTGGTTCCGGCAGGCCCATGTCGCGCGCCGCCTCGACCGCCGCGCGGTGGATGGAGGCCCGGCTGTCGACCAGGGTGCCGTCGATGTCGAAAACTGCGAGAGGGCGGGTCATCGCTGGCGGCGGACTCCCTCGAACGGGTCTTCCCCATCCGCCTCGTGCGGGTCGAAACCGAAGTGGGCGAAGCCGGCCTTCATCTCGGGGCCCATCGGCGCCTCGACGATCAGCTTGCCGCCCGCGGGATGGTCCAGCTCGATGCGGCGGGCGTGAAGTTGCAGCTTCAGGCCACCGGACAGTTCGCGCGACTTGTCGTCACCGTATTTGGGATCGCCCAGGATCGGGTGGCCGATGGCGGCCATGTGGGCGCGCAGCTGGTGGGTGCGGCCGGTGAAGGGGCGCAGCGCCATCCACGCGGCGCGGTGGGCGGCGCGGCTGATGGTGGTGAAGGCCGTCTCGGCCGGTTCGGCGCGTGGATCCTTGCGCTCGGCCGGGCGCATCATCTCGAAGTCGTTGATGCCGGTCTTCTTCAGCGGCATGTCGATCTGGCCCGCCGACGGCTTGGGGTTGCCGATGACGATGGCCCAGTAGGTCTTCTTGGCCTGACGGCGGGCGAAGGCGCCGGCGAGGCGCTTGGCCGCCTCCGGTCCCTTGCCGAGCAGCAGCACGCCCGAGGTGTCGCGGTCGAGGCGGTGGACCAGACGCGGACGGTCCATCCCCTCGCCCCAGGCGCCCAGCAGGCGATCGACGTGACGGCTGGTCTTCGTCCCACCCTGCACGGCCAGACCGTGCGGCTTGTTCAGGGCGATGACCATGTCGTCTTCGTAGATGACCAGCGACTTGGCGAAGGCGATGTCCTTCTCGGACAGGGTATGGGCGTCGCCCGCCTGCCGCGAGGTGTCGTCCGGGATCGGCGGCACACGCACGGCGGCGCCTGCGGTCAGGCGGCCCTCAGGCTTGATGCGGGCGCCGTCGACGCGGATCTGGCCGCTGCGGGCCATCTTCTGCACCTGGATATTCGACAGGTGCGGCCAGCGGCGACGGAACCAGCGGTCCAGCCGGATGCCGTCCTCGGCCTCGGCCACATAGATCGTCTGGACCTCGCGTTTGGGGGCGTCCGGGGTCGCGTCGGCGGGCTCGCCGTCAGCGGGATTGTACGTCTCGTCGGTCAAAGTGCGGCTCCGAAAGCGCGGCGGGCCAGCATCAGGCCGATAAACAGGGTGGTGATCGAAACGACCACCGAAACGGCGACATAGCCCGAAGCCATGGCGAACTGACGGCGCTCGATCATCAGGGCCGTCTCCAGCGAGAAGGCCGAGAAGGTGGTGAAGCCGCCCAGCACGCCGACGGCGGCGAACAGGCGGATGTTCTCGCCGTGCGTCCCGCCCCTGAAGGCCAACCAGCCGGTCAGCACGCCCATCAGCAGCCCGCCGACCACATTGGCCGTCAGCGTCGGCCAAGGCCAGCCCGCCGTCACGGGCAGCAGTCGCCCCAGCCCGTAGCGGGCCATGGCGCCGAGCGCGCCCCCGGCTGCAACGATGAGAAAACGTGTCATGGTGCGGCTTATAGCGCCGATTGCGGCATTGCGAAGGGATCGCGCGTGGCGGGCGTTGCACAGATCATTGGCCTGACCGCGGGCCTCTGGCTCATCGGCCTCGGCGTCTGGATGGGGCTCAGGCCGCGTCAGGCGCTGGGCGTTCTCGCCGCCATGGGAAGCAGCCCCGCCATCCATTTCGGCGAGATGGCCGTCCGGGCCCTGATCGGCGCGGCGATCATCGGCGCAGCCGAGCTCTCGCACGCGCCTTTGATCCTGACCGTATTCGGCGGCTTCCTGATCGTGTCGGCGCTGGTTCTGGCGGTTCTGCCTCGGCGTTGGCACTCGACCTATTCGACCTGGTGGGCGGCGCGCATCCCGGTGACTGCCGTGCGGCTGATCGCGCCATTCTCGGTCGTCGGAGGGGCGGCCCTTATCTGGGCGCTGCAGCCCACATGGCCCTCCTGACCGAAACTTCACTTGCCCCCGGGCAAGGTTAACAGCGATAGCTGAACAGCGGCGCTTCGCGTCGTGAGAGAACACCGTCCGCCGGGCGGCGTGATCTGCCATAGTCGCGTCCATCGAGACTCAAGGGACCGCCGAAGCGCCATGTCGCACGACGATCACAACCACGCCCCGAACCCCAACGCGCATCCGCACAATGCGCCGGAGCCCGAGCCGTTCGGCGCACTGAACGACGGCGGCCACGGCGGCCATGGCGCCGACGAGCGCCTGCAGGCCGCGCCGAACCCGCCGCCGCCGGGCGCGCAGGAGGCCCCGAACCGCGAGGCGCCGCAGCCGACCTCGCACACCTCGGCGCCGCCGCTGCGCAGCGCCGACGGCATCCTGCGCCCCATTCAGGACAGCGAGTATTTCTCCTACGACCCGGCCTCGGTGGCCGCGGTGTCGAGCCATATCGACGAGTATTTCAACCAGCCGCTGGACCTGTTCCCCTTCTGGGAGACCGAGGGCAAGCCGGACCGCTTCCACGTCCTGTTCAGCCGCCAGATCGAGGAACGTTTCCCGGTCGACAGCGACATCCGCAAGCTGATCCACGACTACGGCCGCCGGGTGTTCAGGGCGCTGATGGTGCACGTCTCGGTCAAGCGGGGCAGCCAGCTGGCCGCCCTGATCGGCTTCACCCTGCTGGCCACGCTGGGGCCGACCTGGTTCTCGGCCTGGACCGGTTCGCCGCCGATGGGACTCGGCCTCGCCGTCGCCGCCATGCTGGCCGTGGTCGGGATTTTCTGGGCCGCGCAGGCGATCCTGTTCATCCAGTACCGGTTCCAGCTGGAGAACGACTCCTACGAGCTGTCGCGCGAGATCGTGACCCGGACGCGCGAGCTGCAGAACCTGTTCACCAGCGCCCGCGCCATGGCCGATCAGGCCGAGACCCAGTACCAGATGGACGGCAAGGGCTGGGGCCGTCGCGCCCTCTATCTGACCCGCCTGACCATGTGGATCGGCGCGCGGATGGAGTACCTCGAAAAGTACGTTCAGATGGAGCTGTGGCGTGTCCGGCGCGAGCGCTACTGGATGCGCTGGGCGCAGCGGATCATGACGCCGCTGGTGTTTATCGTCTGGCTGGCGATCTTCCTGCTGGAGCCCGCGCCGAGCGACGCCGTCGCCTTCCGCGCCCTGCAGGCGCTGGCGGTGGTGCTGGGCCTCGGGGTCAGCTGGCTGTCCTACTTCCGCTGGCGCACGCCGGTGGCGGCGGTTCAGGAGAAGCTCGGCGTCGACGGCTGGGTCCGCTACGCCTCGCTGGACGTCGACAACGCCGTCGCCGATCAGGTCCGCCGCGACAAGGAACGGCTGGTGGAGTACCGGGCGCTGACGCGGGGGCGCTGACGCAGGCGCCGGCGCTGACCGGCTGGCGTCGTGCCGGGAAGTGATTGGTGATCAGTGATTAGTGGGTGGCGGCGTCACGAGCCGAGCCCGCTTCGCCGGATATCGGCGGCGGCGATCCACTAACCACTAGCCACTATTCACTTACCGCCGCAGCGCATCCTGCACCCCCCGGGCGTCATACACCTCCGGGCGATCCGGTTTCGCGCCACGGCCCATGACGACTTCCAGCGAGGTCGAGGTCGGGGACGGGCCGCTGAAGTTCAGGCCGACGCCCACGCCCACGCCGGAGGTGGAGTACCGGCTGCCATAGGGCCCGCGATAGCTGCCGCCGCCGTAGCCGACGCCCACGCTGGGGCGCACGCCGCCGGCGCTGTCGGGGCTGCCGTCGATCCAGCGCTGGGTGACCTCGAACCAGTCATAGCCCTGCGCGGTGGTCAGTTCCGCGGCGCGCAGCAGGGCGTAGTCGGCCACCGGCCCGGGCGCGCCGACGCCGTTGTAGGTGACGCGGTAGCGGTTGTTCTCGATCCGCTGCTCGGAATAGCCCTGCCCGCGCGCGGACTGCTGGGCGCCGTAGGGGGCCAGGCTGGCGCAGGCCGACAGGCCGAGACCGGCGGCGAGGATCACAGGCAGGACAAGGCGCTTCATGACGGTGCTCCGTATTGGGGAGGTAACCGTAGCGGCGGACGGTGGTTCCGGCCAGCGGCGGCGGCTTCACCCCTCCACCATGCTTCGCCTCCGGCTCGCATGATCCCCCTCCCCAGCTTCGCTGGAGAGGTGAGGCTGGAATTCGCCTCTCCACCCAGTGGGGAGGTGGCGCGGCGCGGCTTCGCGCCGTGACGGAGGGTTAAAGCCCCCCCGCCGCCTTCAGCGCCAAGAAGTCCTCCGGCAACGGCGCCTCGACGGTGACGTAGCCGCCGGACGGGTGCGGGAAGACCAGCTTCGACGCGTGGAGCATCAGCCTCGGCGCCGCGCGGCCGGCGAAGGTCAGCGCGCCGCCGTAGCGGACGTCGCCCACCATCGGACGGCCGATGGAGGCCATATGGACGCGCAGCTGGTGCATCCTGCCGGTGGCGGGGTCCAGCTCGACCAGAGCCCCCTCCTCCGACGACGACAGGGTGCGATAACGGCTCAGCGCCGCCTGGGCGCCCGGCGTGTCGGCGGTGACGGCGCGGGTGTAGCTTTCACGCCCGATCTCCTGCCGCATCAGGGGGGTGTCGATGGTCCCGGCGCGCGGCTCGGGCGCCGCCGACAGCAGGGCCTGATAGGTCTTCCTGAACCGCCGCGCCTGCAACGCCTTGCCGAGGAAACCGGCGGCGGGCTTGGTCCGCGCTGCGATGATGACCCCGGAAGTGTCGCGGTCCAGTCGGTGCACCAGTTCGGGCCGCTTGCCGTTCGAGCGCATGAAGGCCCACAGCAGGTCGTCCAGCGTATGCGCCTGAATCCGCCCGCCCTGACTGGACAGGCCCGACGGCTTGTTGAAGGCCAGCACATGCTCGTCCTCGTGGATCACCCACGAGCGGACGGCGGCGATCTCTTCAGGCGTCAGTTCGGCCGGCGCGCGGGTGCTCACGACGCGGCCTTGGGCGCGAAGCGGATGCGGCCGGCGCGGACCAGCAGCCCGCAGATGACGCCGACGATCAGGCCGGCGAACGGCGCCGCGAACAGGGTGGCCAGAAGGATGCGGTGGGCGCCGATGACGTCGCCGCCCGCCTCGGTCTCGAGGAAGACGGACAGGCGGGCGTTCAGATGAACCGCCCAGCACATCAGGATGAAGCCCAGACCGGCGCCCATCAGCGGCCGTCCCCGCGCCTGCGGAGCCACCATCAGGATGATGGCCGCGCCGCACAGGACCAGCGCCACGATCTCGACCAGCGGCGCCGAGCCCGGATTGAGCCGATAGCCCAGCAGCCACTGGATCAGCACCCCCACCCCGATCAGGCAGGCGGCGGCGAGGGTCAGGGTGCGGCGGGGAGCGACGATCTGCATGCCCGACCGCTTAGCACGATCCGCACCCGACCCAAGCCGTTCCTGTCAGCGCAGAACGCCCTTCTTCGCCATGCTCCAGGCGTACCAGAGCAGGAAGGCGGCGATGGCGAGGATGACGAACGGCATCCACTGCATCATCTCCATGCCCGGCGGCGGCGGAGGCGGCGCATCGATGAACTTGCCGTAGATCAGGCTCACCAGCGCGCCGAGGAACGACAGGGCGAAGGCGTGCACCGCCCATCTGCGCCGGACCAGCAGCAGGATCGTGCCGATCACCGCGCCCCAGACGCCAAGCACCCACGGGACATACATCCAGGTCGGCATGGCGTTGAAATAGTCGATCATCGGCTGATCGAAGCCGGACTCGCGGAAATAGGCCTCGCCCCGCGTGGTGGTGCTGATGAAGTCAAAGGCGCCGAAGCCGTTCCACAGCAGAGACAGCACCCCGACCACCCAAAGGTGCCAGGGCGTGCGGACAGTCATCGTGTTGGTATCAGTCATGGTCCCCTCCCAAGGTCATGTGATGGAGGGACGATGCGCCCGAAACAACGTTACGGCAACGCCTCACACCCGCCTGCTATCGTCATCCCGGCGATAGCCGGGACCCAGCGGCGCGCGGGAGCGCGAAGCTGTCGGGAGCACAGCTGCTTTAACGTTCGAGGCCAGTGTTTCGCCGCCGTCGCGGCGCCGCTGGGTCCCGGGGTTCGCTACGCGCCCCGGGACGACGATAGCGGCAGAAGTGCTACTGTCCCGACTTCCGCGCCCGCAACTCGGCCCAGCGTTTCAGCCGTTCCCTGACCTTGGCTTCGTGCCCCTCGCCCTTGGGCTTGTAGAAGGTGCGGCGCTCCATCCCCTCGGGGAAGAAGTCAGCGCCCGAAAAGCCGTCCTCGGTGTCGGGATCGTACTGATAACCCTCGCCGTAGCCGAGCGACTTCATCAGCTTGGTCGGCGCGTTGCGAATGTGGGCGGGCGGCATCAGGGAGCCGGTTTCGGCCGCCGCGCGCCTGGCCGCCTTGTAGGCCTCGTACACCCCGACCGACTTGGGCGCGGTGGCGAGGTGGACCACCGCCTGCGCCAACGCCAGCTCGCCCTCGGGGCTGCCGAGGAAGTCGTAGGTGTCCTTGGCCGCATTGGCGACGAGGATGGACAGGGGGTCGGCCTGACCGATGTCCTCGACCGCCATCCGCACGATCCGGCGGGCCAGATACAGCGGATCCTCGCCCCCGTTCAGCATCCGCGCCAGCCAGTAGAGGGCCGCATCCGGGTCCGACCCGCGAACCGATTTATGCAGCGCGGATATGAGGTTGTAGTGCTCTTCTCGACTCTTGTCGTAAGCAGGCGCGCGCTTCTGGAGGATGCCCGCCAACGCCTGCACGTCCAGAGGCTCGGTCGCCGTCAGATCGAACAGCACCTCCGACATGGTCAGCAGGTAACGCCCGTCGCCGTCGGCCAGAGCCAGCAGGGCGTGGCGGGATTCCGGCGTCAGGGGCAGGCTTTTGCCCTCCATCGCCTCGGCCCTGATCAACAGTTGATCCAGCGCCGCGTCGTCCAGCCGCTTCAGCACATAGACCTGCGAGCGCGACAGCAGGGCCCCGTTCAGCTCGAACGACGGGTTCTCGGTCGTGGCCCCCACGAGGGTGACGATCCCCTCCTCCACGAACGGCAGGAAGCCGTCCTGCTGGGCGCGGTTGAAGCGGTGGATTTCGTCGACGAAGAGCAGGGTCGACTGACCGGCGGCGCGGCGCATCCGCGCCTGCTCGAACGCCTTCTTCAGATCGGCCACGCCCGAGAAGACGGCGCTGATCTGCTGGTACTGATAGCCCGCCGCCCTGGCCAGCAGGCGGGCGATGGTGGTCTTGCCCGTGCCGGGCGGTCCCCACAGGATCATCGAGCCCAGACGGCCCGCCTCGATCATCCGCCGGATCGGCCCGCCCTCCCCCAGCAGGTGGTCCTGCCCGACCACCTCCTCTAGCGTCTGCGGCCGCAGGCGGTCGGCCAGCGGAGCGTCGGGGGGATGGATGCCGGAGGCTTCGAACAGATCGGTCATTGCCCGTCACAGATAGGCGTAACCGCGCGGGTTTTCACGCGTTACTGTGCCCAGGGTCCGAGGAGAACGAGATGGCCGACGACAACAAGCCCATGGGCCCGATCACCGGCGTCTCGCCTCACCTGACCATCCCCTCGCGCGGCGGACAGGCGGCCATCGAATTCTATCAGCGCGCCTTCGGAGCCGAGGAGGTGCGCCGCATGCCCGCCGAGGACGGCGAGCGGCTGATGCACGCCCACCTGCTGATCAACGGCGCCAGCGTGCTGCTGGCCGACGAGTTTCCCGAGTTCAACGGCCAACAGGATATCGTGCCGACCGGCGTGGTCCTGCATCTTCAGGTCGACGACGCCGACGAGTGGTGGAACCGCGCCATTCTGGCCGGCGGCGTGCCGCTGTATCCCTTGGAAGACCAGTTCTGGGGCGACCGCTACGGCCAGTTGAAGGATCCGTTCGGCCACACCTGGTCGATCGGATCCCCCATCCGGAAATAGGCGATCAGCGCATCACGCCGGTGATGGTCCGGCCGCGGCGATTGATGCTGACCTCGGCCCCGCGCCCGACATTGGCCAGTTGGCCCACGCTGGTCACCGGACGGCCGTTGACGGCCACGACCACGTCGCCGCCCTGGAAACCGGCGCGGTTGGCGTAGCTGCCGCGCTGCACCCCGCCGATGATGACCCCGCTGGAGAACGGATCGCCGCCCAGCGCATCCGCCAGCGCCGGGTTCAGGGCCAGGACCCGGGCGCCGGACAGGGCGCCGGTCTGGATGGTGGTGGCCTTGTCGACATCCGGATCGCCCGGAAGGCTGCTGATGCGGACGTTGACCGTCTGACGGCGGCCGTCACGCAGATAGGTGACCTCCACCGTCTCGTTGGGGTCATGCAGGCCGACGCGGAAATTGAGCCCGCCCTGATCGTTGATCTCGGCGCCGTCGACGGCGGTGATCAGGTCGCCTTCGCGCAGGCCCGCACGGTCGCCCGGCCCGTTGTTCCAGACCTGGGTGATGACGATGCCCTGCGGCCGTTCGAGGCCGAGGCTGCGGGCGATGTCGGCGCTGACCGTCTCGCCCTTCACGCCCAACCAGGGGCGCACGACGATGGTGGCGCCGCCGACGGCGTTGTCGACCACCCTTTTCACCATCGAGGCCGGGATGGCGAAGCCGACGCCGGACGAGGTGCCCGAGCGCGAGAAGATGGCCGAGTTGATGCCGATCAGGTCGCCGTCCATGTCGACCAGCGCCCCGCCCGAGTTGCCGGGATTGATGGCCGCATCGGTCTGGATGAAGGAGCCGCTGTCGGAAATGTTCGTCTCGGTCCGGTTGAGGGCCGAGATGATGCCGTTGGTCACGGTCTGGCCGACGCCGAACGGATTGCCGATGGCCAGCACCAGATCGCCGACCTGCTGTTCCTCGCGGTCGTCGATGTTGAGGGTCGGCAGGCGCTCGTTGACGCCCTGCAGCTGAAGCACCGCCAGATCGGAGCGCTCATCGCCCAGAACCACACGGGCGTCGAACTCGCGCCGGTCGTTCAGGATGACGCGGATCGAACTCATGCCGTTGACGACGTGGTAGTTGGTCACCACGACCCCGTTCTCACGCACGATGACGCCCGAGCCGACCGAGCCGGTCTCCCGCTGTCCCGGCATGCCGAAGAAGGGATCGCGGACCTGCTGCACGCCGCGGGCGGAGATGTTGACCACGGCCGGGGCGGCGGTGCGGACAACCGGCGCGAAGCTGGACTTCATCGCCATGGCGTGGCCGGGCACGACCCGGTTGTCGGAGAAGACGCCGTCCTGCGCCTTGGAGTTCGAGGGTTGTCCGCAGGCGGCGAGCGTGAGGGCGAGTGCGATCGCGAGAGAGCCGGTCTTCATCATCATCCGTAAGGCAAAGGCGGGAGAGACGTTCCCATACGGCTACGGATTTCGGGCCGGATCAAGGCGACGCGATCAGGCGCCCGACGCCTCGGCCCGGGACGCCTGCCGTCCCACGACCCAGCCGATCACCGCCGCCAGCAGCAGCACGCCCGCCGCGACGTAGAAGGCCAGTCCCGGATCATAAAGGCCGCCGACCAGAAGGCGCGAGGCCGGCCCCTGCCCCGCCCAGCCCTCGATCCAGCGCGCCACGCTCTGGAACTGGCCGCCGGTCGAATGGGTGTAGAGCCAGCCGAAGAACAGGGGCGAAAGCACGCCCGCGATGGCCCCGACGCTGTTGTTCGCGCCCTGAAGCTGGCCCTGCTCATCCTCGCCGACGCGGCGGGTCATCAGGGCCTGAATCGTCGGCATGGCCAAGCCCCACAGGGCGTTGGGCAGCATGGCGGCGATGAAGGCCCAGCCGGTCGGCGCCCAGCCCATCAGGGCGATGCCGACGGTGCCGCCGATAAGGCCCAGCACCAGCGTCCTGCGCTCGCCGAAGCGTTTGGAGACCGGCCCCACCAGCAGGCCCTGAACGATCATGTCCAGCACGCCCACGAGCGCCAGCAGCATCCCGACCTGCAACGGGCCCCAGCCGTAGCGCAGGCCCGCGTACAGCACGAACACCGCCGAGAAGACGTGGTGGGCGAAGTAGAGCAGGAAGTTCACGACCGCGAGGCCGCTGAGCTCCGCATGGCGTTTCAGCAGGATCAGGGCGCCGACGGGGTTCGCCCGCTTCCAGCTGAACGGCATCCGCTTCTCCGGCGCCAGGCTCTCGGGCAGGACGAACAGGCCGTACAGGAAGGCCACGCCCGACAGGACGGCGGCGAACCAGAAGGGGGCGCGCGGCCCCAGCTCGCCCAGGAAGCCGCCCAGCACCGGCCCCAGTACGAAGCCGCCCGAGAAGGCCGCGCCGATCAGCCCATAGGCCTTGGCCCGCTTCTCCGGCGCGGTGATGTCGGCCATGTAGGCGAAGACGGTGGTGAAGCTGGACGAAGTGATCCCGGCGATGATCCGCCCGACCGCCAGCCACCACAGGTTCGGCGCCAGCGCCATCAGCACATAGTCCAGCGCCAGACCGGCGCAGCTGATCAGGATGACCGGACGGCGGCCGTACTTGTCCGACAGCGAGCCGATGATGGGCGAGCAGATGAACTGCATCCCCGCCCAGAGGGCCACGAAGACACCGTTGATCCAGCCCGCCTGGGCGTTTGACCCGACGAACTCCTCGATCAGGTGTGGCAGCACGGGGATGATGATCCCCATGGCGATGATGTCGAGCACCGCCGTCACCAGAATGAAGGCGATGGCCGCGCGGCGGACTTTCAGATCATTCAGGGCGTTCATCGACGGCGGTTCTAGCCCGCCGGGCGTCAGCGCGCCATCGCCGGCAGGGTGTCCTCGGGCCGTCCGTCGACGGCGGGGCCGGTGACGCCCAGCAGCCGGACCAGCAGGGGCTCGACGTCGATGCTGTCCATCTCGGTCAGGCGCACGCCCGATGCGAAAGCCGGGCCGTGGGCGATGAACAGGGCGCGCATCTCGGGTGCCTGGTTGTCGAAGCCGTGCCCCCCGCCCCGGATCCGCGCCGGATCGACGCGCCCGCGCAGGCCAACGGTCCAACCGGTCTGCACCAGACAGACGATGGCCGGGATGCGCGGGTGGGTTCCATAGGCCAGACGCGCGGGGATGTCGCCCTTGCGCCAGCACTCCATGTGCGGCTTCACGCCCAGCAGGGCCGCCTCGACCTCGGCCTCGCGGCCCGGGACAGGATCCAGCGACACGACCGCCCCCCAAGCCGTCACATTGACCGCCGCCGGGTCGATCAGGTCATCGAGGAAGGCCACTCGCTCGCCCGACAGGGCCGCCATGCCGTGATCGGCCACGATGACCAGATCGGCGTCGAGGTTCAGCTTCTCCAGTCCCTCGACCAGAGCCTTGATCGCGGTGTCGACGTCAGCGACGGCTTGCAGGGTTTCCGGCGCGTCCGGGCCGAACGTGTGTCCCTGGGTGTCGACGATGTCGAAATACAGGGTCGAGATGGCCGGGCGTTCCTCCGGAGGCAGGCTCATCCAGCCCAGCAGAATGTTGACCCGCGACAGCGACGGCACGCCTTTCTCATAGGGGACCCAGTAGTCCGGGCGCACGCCGCGCACCGGCGCTTCCGAGCCCGGCCAGAACATGGCGGCGCTGCGCAGGCCCGCCTTGTGAGCCGTCACCCAGATCGGCTCGCCGGCGTCGTACCAGACCCGGTCCATCACCTCGGTCCGGTTGCCCAGGGAGAACCGGCGTCCCGGCAGGTCCGGATCGTTCATGGTGTTGTAGACCAGACCGTGGTGGTCGGGATGCAGGCCGGTCACCAGCGTATAGAAGTTCGGGAAGGTCACGCTGGGCCAGGACGGGCGCATGCCGTCCACGGTCTGCACGCCCTCGGCGGCCAGTCGCGACAGGGTCGGGGTCCGCGCCGGGTCCAGATAATCGGCCCGGAAGCCGTCGATGCCGATCAGGATCACCGGCCGTTCGCGCTGCACCGCCGGAGCCGGGGCCGGAGCCGGGGCCTGCGCCTCCGCGGTCGTCGGGGCCATCGCCAGAGCCGATACGGCGGCGACGGTCAGAAACAGGGCGCGAAGGAACATGGCGGACTCCGTACAGAAGCCGGCTGCCTAGTCGGTCTCGGCGACAGGCGCACGACGACCGGACGTCGCGGTTGCAAAAGCTTAATGCGAAGCGCCTTGCCAGCGGACCCGACACACGTTCAACCTGCGCTTTATGAGCGCTGTTATCGAAACTCGCGGCCTGACCAAGATCTATGGCGACGTGCGCGCCCTGGACGGGCTTGATCTGACCATTCCCAAGGGCGGGGTCTATGGCGTGCTGGGGCCGAACGGGGCGGGCAAGTCCACCCTGTTCCGCATCCTGCTGGGCCTGATCCGTCCGACGGACGGATCCGCGACCGTCATGGGCGGCGCCATCGGCGATCCGGCCGCCATGCGCCGCATGGGCTCGATGATCGAGACCCCGCGCTTCCCGCCCTACATGACCGCCCGGATGGTGCTGCGCTGGCTGGCTCTGGAGCATGGGACGGCCAGGGACGCCGACATCCCCTACTGGCTGGAGCGCGTCGGCCTGACCCGGGCGGCGGACCGTAAGGTGCGCGGCTTCTCGGTCGGCATGATGCAGCGTCTCGGCATCGCCGCCTCGCTGATGACCCGGCCCGATCTGGTCATTCTGGATGAACCGACCAGCGGCATGGACCCGCCCGGCATTCAGGAGATGCGCGGCCTGATCCGCTCGCTCGCCGCCGACGACGGCGTGACCGTCATTCTGGCCAGCCACCAGCTCAGCGAGGTCCAGCGTATCTGCGACCGCGTGGCGATCATGAACAAGGGCAAGCTGGTGCTGGAGGGCGCGGTCAGCGACCTGACCGCGGCCGGCGGCGAACGCCTGCGCCTTATCGGCACGCCTGTCGAGAAGGTGCTGGGCGCCCTCAGCGTCCGCGCCACCCGCGACGGCGAGGCCGTGCTGGCCGAGATCAAGCGCCCGGACGCCCCGGCCCTGATCCGGGCCCTGGTCGAACAGGGCGTCGACATTCACGAAGCCAAATGGGTCGGCGCCGACCTTGAAAGCATCTTCTTCACCGAGACGGGCGCCGTGCAGGAGGCCGACGATGCTCGTTGATGCGCTGAAAGCCGAGAGCTACCGCTTCTCCCTGAACCGGGTGCTGGTCTTCATCTCCGTCCTGCTGACGCCCCTGCTGTTCGCGATCGGCGGCGTGCTGTTCCACTGGGTCAGCAAGATCAACGGCGACAAGGCCGCCCAGGCCGCCAAACTGAACGTCGCCGCCCCGAGCGAGGCGGTGAATCTGGGCGATGTCTTCGGCTTCGCCGCCGCCGGCTGCGCCAACGGCTTTGTGCTGATCTGCGTGCTGATCGCCGCCGCCACCCTCTACGCCGGGGACTATCGCTGGGAGACCTGGCGACTGATCAGCGCCCGCAATGACCGCACATCCCTGCTCCTGGCCAAGGTCGGGGTGGTCAAGCTGATCGCCATCATCAGCAGCCTGTTCTTCCTCGCGGCCAGCCTGATCTTCTTCCTCGCCCAGGCCATGGTCTATCAGCGCGGGCTGAGCTTCTCGGTCCCGGCGGGCGACATCGGCGGCATCGCCCTGACCTGGCTGCTGTCCTATGTCCGCATCGTCCAGTTCACCCTGATCGGCCTGCTGGCGGCGGTGATGACGCGTTCCCTGCTGGCCGCCCTGATCGTGCCGTGGGCGCTGGGCTTCATCCAGAGCCTGGCCGGTCAGCTCGGCCCGGCGCTGTTCGGCATGGATCCCGGCGGCTGGACGCTGCAACTGCTGCTCCCGGGGCTGGCCTATGACACGCTGAAGGCCGCCGTCGAAGGCCCTCTGGACGCGCCCCTGACCGGGGCGGTGGTGTGGAAGGCCCTGACCGGTCTGACCCTGTGGACCATCCTCCCCCTCGCCGGCGCCCTGGCGTGGTTCAGGAAGCAGGACCTGTCGAAGGAGTAGCGGTCAGAACCGCTTCTCCATCCACGTATCCGCCCGCGCATAGGGGCTGGGGCGTGGCGGCAGGTCGGTGAAGCCGAAGCGGCGGTACAGGGCGATGGCGTGGGTCTGGGCCCTGTTGGTCTCGAGATACAGGCGCGGGGCTCCGGCGGCGCGTGCGGTGGCCTCGCAGGCCTCCAGCAGTCGATACCCGAGGTTCAGCCCGCGCGCCGCCGCCAGCACGGCCATCTTGCCGACCTCATAGCCGCCGTCATCCATCGCCATCAGCGAGCAGCAGCCGACCGGCGCCCCGTCCCGCTCGGCGATGAAGATGTGGCCGCCCTTGCTCAGGATCGCGCCCTCCGGATCGCCCAGCACCAGCTGGTCCTTGGCTTCCAGCGCATAGCCGCCCGCCACCAGCCAGTCCTCGTTCAGCGACCGCCAAGCGGAAGCGTGGTCGGGCCGGTACGGCGCGATGATGATGACAGGGTCAGGTGTCGGCATGGGCCCTCCGGAGCCTCCATCTGGGGAGGCGAGCCCGACAGCGGAAGACCACGAACGAGAAAGGGGCGGCAGGCTTTCGCCCGCCGCCCCTTCTTTGCCCCAACGAACGAAGCTTAGGCTTCGTCGTCGCCCTCGATCTCATAGACCGGACCCGAGTCCTGGCCCTTGGCGTCGACGTCGCGGTCGACGAACTCGATCACGGCCATGGCGGCGTTGTCGCCGTGGCGGAAGCCGGCCTTCATGATGCGGATGTAGCCGCCGTTACGTTCGGCGTAACGCGGGCCGATCGTTTCAAACAGCTTGCCGACTTGCGGCACGTCACGGACCTGGCTGATGGCCTGACGACGAGCGTGCAGGTCGCCCTTCTTGGCGAGGGTGACCAGCTTCTCGACGAAGGGACGCAGTTCCTTCGCCTTCGGCAGGGTGGTCGTGATCTGCTCGTGCTTGATCAGCGAAGCAGCCATGTTGGCGAACATGGCCTGGCGGTGGCTGACCGTACGGCCGAGCTTGCGATAGGCGGCGCCGTGGCGCATCGGGGTCTCTCCTACTCAACCCTGGTATCCACGCTACGTGTGGACCTGGGGCTCTATCATTCTAACCGCTCCGCGATCCCCGAAAGGGTCATGGGCGGAGGGTTGAAACTAGATCTGGTCGTCGAACTTCTTGGCCAGGTCTTCGATGTTTTCGGGCGGCCAGTTCGGCACATCCATGCCGAGGCTGAGGCCCATCGTCGCGAGAACTTCCTTGATCTCGTTCAGCGACTTGCGGCCGAAGTTCGGGGTGCGAAGCATTTCGCCCTCGGTCTTCTGAATCAGGTCGCCGATGTAGACGATGTTGTCGTTCTTCAGGCAGTTGGCCGAACGGACCGACAGCTCCAGCTCGTCCACCTTCTTCAGCAGAGCCGGGTTGAAGGGCAGGTCGGGCTTGCCGTCCGACTGCTCAACAGCCTTCTTCGGCTCGTCGAAGGTGATGAAGATCTGCAGCTGGTCTTGCAGGATGCGCGAGGCGTAGGCCACAGCGTCAACCGGCGAGACGGCGCCGTTGGTTTCGACTTCCAGCACCAGCTTGTCGTAGTCCAGCGACTGGCCCTGACGGGTCGGCTCGACGCGATAGGCGACGCGCTTGACCGGCGAGTACAGGGCGTCGACGGCGATCAGGCCGATCGGGGCGTCTTCCGGACGGTTGAACTCTGAAGCTACATAGCCCTTGCCGTTCTGGACGGTCAGTTCCATGCGGATCGAAGCGCCGTCATCCAGGGTGCAGATGACGTGATCCGGGTTCAGCACCTCGATGTCCGCAGGGACTTCGATCTGGCCGGCCGTGACGACACCGGGGCCCGTGGCGCGCAGGGTCATGCGCTTCGGACCTTCGGCGTGCATGCGCAGCGCCAGTTGCTTGATGTTCAGCACGATATCGACGACGTCTTCCCGCACGCCTTCCAGCGACGAGAATTCGTGGACGACGCCGTCGATTTGAATCGCGGTCACCGCGGCGCCTTGCAGCGACGACAGGAGAACGCGACGCAGGGCATTGCCGAGCGTCACGCCGAAACCGCGTTCCAGGGGCTCAGCGACCAGGCGCGCCTTGCGCTGGGGGTCGGAGCTCGCCTCGATCTGCGGCTTCTCGGGACGGATCAGCTCTTGCCAGTTTCGTTCGATCATGGATGTCCCTCGAGTCGGAGTTCGCCGCTCCCCGCCTCGTCAGGCGTATGGGGAGCGACGGAGAATAGAGTCGGCGGCGGTTCGCTTAGACGCGGCGGCGCTTGGGCGGACGGCAGCCGTTGTGCGGCATCGGGGTGACGTCGCGGATGGTCGTGATGGTCATGCCCACGGCCTGCAGGGCGCGCAGGGCCGACTCGCGGCCGGAACCCGGACCCGAGACGTTGACTTCCAGCGTCTTCACGCCGTGCTCTGCCGCCTTCTTGCCGGCGTCTTCAGCAGCCATCTGGGCGGCGTAGGGGGTCGACTTGCGCGAACCCTTGAAGCCCATGTGACCGGCCGACGACCAGGAAATCGCGTTCCCTTGCGCGTCGGTGATGGTCACCATCGTGTTGTTGAACGACGCATTCACGTGAGCGACGCCCGAGGTGATGTTCTTGCGCTCGCGCTTCTTAACGCGACCCGGTTCCTTGGCCATGTGTCAGCTCTTACTTCTTCTTGCCGGCGATCGGCTTGGCGGGACCCTTGCGGGTGCGGGCGTTGGTGTGGGTGCGCTGGCCGCGGACCGGCAGGCCCTTGCGGTGACGCAGGCCGCGGTAGCAGGCCAGATCCATCAGACGCTTGATGTTCATCGACGTCTCACGACGCAGGTCGCCCTCGACGGTGTGGTCGCGGTCGATCGTTTCGCGGATCGACAGGACTTCAGCGTCCGTCAGCTGGTTCACGCGGCGGGCGGGCTCGATGCCCACCTTGGCGGCGATATCCTTGGCGGCGGCGGGGCCGATGCCATGGATGTACTGAAGCGCGATTTCAACGCGCTTGTTGGTCGGGATGTTGACGCCAGCAATACGGGCCACGAAGCTCTCCAGATACGCGTGTGCGGACGCAATAAACGCTCCGGTCAACAGACCAGGAGCGTGCGCGCCCTTCGCGGAAGCGGGCCTTATACAGGGGATTCAGTTTCCGTCAACAGGTCGCGAACGCCGTATCGGCACTTCGGTCCGTCAACCGCTCAGGGCCAGATCACCCCGATGGTGATACGGCCGCCCGGGATCGGGCGACCGGAGGCCGTCATCGGCGGGCGGACGCGGAAGCGGGTTTCGGCGACGCGCACGGCGACCGGACCGAATCCCTGCCCGGCGGGCCGCTCCCTGACGACCCGGCAGCCGGTCAGGCGCTCCTCCAGCGTGATCTCGCAGCTGACGGTGATGTCCACGTTGCGGGCGCGACCGCGCAACTCGCGCGGCGTGTCCTGAAAAATCTCTCGCCCGTTGGCGCCGCGCAGGATCAGGGCGCCGGAGCCCGAGCCGGGACCGTCGCCGTCCCCGAGGCCGGTTCCCCGTCCCTCCCCCTCCCCGCCCGGACCGAATCCCGGCTCCGGAGAGGCGGTGGGAGCCACGCCGACCGTGATCGCGGGCTCCGGGGCCTGAACGACCGGCGCGGGCGGGCTGTCCGGCGGAGGAGCGGGCGCCGGGGGCGGCGTATGGATGCGCGACGGAGCGGCGGGCGCCCCTCCCCCGGCCACGGGCGAGGGGTTCGGCGGCGGCGGTGGAGGTGGCGGCGGCACGGGCGGCCGGAACAGCACCACCTCCAACGCCGGAGGCGGCGGGACGACCGCACCGCCGGGCGCGCCTGCGCCGATCACGGCGAAGACAGCCAGATGCGCCGCCACGATGCCGACGGCGAAGCCGGCGCTGCGCCACCGGCGACGGTTCAGGATGGAATGTCCCGTGCTCACGCGCTTCCCATGTCACACCGGACATGAACGCGGGCTGTCGGGGGGAAGGTCCGCCCGCCGGGTCGGCGGGCGGAAACCGGTTCAGTTCAGGGCGGCGTCGATGTCGGCCGAGACGGCCTCGATGGAGTCCATGCCGTTGACCTCGGTCAGCAGGCCCTTGTCCGCATAGTAGGGCAGCAGAGGCGCCGTGTTGCGGTTGTAGGCGTCCAGACGGACCTTGAAGCTGTCGGGGTTGTCGTCCGGACGGCCCTGGTCGGAGAACCGCTTGGCCACGCGGGCCAGCAGGGCCTCATCGTCCACCTTCAGGCGCACGACGTGGTCGATTTTCTTGCCCAGCTTGGCCAGCATGGCGTCCAGCGCCTCGGCCTGGGCCAGGGTGCGCGGGAAGCCGTCGAAGATGGCGCCGCCAGCGTCTTCCGCCGCCTTCAGCTGGGCTTCGATCAGGGCGATCACGACCGCGTCGGGAACCAGATCCCCGCGCGACATGATGGCCTGACACTCCTTGCCCAACTCAGAGCCCGAAGCGATCGCCTCGCGCAGCATGTCGCCGGTCGAGAGCTGGATCATGCCCCGGGTCTCGACCAGACGCTTGGCCTGGGTGCCCTTGCCGGCCGCGGGCGGCCCAAACAGGATCAGGTTCATCGCTTCCCCCTCTGGTCGGCTTAGCGGCGGGCGGGCGCGGTGACGCCCTTGCCCTTGGTCTGGCCCTTGGCCTGTCCACGGCCGCGCAGCTTGGCCTTCTTGATCAGGCCTTCGTACTGGTGCGCCAGCAGGTGCGACTGGATCTGCGCCACGGTGTCCATGGTCACCGAGACCACGATCAGCACCGAGGTGCCGCCGAAGTAGAAGCTCTGGCCCAGATTGGCGACCATGATCTCCGGCAGGATACAGACAGCGGTGATGTAGGCCGCGCCGATCACCGTCAGACGGGTCAGGACGTGGTCCAGATACTCGGCCGTGCGCTTGCCCGGACGGATGCCCGGCAGGAAGCCGCCGTACTTGCGCAGGTTTTCGGCCGTGTCCTCGGGGTTGAAGGTGATCGAGGTGTAGAAGAAGCAGAAGAAGATGATCAGGACGGCGTACAGCACGGTGAACACCGGCTGGCCGTGCTGCATCTGGGCGGTGAAGGCCGGCAGCCACGACATCCACGCCGGGAGCTTCGACGGATCGGTGAACTGGGCCACCGTCGACGGCAGCATCAGCAGCGACGAGGCGAAGATCGGCGGGATGACGCCCGCGGTGTTGACCTTCAGCGGCAGGAACGAACGCTCGCCCCCGGCCATGCGGTTGCCTTCCTGACGCTTCGGATACTGGATCAGAAGGCGGCGCTGGGCGCGCTCCATGAAGACGATGAAGACGACCACGCCCACGGCCATCGCGACGATGGCGATCAGGGCGAAGGCCGACATCTGGCCTTGCTGGGCCAGACCGAACATGCGGCCGATGGTGCCCGGCAGAACCGCGACGATACCGGCGAAGATGATCAGCGAGATGCCGTTGCCGACGCCGCGCGCCGTCACCTGCTCACCCAGCCACATCAGGAACATGGTCCCGGCGGTCAGGCAGGTCGTGGTGGTGATGATGAAGAACAGGCCCGGTTCGTCGATCAGACCCGGCTGGCCGTTCAGCTGGGTGGCGATGCCGAAGGCCTGGGCGACGGCCAGAACGACCGTCAGGTAACGGGTGTACTGGTTCAGCTGCTTGCGGCCGCTCTCGCCGCCTTCCTTACGCAGCTTCTCCCAGGGCGGGTACACCGCGCCCAGCAGCTGCACGATGATCGAGGCCGAGATGTACGGCATCACGTTCAGCGCGAAGACGGCCATGTTCTGCACGGCGCCGCCGGAGAACATGTTGAGCATGTCCAGAATGCCGCGCTGGCCGTCCGGATCCTGGAAGAACGCGAGGAACTGGGCGTTGTTGATGCCGGGGATCGGAATATAGCAGCCCAGGCGGAACACGATCAGCGCCATTGCCGTGAAAAGCAGGCGCTTGTGCAGCTCGGTCGCCTTGGCGAACGAGCCCATGTTCATGTTTGCTGCGAGTTGTTCGGCGGCCGAAGCCATAAGTGTCACCCCGACTGATCAGAACGCGGCGCATCGGACGACGAGTCCGCGCCTGCGTCCAGATAGGAGAAGGGCGCCCTCATGGCGAGGGCGCCCGACAGTCTTTTTACTTCGCGGCCGTGCGCTTGGCGCGGGCCGAGACCTTGTTGGCGTCGCCCTTCGGCGCCTTGGGGGCCGGAACCTTGCCCTTGGCGGCGTTGCGCTTCTCGACGCGAGCCGCGGCCTTGGCCTCGGCTTCGATGCGTTGTTCGACGACCGAACCGCCGGCCGCTTCGATGGCCGACTTGGCGCCGGCCGAGGCCGACCAGACGACCAGGCTCAGCTTGGCCTTCAGTTCACCGGTGCCCAGAACGCGGACACCGTCCTTGACGCGGCGGATCACGCCGGCGGCCACCAGGGCCTCGCCGTTGATTTCCGACTTGGCGTCCAGCTTGCCGGCGTCGATGGCGTCCTGCAGGCGCCACAGGTTCACTTCAGCCAGCTTCAGCGCGTTCGGGTTGTTGAAGCCGCGCTTCGGCATACGCATGTACAGCGGCATCTGGCCGCCTTCGAAGCCGCCGATGGCGACGCCCGAACGCGACTTCTGACCCTTGACGCCGCGACCGGCGGTCTTGCCCTTGCCCGAGCCCGGGCCACGGCCGACGCGCATGCGCTTCTTGTGTGCGCCTTCGTTGTCGCGGATTTCGTTCAGTTTCATATGCCTGATCCTTTCGGGTTCTAGCGCCCGGAGACACTCCGGACTCGGCGTTTTCAATGTCCCTCCCGTTCAGGGAGGATGGCTGCGACGCAGCCGGAAGGGGATGGCGAACCGCCCTCCCCCAAACCTCAAGGTCGCGCGCTATAGCCGCTCCCCGGATAGCAGTAAAGGCGGCTCTTGCGGAGCCGCCCCATGCTGGACCGCCTTGCGGCGATCCGCCCTCCCCCGAAAGGGAGGGAGACCTGCAGTCTTACTTCTCGACCACTTCCACCATGTGGTGGACCTTGGCGATCATGCCGCGGACCGAGGCGGTGTCCTCGAGGGTCGATTCACGACCCACGCGGTTCAGGCCCAGGCCGATCAGGGTGGCGCGCTGGTCCGACTTGCGGCGGATCGGCGAACCGGTCTGGCGGATGGTGACGGTGGCTTTCGATTCAGTCTTGGCCATGTCTTAGCCCTCGATGGCTTCAGGCGCCGAGGCGCCGTCGTTGCGGCGGCCCATCAGGTCAGCGACCTTCTTGCCACGCTTCGAAGCAACCTGACGCGGCGACGACTGGACCTTGAGGGCCTCGAACGTCGCACGGATCATGTTGTAGGGGTTCGACGAACCGGTCGACTTGCCGACGACGTCCTGGACGCCGAGGGTTTCGAGCACGGCGCGCATCGGACCACCCGCGATCACGCCGGTCCCGGGAGGGGCGGCGCGCATCATGATCTTGCCGGCGCCCCAACGGCCGTTGCCGTCGTGGTGCAGGGTGCGGTTCTCGCGAAGCGGAACCTTGATCATGGTCTTCTTGGCTTCTTCGGTCGCCTTGCGGATGGCTTCCGGCACTTCACGCGCCTTGCCATGACCGAAGCCGACGCGGCCCTTGCCGTCACCGACGACCATCAGGGCAGCGAAGCTGAAGCGACGGCCGCCCTTCACGGTGGCGGCGACGCGGTTGATGTGCACCAGCTTCTCGACGATGTCCGAGTCCGGACCATCGACAGCGGGAGCGTTACGGTTGTCACGACGGTTGCGGTCGTTGCCGCCCTGTCCGCCGCGCTGGGGTTGTTGCGCCATCTGTCGCGTCCCTTAGAAGTTCAGGCCGGCTTCACGCGCGGCTTCCGCCAGCGCCTTCACCCGTCCGTGATAGATGTAGGCGCCGCGGTCGAAGACGACGTCCTTGACGCCCTTCTCGATGGCGCGTTCGGCGATCAGCTTGCCGATGGCGGCAGCCGCGGCGACGTCCGAGCCCTTCGAACCCTTGCCGCCTTCCAGCGACGAGGCGGCGACCACGGTGACGCCTTGGGCGTCGTCGATGATCTGGGCCGAGATGTTCTTGTCCGAACGGCTGACCGACAGGCGCAGGCGACCGTTGGCGACAGCCTTCAGGCGGCGACGATTGCGCTCGGCGCGGCGCTTGGCTTGCTGTTGAAGAGAAAGAGCCATGACTTACTTCTTCTTGCCTTCCTTGCGACGCACGGTCTCACCGGCGTAGCGGACACCCTTGCCCTTGTAGGGCTCCGGCGGACGCAGCTTGCGGATGACGGCGGCGATCTGACCGACGGCCTGCTTGTCCGAACCCGAGATCTTGATCTCGGTCTGCTTCGGAACAGCGAACGAAACGCCGGCCGGCGGATCGATGTCGACGTCGTGCGAGAAGCCGAGCTGCAGCGACAGCTGGTTGCCCTTCATCGCGGCGCGGTAACCCACGCCGACCAGTTCGAGCGTCTTGTCGAAACCGGTGGTGACGCCGGTGACCATATTGTCGACCAGGGTGCGCGACAGGCCCCACATCGCGCGAGCGCGCTGGGTGTCCGAACGCGGGGTCAGCGACAGTTCGTCGCCTTCCTGCTTGACCTCGATCTCTTCCGCCACGGTCCAGGCGCGTTCGCCCTTCGGACCCTTCACGGTGATGTTCTGGCCGTCGAGCGTGACAGTCACGCCCTTCGGCACAGCGATGGTTTTCTTGCCGATACGGGACATCTTAGTAGACCCTGCAGAGGACTTCGCCGCCGACATTGGCGTCGCGGGCGGCAGCGTCCGACATGACGCCCTTGGACGTCGAAAGGATCGAGATGCCCAGGCCGTTCTTGATCGGCTTCAGGTCGCTGATAGCCGAATAGACGCGGCGGCCGGGCTTCGACACGCGGGCGATCTCGGCGATCACCGGCTGGCCGTCGAAGTACTTCAGCTCGATCTCGAACTGCGGGAACTCACCCGGGTTTTGCACCAGGTTGTAGCCGCGGATGTAGCCTTCGTCCTGCAGCACGTCGAGGACGCGTTGGCGCAGGCGCGAGGCCGGGGTCAGCACCTTCGAACGCTTGCGGGTCGCAGCGTTCTTGATGCGGGCGATCATGTCGCTCAGGGGATCGTTGATCATCATGACTTTATGCTCCCCTTACCAGCTCGACTTCGTCAGGCCGGGGATTTGCCCCAGGTTGCCCAGCTCACGCAGGGCGATCCGGCTCATCTTCAGCTTGCGATAGTAGGCGCGCGGACGACCCGTCACCTCGCAGCGGTTGCGGATGCGGTTCGGCGCCGAGTTGCGCGGCAGTTCCGCCAGCTTCAGGCGCGCCTCGAAGCGCTCCTCCAGCGGCAGGGACTCGTCATTCGCGGTGGCCTTGAGGGCAGCGCGCTTGTCGGCGTACTTCGCGACGAGGGCCTTGACCTTCTCGTTACGGTTTACAGCGGACTTCTTTGCCATTGTCTGTTTCCCTTCCCGCTCAGTTCACGAACGGGAACTTGAACTCGGCGAGGAGAGCCTTGGCTTCCTCGTCGGTCTTGGCCGTGGTGCAGACGATGATGTCCATGCCCCACATCTGGTCGATCTGGTCGTAGTTGATCTCCGGGAACACGATGTGCTCCTTCAGACCGGTGGCGTAGTTGCCGCGACCGTCAAACGAAGTGCCCTTGAGGCCGCGGAAATCCTTCACGCGCGGCAGCGCGATCGTGATGAACCGGTCCAGGAACTCGTACATCTGGTCGCCGCGCAGCGTGACCTTGCCGCCGACAACCATGCCTTCGCGCAGCTTGAAGCCGGCGATGGAGTTGCGGGCCTTGGTCGGCACAGCCTTCTGACCGGCGATGGCGGTCAGATCCTTGAGGGCCGCGGTGGCCTTCTTGGAGTCAGCGACAGCTTCACCGATACCCATGTTCAGGACGATCTTGTCCAGCTTGGGGATCTGCATCTCGTTCGTGTAGCCGAACTTGGTCTTCATCTCGCCGCGGATGCGCGAGTTGTATTCCGTCTTCAGCCGCGGGGTGTACTTGGTGTCGGCCATTAGATGACGTCTCCCGTCGTCTTGGCGAAGCGGACCTTCTTGCCCTCTTCAACCTTGAAGCCGACGCGGGTCGCCTTGCCGTTGGCGTCGGCGATCGCGACGTTCGACAGGTGAAGCGAGGCTTCCTTGTTCTTGATACCGCCCTGGGGGTCGCCCTGGGTCGGACGCGTGTGACGCTGCACCATGTTGATGCCTTGCACGACGACGCGGTTCTCGGTCGGAAGGACCTTCAGGACCTGGCCGGTACGGCCCTTGTCCTTGCCGGTCAGGATGACGACGTTGTCGCCCTTCTTGATCTTGGCGGCCATGGTTACAGGACCTCCGGAGCCAGCGAGATGATCTTCATGTGGTTCTTGGCGCGCAGTTCGCGCGGAACCGGCCCGAAGATACGGGTGCCGACAGGCTCGTTTTGCTTGTTGACGATGACGGCGGCCGACTTGTCGAAACGAATGACAGAGCCGTCCTTGCGCATGATGTCCTTGGCGGTGCGCACGACGATGGCGCGAACGACGTCGCCCTTCTTCACGCGGCCGCGCGGAATCGCTTCCTTCACCGAGGCGACAATGGTGTCGCCCACCGAGGCGTAGCGGCGCTTCGAGCCGCCAAGCACCTTGATGCACATGACCCGGCGAGCGCCCGAATTGTCGGCCACCTCCAGGTTAGTTTGCATCTGGATCATGGGATCCGATCCTTCTTCTTACGAGGCCGAGGCGGCCGAGGCGTCCGACAG
Source organism: Brevundimonas sp. M20 (assembly GCF_006547065.1). Lineage (NCBI taxonomy): Bacteria > Pseudomonadati > Pseudomonadota > Alphaproteobacteria > Caulobacterales > Caulobacteraceae > Brevundimonas > Brevundimonas sp. M20. The sequence continues at coordinate 1,193,717 of NZ_CP041243.1, read as the reverse complement.
GACTTCCCAGCGCTTCAGCTTGGACTTCGGGGCGCACTCGACGATGCGGGCCAGGTCACCGACCTTGAGGGCATTCGCTTCGTCGTGAGCGTGGTACTTCTTGGACAGACGGACGGTCTTCTTCAGGACCGGGTGCAGCAGGGTGCGCTCGACCTTGACGATGACAGTCTTGTCGCCCTTGTCGGAGACGACCACGCCTTCGAGAATTCGCTTCGGCATCTTCGTTTCCTTAAACAGCCGCGCGCTTCTCACGCAGAAGCGTGGAGATGCGGGCGATGTCCTTGCGCACTTCCGAGACCCGGTGGGTCTTTTCCATCTGGCCGGTGGCGGCCTGGAAGCGCAGGTTGAACTGTTCCTTCTTGAGCTTCAGCAGCTCGTCGGACAGCTGGTCAGCGGTTTGCGACCGGAGATCGGCGATCTTGGTCATCAGGCAGCGGCCTCCACATGAGCGATGCCGGCGTCAAGGCGGGTGACCACCTTGGTGCGGACCGGCAGCTTGGCGGCGCCGAGACGCAGCGCTTCACGCGCCACATCGTCCGGCACGCCGTCGATTTCGAACAGGATGCGGCCCGGGTGGCAACGCGCGGCCCAGTGGTCCACGGCGCCCTTGCCCTTACCCATCCGGACTTCAGCCGGCTTGCCCGTGACGGGCAGATCCGGGAACACCCGGATCCAGACGCGGCCCTGACGCTTCATCTGGCGGGTGATCGCGCGGCGAGCCGCCTCGATCTGACGCGCGGTGATGCGTTCCGGCTCGACCGTTTTCAGGCCGTAAGAGCCGAAGTTCAGCGAGAAGCCGCCCTTGGCCGAACCGTGAATCCGGCCCTTGAAGGCCTTGCGGTACTTGGTCTTTTTCGGTTGCAGCATGACTTAGTTCTCACCACGTCCGCGGTCGCGACGCGGGCCGCGATCACCGCGGGGGCCACGTTCACGGCCTTCGTTCGACGACGGACCCGAGGCTTCCTGGGCCCAGCGCTTGTCCTGGGCCATCGGGTCGTGCTCGAGCACCTCACCCTTGAAGACCCAGACCTTCACGCCGATGATGCCGTAGGTCGTCTTGGCTTCGATGAAGCCATAGTCGATGTCGGCGCGCAGGGTGTGAAGCGGCACGCGACCTTCGCGGTACCATTCCATACGGGCGATTTCAGCGCCGCCGAGGCGACCCGAAACGTTGATCCGGACACCCTTGGCGCCCAGACGCATGGCCGACTGCATCGCGCGCTTCATGGCGCGACGGAAGGCGATGCGGCGTTCCAGCTGTTGCGCGATGTTCTCGGCGATCAGCTGAGCGTCGGTTTCCGGCTTGCGGACTTCGACGATGTTCAGGTGAACTTCGCCTTCAGTGCGGGCCGAGATGTCCTTGCGGAGCTTCTCGATGTCGGCGCCCTTCTTGCCGATCACGACACCCGGACGGGCGGCGTAGATCGTCACGCGGCACTTCTTGTGCGGGCGCTCGATGATGATGCGCGACACGCCGGCGGCTTGCAGACGCTCCTTCAGCCACTCGCGCAGCTTCAGGTCCTGGTGCAGCAGGCGGGCGTAGGAGGCACCGTCGGCGAACCAGCGGCTGTCCCACGTGCGGTTCACGCCGAGGCGGAAACCGATCGGATTGATTTTCTGACCCATCAGGCGGCCTCGCCGGCTTCACGGACCACGATGGTGATCTCGCTGAACGGTTTCAGGATGCGCGACGAGCGACCACGAGCGCGGCTCGCGAAACGCTTCATCACCAGGTTCTTGCCCACGAAGGCCTCGGCGACGACCAGGTTGTCGATGTCGAGGTTGTGGTTGTTCTCGGCGTTCGAGATCGCCGAATACAGGACCTTGCGGACGTCGGTGGCGATGCGCTTACGGCTGAATTCCAGCTCGTTGAGCGCCTTCTGCACCGGCAGACCGCGGATCGAGGCGGCGACCAGGTTCAGCTTTTGCGGGCTGATCCGGACGTTCACCAGCTTGGCGCGGGCTTCGGTCGAGCCGACCCGGCGGGGGTTCTTGGTCTGGGCCATGGATTACTTCCTCTTGGCCTTCTTGTCCGCCGCGTGGCCCGGGAAGTTCCGGGTCGGGGCGAACTCGCCGAACTTCATGCCGACCATCTCTTCCGAGACGATCACCGGCACGTGCTTCTGGCCGTTGTGGACGCCGAACGTCAGACCGACGAACTGCGGCAGGATGGTGGAGCGGCGCGACCAGGTCTTGATCACATCCTTGCGGCCCGACGTCTGAACGGCGTCGGCCTTCTTGAGCAGATACCCGTCGACAAACGGGCCTTTCCAGGAGGAGCGGGCCATCGGTTAGCGAGCCTTCTTAACGTGACGGGTACGGATGATGTACTTGTCCGTCGCCTTGTTCTTGCGGGTGCGGGTGCCCTTGGTGTCCTTGCCCCACGGCGTAACCGGGGTGCGACCACCAGAGGTCCGGCCTTCACCACCACCGTGCGGGTGGTCGATCGGGTTCATGGCGACGCCGCGGACGTGCGGGCGGAAGCCCATGTGACGCTTGCGACCGGCCTTGCCGAGGTTCTGGTTCATGTGGTCGGGGTTCGAAACCGCGCCCACCGTGGCCATGCAGCCGTCCAGGACCATGCGAAGCTCACCCGAGCCGAGACGGATCTGGGCGTAGCCCTGATCGCGGCCGACCAGCTGGGCGTAGGCGCCGGCCGAGCGGGCCAGCTGGGCGCCCTTGCCCGGCTTCATTTCGACGTTGTGGATGATCGTGCCGACCGGGATCGAGCGCAGCGGCATCGCATTGCCCGGCTTCACGTCGACCTTTTCACCAGCGACCACCGTGTCGCCCGCCTTCAGGCGTTGCGGCGCGATGATGTAGGCTTTCTCGCCGTCCTCATAGGTGATGAGGGCGATGAAGGCGGTGCGGTTCGGATCGTATTCCAGGCGTTCGACGGTCGCCGAGGCGAACTTGCGACGCTTGAAGTCGATCTTGCGGTACAGGGTCTTGGCGCCGCCGCCGCGGAAGCGGACAGCGATGCGACCGCCCTGACCACGACCGCCCGACTTGGTCAGGCCTTCGGTCAGCGACTTCTCGGGACGGCCCTTGTGGAGCTCCGAGCGGTCGATCAGCACCAGGGCGCGACGGCCCGGCGAAGTCGGATTGTAGGTCTTCAAAGCCATGTGCTTAGAGCCCCGTGGTGACGTCGATCGACTGGCCTTCAGCCAGCGTCACGATCGCTTTTTTGATGTCGACCCGACGGCCAAGAATGCCGCGGAAACGCTTGGTCTTGCCCTTCTGAACGAGGGTGTTGACCTTCAGCACGTTGACCTTGAACAGGGCCTCGACCGCAGCGGCGATCTCGTCCTTCGAGGCGTTTTCCGCGACGCGGAAGACGACCTTGTTCTGTTCCGACAGGATCGTGGCCTTCTCGGTGATCACCGGAGCCAGGATGGTGTCGTAGTGACGCGCGGTCGGTTGAGCGCCGGCCATTACGCGGCCTCCTTCTTCGCGAAGCGGGCTTCGATGGCTTCAACAGCAGCCTTCGTCAGCACCAGCTTGTCGGCCCGCAGGATGTCATAGACGTTCAGGCCGGCGTTCGGCAGCACGTCGATGTGCGGGATGTTGCGAGCGGCCAGGCCGAAGTTCACGTCGACTTCCGGACCAGCGATGATCAGAGCCTTGGTCCAGCCCAGCTTGCCGAAGGTTTCGCGCAGCGAGGCGGTCTTGGCTTCCTTCACGGCGACGGTGTCGACCACGACCAGCGAACCGGCCTTGGCTTTCGACGACAGCGCGTGACGCAGGGCCAGGGCGCGGACCTTCTTGGGCAGGTCATAGGCGTGCGAGCGAACGACCGGACCGAAAGCGCGCGAACCACCGACGAACTGCGGCGCACGGCGCGAACCGTGACGGGCGCCGCCGGTGCCCTTCTGCTTGTACATCTTCTTGCCCGTACGAGAGTTCTCGTTGCGGGTTTGAACCTTGTGCGTGCCGGCGCGGCGCTTGGCCAGCTGCCAGTTGACGTAGCGGGCCAGCAGGTCGCCGCGAATGTCGGAGATGCCGAAGACGGCGTCCGACAGTTCAACGTCGCCCGAGGCCTTGCCGTCGAGTTTGATGACCGAGAGTTTCATTACGCTTCACCGCCTTCGGTCGCTTCGACGGCCGGAGCTTCTTCAGCCGGGGTCTCAGCGGGTTGAGCAGCCGGAGCGGCCGACGACTTCACGCCACCGGGGAACGGGGCTTCAGCCGGGCGGGCCTTCTTCACGGCGTCGCGGATCTTGACCCACGTGCCTTCGTGACCGGGGACAGCGCCCTTGATCAGGATCAGGCCGCGTTCCGCGTCAACGCGGAAGACGGTCAGGTTCTGGGTGGTGACGACTTCCTGGCCGAGGTGGCCGGCCATCTTCTTGCCGGGGAACGTCCGGCCCGGGTCCTGACGGTTACCCGTCGAACCGTGCGAGCGGTGCGAAACCGACACACCGTGGGTGGCGCGAAGGCCGCCGAAGTTCCAGCGCTTCATGGCGCCGGCGAAGCCCTTGCCGATGGTCTCGGCCTGGACATCGACCTTCTGGCCCGCGACGAAGTGGTCAGCCGAGAACTCGGCGCCGACTTCGACCAGGGCGTCCGCGTCAACGCGGAACTCGGTCACATAGGCCTTCGGCTCCACTTCCAGCTTCGCGAAAGCTTCGCGTTGAGCCTTGTTGGTGTTCTTGGCCTTCTTGGTGCCAGCGCCCAGCTGGAGAGCGACGTAGCCGTCACGCTCCTGGGTACGTTGGCCGACGACTTGGCAGCCGTCGAGCTGCAGCACAGTGACCGGAACGTGCGCGCCGTCATCGGCGAACACGCGGGTCATGCCCAGCTTCTTGGCGATCACGCCCGTGCGCATCGGATCCCGCCTCTTTCTTCTTTAAATCTTGATCTCGACGTCCACGCCGGCAGAGAGGTCGAGCTTCATGAGCGCGTCCACGGTCTGCGGAGTGGGGTCGACGATGTCGAGGACACGCTTGTGCGTGCGGATTTCAAACTGCTCGCGCGACTTCTTGTCGACGTGCGGCGAGCGGTTCACGGTGAACTTTTCGATCAGGGTCGGCAGCGGAATCGGACCGCGGACGGTCGCGCCGGTGCGCTTGGCCGTATTGACGATTTCGCGCGTCGAAAAGTCGAGGACGCGGTGATCGAAGGCCTTGAGCCTGATGCGGATGCTCTGATCCATATCGGTTGTTATTCCCAAGCAGGCGAACCTGCGTCCCTGTGAACCATTTCAAAGACCGGAGGTCTTCAGGCCAGAAAGCCTTCAGAGTACGCACGTCCGCAAAAACGATCGGCCCACGCAGTACCCCGCGAAGGCCGTTGGAGTCCCAAGAAACTGCAAAGAACAGGCACTCAGGTCGTTCTTGCGAACCGCGTCTGCACCCGGAGGTGCACAGCCGGTCCAACAAGAGTGGGCGCTTATGCCGATTGAGTCCCCGTTCGTCAAGCGGCGAAACTGTGTCGGGGCGGGGTTTTCCGCCTACTCCACCAGACGGCCTGTCGAAGCGTTCCAGCGCAGTGGAATACCGCCGCAATCCGCTCCCTCTCCACAGGGCGCGACCACCATAAGCATAGCCGGACGCTCCGACACTTCATACTCGGCCCAGCGCTCCGGCGGGGCGGTATAGGCCAGCGCGACCGGCCCTCCGCGTCCCTGCGGCCCCGGACCGGGTCCCATGGTCACCCAGACCTGAAAGCCGCTTTCCGGCTCGCCATCGCATTCGCCGGCGGGGGTGAACACCCAGTCGCGCAGCCCATCGCCATTCACATCCGGTGTGTCGAACAGTTCTGCCTGACAGAGGCTGGGCCCCTCCTCCGTCGTCGCCGGACGCCAGACCCGGCTGTGGAAGCGGATCTCCTCGAGCGTCGATGGGGTCCAGTCCGGCAGAATCGGCGACCCGTCCGCCTCTTCGCCCAGGTCGACAGGCGCGACGATGGTCAGGCGGCTGATCCCGTCACTGGAGGGCCGCTCCTGTAGCCGCCCGGCCGCAGGCTCCCACGCCCAGGCGCGCAGGCATTCATTCCGGCCGCTATCGCAGTATAGATGGTGCAGCGCGGCTTCGACCCGGACCTCCCCATCGACCGTCTTCACTTCGAAGCGAAGGGCCTGTCGATCAAAGGCGCGAATGAAGCCGTCTTCGCCGCTTAGATATAAAGTGGCGCGACAACCGCCGGTGCCGCAGAACTGCGTGGAGTCGGGCCAACGGATGAGCCAGTCAGTCCGGTCGTCGCCGCTCACCTCCACCGGCTCAAGCACGCCGTCCGGAATTTCGGTGACCAAAGGGGGCCGGTTCGTCGGATCATCGACGTCGAGATAAAAGCCGTTCAGCGCGTTCAGCACGTACCAGACGAAGCCCTCCGGCGGCGTCTGTGCTCGCGCATCCGCCACACTGATGAAAAGTCCCGCCGCCGCCACGACCGACGCCCAGCCGATCTGATTCCATCGCATGTGACCGTCCTCCCTCCACGACCCTGCGTCAGGCCGACGAGCCACAGAACCATCGGTTTCTGACTTTGATTTCAGACGCCGCCGCTATCTGTCCGCACCACTGCCGCAACGGCGCCACAATGCGTGACGGAGAAGCCACAAGGTCGGTAAGCCGCTGTTTTGTGAAGCTTTTGTAATGGCGACGCTGGGAGCCCGCCTGATAGCTCGCCTCAAATCGCAGCGCGCCTTCCCCCTTGCTGCGGAATAAGGAAAACAAGAATGAAAACGCTCTTCCTCGCCACCGCCGCCGTCGCCGCCTTCGCCGCCGCCCCGGCCTTCGCCCAGGACGCCGTCGGTTCGGTCGGCATCGGCTACAACAACGTCAAGTACGACGCCTTCGGTTCGGACTTCACGGCCGAGAACGGCAAGGTTGACGTCGCCGCCGCCATCCCGGTCACCGGCCCGTTCACCGTCACGCTGGACGGCGGCTTCTCGTACAACAACAACGCCGTCGCCGGTCAGGACAACAGCAGCGTGGACGGCGCCGTCCACGGCACCGTCATGATCAATGACACGTTCCGCGTCGGCGGCTTCACCGGCGGCGCCGAGTTCGGCGACGACACCCTGTGGGCCTTCGGCGCTGAAGCCCAAGCCTACATCAACAACATGACCCTGACGGGTTCGGTGGCCTATGAAACCGCCGACGACGCCGACATCGACGCCTGGAGCGTCGGCGGCGACGTCGCCTACTTCATCACCCCGGCCCTGCGCGTGAACGGCGGCCTGGGCTGGCACACCGTCGACGGCGGCGGCTCGGACATCGACGTCTGGTCGATCAACGCCGGCGGCGAATACCAGATCGCCGACACCCCGTTCAGCCTGACCGCCAACTACGGTTACGCCGAGCTGGAAGACGTCGATCTGTCGATCAACACCCTGACCGTCGGCCTGCGCTACACCTTCGGTGGCGACCTGCAGACCCGCTCGCGTTTGGGCGCCGATCTCGGCCGCACCGCCGCCAGCGTGGGCGCCCTCGCCGGCGCCTTCTAAGCCGAACGACAGCCTTTCGGCTGAGCTGTTGAAGCCCCGGTGGAGCGATCCGCCGGGGCTTCTTCATGCCGTTTGCACGAGCGCCCGGATACCGCGCGCCTTGTCCGGACCGGAGCAAAGCGCTTCAGATGCCGCCCTCCGACAGCACTACACCCCGCCCGGCGTAAACCTGGCCCGGCGCCGGACATGACCGGACATGAAAAGAGCCCGGGGGGTTCCACATCCCCGGGCTCTTCCCGTCACCGTTCGCTGTCTGACCGTCAGCGTCCGATATGCACGTCTCCGCCCCCCGCCACCTGGCGGCTGACCGAGCCGGTGGCCCGCGCGATGTTCACATCGCCGCTGCCCATGACCGTCACATCCACATTGCCGGCCACGCCGCGGAAACTGACGTCTCCTGATCCGGCGACGGCCACATCGACGTTCGGAGCCGTTCCGCCGCGCACGTCCACGTCGCCCGAACCGCCGATGGCGACGTCCATATCTCCGTCCAGACGGGCCACGCCCACATCGCCCGAGCCGCCGATGGCGACCTCAAGCCGGCGCGTCGCCCCGGCGCGGACCGAACCGGACCCGCCGATCGAAATATCCAGCGCGTTCGACGTTCCCGCCGCGACCGAGCCGGACCCGCCGATGGCGATCTCCAGAGACCCGGCGTTGCCCGCCCGGATGTCGCCAGAACCGCCCAGGCTCAGCGAGACCGGGCCGTCGACGTTGGCCACATCCCAGCGACCGCAGCCGCCGTTGGCCAGCTCCACCGAGCGCGCGCCGCGACCGACGGCGCCGAAGACCGCGCCGTTGGCGGCGATGTCTACCCGGCGGGGCGTGCGGATGATGATTTGCGGGGCGTCTTCCAGATTCACCCGGCCCAGATCTCGCACCTGAACCCAGGCGCCCTCGCCCGGCCGAGCGTCAACGCGGCCCGAGTGGCACTCGCGGATGCGGCTGTTTCCGCGGTTGAACAGGCCGCCACGGCGTCCGCCCAGTCCGCCGTCGATGCGGACCTCGTCGCCGTGACGCGAGACCTGGATGGCCGGAAGCTGCGACCGGCCGCGCTGAACCTCGACCGAAATGTCCGCGCGGTCCTCGACGATGACCGACACCCGGGCGACGGCGTTGCGGATTTCGACGTTCGGCTCTCCGGCGAACGCGGGGCTGGCCATGGCGGCGAGCGCGGCGGCGGATACGGCGATTGCGGTGGCGGATTTCATGACGGGCCTCCCTGTCCGATGTGAGGAAAGGGTGCGTCCGCCGGGCGTCGAAGTCACTTTAATAGGAGGTCATGACCCCGTTGTAAGAATTCCCGTCCAAAGCCCCGCGCCGCCTGAACGGCAGGGCCGGCCTTTCAGGATGTTCAGGTTCTGAGCGAGCCCGCGCCGTCGGCCACGCCGACTTCCGGCTCGAAATCGCGTTCGAAATGCTCGAGCCGACTCTTCAGCGCACCCGCCTTCTTCAGCGCCAGCGATGCCGCCCAGCGGGCCGCCAGTTCGGGTGTCGCCATCCGGTCGGTCATACGCGGGCTCCGTCCCCGGCTGCGCAAGACAGCGTTGGTGTAGAGCGCCCCGTTGCGGAACCGCGACGGCCAGGTCTGGAAGTCCATCGACAGGCTGACGCAGAACCGGTCCAGATTCTCCACCCGGTGCGGCGCATAGATCGGCCATGTCAGCGCCTGACCCGGCTCCAGATCCATCACCTGCGCGTCCTGCTCGAACGCGAGCGTATAGGGCAGTTCCTCGGTCGTCTGGCGCGCGACCACTTGCTCCATATTGCGCTCGGGCAGATGGCCCTCGTCGCCCGGATAGACATAGATCCGCTTGCGACCGCGCATGTGGAACAGCACCACGCCCGCCGGGTCGAAATGGTAGGGCACCCGCGCCTTGGGCGAGGACAGGATCAACTGGCCGGCGTTCCGCACGGCGCGCATGCCGGGATATTTCGCCTGCACCTTGCCGAACTCGACCATGGCCGCGGCCCAAAGTTCGGGCCAGCCGGTCTCGACCTCGCGCATATTGACCCACAGACGCCCCTGCTGGATCGCGGCCAGCAGCTCGGCGCCGTCCAGGCGACCGCGCGCGCCGGTGCGCAGGGAGACCTGCCCCTCGTCGTCGTAGTCATACAGGTTGATATCGAACAACTCCGCCGGATAGCGGTCCAGGATCGCCGCCAGCGACTCGTCCGTGGCGAATCCCTGCTCCACCAGACTGTGCGGATGGGCCTCGGCCTGACGGATCGGGCCGGAATAGCGGGTGCGGGCCGAAAGCATCTCTTTGGTCATGTCTGTCCTCAGGCGGATGCACTGCTCGAGCGCGTCTTGTTCAGCGCGGCGCCCGCGGCCTGCACGGCGCCCCTGAAGCGGTTGGCGGGGGTGACTTCACAGGCCTCGATGGCGGCCCAGCGACGGCGGACGCTGGCGCGCAACTTCTCGCCCCGCCCCTCGCCCGCCAGATCCAGCGCCTTCACAGCCGCCTGGCTCATGGCCGCGCCGAGGCCGGGCTTCAGCACCATGGCCTCGCGCACGATGTGGTGGCCGTTGCAGAAGTATTTCTTGTAGTGCTCGCCCTCGAACCCGAAGTCGAAGGTGCGATAGCCCAGCTTGGCGGCCAACCGCATGGTGTCCATGCTCAGCAGGATTCCCGGCGAACAGCGCGCCAGCGACGGCTCATAGCCCGGGAACCAGAAATGATACTGGTCGCCCGCGTGCAGCGAGAATTCGATCGCGGTCAGACGGTCGCCCGCCCACAGCCCGGCCATCGAGGCGCCGAAGCCGTTTTCGCCCTGAGTCTGCAGCAGTTCGTGCAACAGCTCGGCCGTCCAGCCGCAGGCGAAGATGTCATGGCGATTGGTGCGCCGGTACTGATCCCGCTTCAGGTTCAGCAGCCAGTCCAGCAGCTTGGGATCATGCAGGCCACGCTCGATCCGCAACGGCCCCAACTCGGCCTCCATGCTGCGCCGGGCGCGCTCCTTGTCCTTGAAGAATTTGCCGAACGTCTGGCGCCGCTCGGCGTACCAGCCGTCATAGCCGCCCTCGCCCAGCTCGACCTGCACCGTGCGCCGGTCCTCGCCCAGCGGCGTATCCCCGACCCAGGCGGTGACGTTCAGGCGCGACGCTCCCAGCAGAGTCGCCACCTCCGACAGGGTCGGCCCCTCGCCCGGACGGGCGATGACGCCGTGATAGTCGTTCATCGGCGCCCCCAGCGGCTGGATCGCCGCCCCGCGCCGTTGATGCGGGAAGAAGCCGACGATCTCGCCGCCCTTGCTGAACACGGCCACCGCCGCGTCGGGGCTGATCCGCCCGGCCACCCGCGTGAAGCTGGGCCGGAAATAGGGGCTGTTCAGCGCCGGGTTCGCCGCCAGAAAGGCGCGCCACGCGCCCCACTCGGCCTCGCCCAGTTGGTCCGCCTTCAGGATGTCGACCTTGAACCCGGTCATCCGCCGCCCTTCGCCTCAACAGGCCTGTTTCAGCGTCCTCCATGCCACACCGCCCGTTTCGGCCCGGTGAGCGTTCATCCTTAATGATTTGTGTTCGGGGAGCCGGGCCTGACGTCGCACGTTGCGCTTGTCCCAATCCCCGGAGACCTGTCATGACTGATCCGAACCGCCCCGATAGCCGCGAAACCGAGAACGAGAACCTGCGCCCCGACAGGGACGGCCAGCCGCCCCGCCCGGCGACCGAGCCCAAGGGTTCGGAGGGCTCCTCAAATCCCGGCGACACGGCCACAGACCCCGCGACCGGAAAACCCAATCCTTGAAGTTCACCGTCCATATGCTCGCCGCCGTCGCCCTCACCGCCGGTTCCGCCCTGCCCGTCTCGGCCCGGGCCCAGACGCCTGCGCCGCGCCCCGCAGTCACGACCGGCCAGCCGATCGCCGTCTGCCCTCTGGAGACCGGCTTCGTTTCGGACAACGGGGGCCTGACCCGCAGTCGCGCCGCCGTCCGCGCCGGGGCTCTGCGTATTCTGGCCGTCGGCTCATCGTCCATCGAGGGGATCGGCGCCAGCCGTCGCGAGCTCGGCTTCGCGCCCCTGCTGGAACTGGGGCTTGAACGCCGTCTGCCCGGGGTGGACGTCACCGTCTTCAACCGCGGCATCGGCGGCGAAACGGCGAAGGAGACCGCTGACCGGCTGGAGCGCGAACTGGCCGCCGGGCGCGTCGATCTGGTCATCTGGCAACTGGGCACCAATGACGTGCTGCGCGACCGGATGGTCGATGACGTGTTCGCCGACTTCCATCGCGGCGAGGCGGTGCTGCAGGCCGCCGACGTGGATGTCCTGCTGATCGACCCGCAACGCCTGCCGGAAACGACCACCAACGCGTCGTTCCGGGGCCGCAACCCGGCGCTGGGCGACATGGCCCGTCGCATCTCCGAGGAAGGCCGCCGGGGTCAGTACGCCGTGCTGCACCGCTTCGACGCCATGGCCGGCTGGAGCGGTCTGGAGCGTGGCGGCGTCGGCCCGGACGACCTGCACCTGAACGACGCGGGCTATGCCTGCTGGGCCGAGGTCACGGCGGAAGGATTGGCGCCCCGGCTTCGCTAGACAGAAGAAGCGCGGACCTTCCGGTGCGTCCGCGATCCGTCGAACGACGATCCGGAACAAGCTCTGCCGCAGCGGGTTGGTTTCCGACCTGAAACGGCCCGGAGCCCGCATGTCCCCCCGCCTGTCCCTTCGTCTGGTCGTCGCCTCGACCGCCGTCCTGGCCCTCGCCGCCTGCGGTCAGTCCGACCAGCCCCGCGCGCCCGTGGACGCGACACAGGCCGCCGCCCTCACGGCTGACCAGATCAACGAAGCCCGGATCACGGAGCCCGTCGCCCCCCCCACGGTCGGCGCCGCGCCGAACGCGGCGCCGACCGGGCCGGTCAAGCCGGATCCCGCCCTGATCCGCCTGCAGGTTCTGCTTGATCGTTCCAGCTTCTCGCCCGGCGTCATCGACGGCGTGCCGGGCTCCAACCTGCGGCAGGCGGTTGCGGCCTATCGAAAGGCGAACGGGCTTTCGGGCGACGCCATCGACGGAGACCTCATGGATCGGCTGACATCGGCGGACGACCGCCCGGCCATGACCACCTACACCCTGTCCGCGTCTGACGTCGCGGGCCCGTTCAGCCCGCCGCCGGGGGAACTGGCGGAACAGGCCGCCAACGGCGTCCGCTACACCAGCCCGCGCGAGCGTATCGCCGAGCATTTCCACATCACCGAAGACCTGCTTCAGACGCTGAACCCCGGCGTGGACTTCCGTCGCGCGGGTCAGAAGATCACCGTCCCGGCCATCGGCGCGGCGCCCCTGCCGGCCGATGTGGACCACATCATCGTCGACAAGGGCGAGGGCTCGGTGCGCGCCTTCGCCGGGGATGGCCGCCTGCTGGCCTACTATCCCGCCACCATCGGCAGCGGCGACAATCCGACGCCGAGCGGGACGGTCAGGGTCAACGGCGTCGCCCGCAATCCGGACTATGTCTATGACCCCGCCAAGCTCAGCTACGGCCCCGGCGGTCGCCGGATCGTCGTGCCCGCGGGGGCCAACAACCCCGTCGGCGTCGTCTGGATCGACCTGGACAAGCCCAGCTACGGCATCCACGGCACGCCCGAGCCCGACAAGATCGGCAAGACCGCCTCCCACGGCTGCGTCCGCCTGACCAACTGGGACGCCTGGCAACTGGCCGCGGCGGTTAAACCCGGGGTCGAGGTGCGGTTCATCTAGCCTCTGCCTTCTCCCCCTGGGGGGAGAGGGACGCCGCAAGGACAAAGAAAAACCCCGCCGGATCGCTCCGGCGGGGCTCTTCAACTCAGATCGTCAGACCGTCGATTACTCGATGATCTTTGCGACGACGCCGGCGCCGACGGTGCGGCCGCCTTCACGGATGGCGAAGCGCAGGCCCTGATCCATGGCGATCGGGGTGATCAGCTCGACGCTCAGCTCGGCGTTGTCGCCGGGCATGATCATCTCGACACCTTCCTTCAGGTGCACGATGCCGGTCACGTCCGTCGTGCGGAAGTAGAACTGCGGACGGTAGTTGGTGAAGAACGGCGTGTGACGGCCGCCCTCTTCCTTCGTCAGGATGTAGGCTTCGGCCTGGAACTTGGTGTGCGGGGTGATCGAACCCGGCTTGCACAGAACCTGACCGCGCTCGACGTCTTCACGCTTGGTGCCGCGCAGCAGAACGCCGACGTTGTCACCGGCCTGACCCTGATCCAGCAGCTTGCGGAACATTTCCACGCCCGTGCAGGTCGTCTTCTGGACCGGACGGATGCCGACGATCTCGACTTCCTCACCGACCTTGACGATGCCCTTCTCGACGCGACCGGTCACCACGGTGCCGCGGCCCGAGATCGAGAAGACGTCTTCCACCGGCATCAGGAACGGCAGGTCCACCGGACGTTCCGGCTGCGGGATGTAGGCGTCGACGGTTTCCATCAGCGCCAGAACGCGTTGTTCGCCGATTTCCGGGTTCACGCCGTCGGTCGCGGCCTTGGCCGAGCCCTTGGTGATCGGAATCTCGTCACCCGGGAACTGGTACGACGACAGCAGCTCGCGCACTTCCATCTCGACCAGCTCGAGCAGCTCTTCGTCGTCGACCAGGTCGACCTTGTTCATGAACACGACCAGAGCCGGAACGCCGACCTGACGGGCCAGCAGGATGTGCTCGCGCGTCTGCGGCATCGGGCCGTCGGCGGCCGAAACCACCAGGATCGCGCCGTCCATCTGGGCGGCGCCGGTGATCATGTTCTTCACATAGTCGGCGTGACCCGGGCAGTCGACGTGCGCGTAGTGACGGTTGGCCGTCTCGTACTCGACGTGCGCCGTGTTGATCGTGATGCCGCGGGCCTTTTCTTCCGGCGCGGCGTCGATGTCGGCGTAGTTCATCGCCTTGGCGCCGCCGGCCTTCGCCAGCGTCATCGTGATCGCCGCCGTCAGCGTCGTCTTGCCGTGGTCAACGTGACCGATCGTGCCGATGTTGCAGTGCGGCTTCGTGCGTTCGAACTTTTCCTTGGCCATTCTCTTCTCTCCGTCCCCTGAAAAAGGGGGCTTCAGTCCTTGGGGTTTTCAGGGGTCCGGCAGGCCCGAAGGCCTGCCGGGATTGGTTGGTGCTTAGGCGCTGTACTTCTTGATCACTTCGTCGGCGACGTGTTGCGGCACCGCTTCGTAGTGATCGTACTGCATGGTGAAGGCCGCGCGGCCCTGCGACATGCCGCGCAGGGTGTTCACATAGCCGAACATGTTGGCCAGCGGCACGAAGGCGTTCACGACAGTCGCGTTACCGCGCATGTCCTGACCCTGGATCATGCCGCGACGGCCGTTCAGGTCGCCGATGACCGAGCCCAGATACTCTTCCGGGGTCACGACCTCGACGGCCATGATCGGCTCGAGCAGCTTGGGTCCGCCCTTCTCGCGCAGTTCCTTGAAGGCGGCGCGGGCCGCGATTTCGAACGCCAGCACGCTGGAGTCGACGTCGTGGAACTTGCCGTCCGTCAGGGTCGCCTTGAAGTCGATCAGCGGGAAGCCGGCGAGCAGGCCGTTATCCTTGGCCGATTCCAGGCCCTTCTCGACGCCAGGGATGTATTCCTTCGGCACGGCGCCGCCGACGATGGCCGACTCGAACACGAAGCCCGAACCCGGCTCGCCCGGTTCGAAGGTGATCATGACGCGGGCGAACTGACCCGTACCACCGGTCTGCTTCTTGTGGGTGTAGTCGATCTCGGCCTTGCGGCTGATCGATTCACGGTAGGCCACCTGCGGCGCGCCGATGTTGGCTTCGACCTTGTAGGTGCGCTTCAGGATGTCGATCTTGATGTCCAGGTGCAGCTCGCCCATGCCCTTCAGGATCGTCTGGCCCGACTCGTGGTCGGTCGAGACGGTGAAGGACGGGTCTTCCGAGGCCAGCTTGGCCAGGGCGACGCCCAGCTTCTCCTGGTCAGCCTTCGACTTGGGCTCGACTGCGATCTCGATAACCGGCGCCGGGAACTCCATGCGCTCCAGGATGACCGGGTTCTTGATCGGGTCGCACAGGGTGTCGCCCGTGCGGGTTTCCTTCAGGCCGGCCAGGGCGACGATGTCGCCGGCGTAGGCTTCCTTGATGTCCTCGCGGTTGTTCGAGTGCATCAGCAGCATGCGGCCGACGCGCTCCTTCTTGTCGCGCGACGAGTTCAGCAGGCCCATGCCCGTTTCCATCTTGCCCGAGTAGATGCGGCAGAAGGTGATCGAGCCGACGAAGGGGTCGTCCATGATCTTGAAGGCCAGAACCGACAGGGGCTCTTCGTCCGACGCCTTGCGGGTGATCGGCTCTTCGGTCTTGTAGTCGATGCCCGGGGTCGGCGGGATGTCCACCGGCGACGGCAGGTAGTCGACGACGGCGTCCAGCAGCGGCTGCACGCCCTTGTTCTTGAACGCCGAGCCGCAGAGGATCGGGTAGAAGGCGCCGGTCAGCACGGCCTTGCGGATGCACTTCTTGATGGTCGCTTCGTCCGGCTCGTTGCCTTCGAGGTAAGCTTCCATCGCCTCGTCGTCGAGTTCGACGGCGTTGTCGATCAGGTACTGGCGGGCTTCGTTGGCCTTGTCGACCAGATCAGCCGGGATCTCTTCATCGCGATACGACGCGCCCAGGCCGTCGTTGTCCCAGACAACCGCCTTCATGCGGACCAGGTCGACCAGACCCTTCAGCTCGCTCTCGGCGCCGATCGGGAATTGGATCGGCACAGCCTTGGCGCCCAGACGGTCGCGGATCGACTCGACCGACTTGTCGAAGTCGGCGCCGATCTTGTCCATCTTGTTGACGAAGACGATGCGCGGAACGTTGTATTTGTCGGCCTGGCGCCAGACGGTTTCAGTCTGCGGCTCAACGCCGGCGTTGCCGTCCAGCACGGTCACGGCGCCGTCCAGGACGCGCAGCGAACGTTCGACTTCGATGGTGAAGTCCACGTGGCCGGGGGTGTCGATGATGTTCAGGCGCTTGTCATTCCAGAACGCGGTCGTCGCGGCCGACGTGATGGTGATGCCGCGTTCCTGTTCCTGGTCCATCCAGTCCATGGTGGCGGCGCCGTCGTGGACTTCACCGATCTTGTGGCTCTTGCCGGTGTAATACAGGATCCGCTCGGTCGTCGTCGTCTTGCCGGCGTCGATGTGCGCCATGATGCCGAAGTTGCGGTAGTCTTCGATTTTATGCGTGCGGGGCATGAGAGCGTGCCTTGCGGTCAATGCGGCGCCGCTTCAGGCGCCTCGGGAATGTTCGGATAAGCGAGCGCGGGCGATTTAGCTCAAACCGCCCGCGCCGGATAGTCACGTAAATAGGAACCGCCATCCTTCACTTGAAGAGGGGCGGTTCCCTGAAGGCTTACCAGCGGTAGTGGCTGAAGGCGCGGTTGGCTTCGGCCATCTTGTGGGTGTCTTCGCGCTTCTTCACGGCGGTGCCGCGGTTGTTCGAAGCGTCCAGCAGCTCGGCGGCCAGCTTTTCGGTCATGGTGTTTTCGCCGCGGTTGCGGGCGGCGTTCACCAGCCAACGGATGGCCAGGGCCTTGCGGCGGTCCGGACGAACTTCGACCGGCACCTGATAGGTGGCGCCGCCGACGCGACGCGAACGGACTTCGACCGCCGGAGCGACGTTTTCCAGCGCGGTGTGGAAGGTCGCGACGGGTTCCTGGTCCTTCTTCTTCTCGGCCAGGATGTCGAACGCGCCGTACACGATGTTCTCGGCGACGGCCTTCTTACCTTCGTACATGACGTAGTTCATGAACTTGGTGACGGTCAGATCCTTGAACTTGGGATCCGGCAGGACTTCACGCTTCTGGGCGCGGTGGCGACGGGACATGGGCTTGGCCTTCTAAAGACGTATCGTACGGCCGATCCGAACCCCCGGGGCGCGGATCGGCGAATGGAATGAAGCGGCGAACGCTTACTTCGGACGCTTGGCGCCGTAGTGCGAACGGCGCTGCTTGCGGTCCTTGACGCCTTGCGTATCGAGCACGCCGCGCAGGATGTGATAGCGAACGCCCGGAAGGTCCTTCACGCGGCCGCCGCGGATCAACACAACGGAGTGCTCCTGCAGGTTGTGGCCTTCGCCCGGGATGTAGCACACGGCTTCGATGCCGGTGGTCAGACGGACCTTGGCGACCTTACGCAGAGCCGAGTTCGGCTTCTTCGGGGTCGTTGTGTAAACGCGGGTGCAGACGCCGCGGCGTTGCGGGCAACCCTTCAGGGCCGGGACCTTGTTACGGACCGGCTTGGGGGCGCGCGGCTTGCGGATCAGCTGGTTGATAGTCGGCATCGAGTACTCGTTCTCTTCTAGTCGATGGGAGCGTGTGCCTTTCGGCCGGAGCGCCCCGGTGAGCCTTCTTTTCGGACGACGGGAGCCGCCCTCGGGTGAGGTTCCGAGCCTTGACCGCGACAAACGCAAAAGCCGGAACGCGCGCTTTGGACGTTCCGGCGGGCGACAGCCCGTTCGCTAGATTGTCTCGATCTCGCCGGACGTCCAAAGACATCCTTCTCGAAAGTGGGCGGCTTCTACGCGCGCGGGGCCGTCAGGTCAAGGGTTGGCGCCGATAGCCTGCGCCGCTCGTCCGCCCGGGCCCATCAGGGATCGAAGGTCGGCGAACGGCCCCGATCAGGCCCCAATACCGCCACGCTCGCACCCGCCCATCACCGTGGGTTGAGGACGGTGGCGGGGGTTCGGTTGAAACGGGGAATACTCAGTACAGCGAGACAGCGCGGCCTTGTGGTCGTGGCCGCCCTGACGTTGCATGTCATCGTGTTGCTGCCGATCGCCCTGTCGACGCCGTCGACGCCCACCGCGCCCATCCGTGAGCCCGTCTACCTCATACCGCTTGATCTGACGGAGACCCTGTCACGACGGACCGCCACCAGACGAAGCCCCCTCCCCGCCGCCCGTCCCGCTCCTGATCACTCCACCGCCCCGCCGTCCGCGCCGCGCCCACGCGCACCGGCCACGACCGGCGCACGGCCGCCCTCCGGTTCCGTCGAGCCGCTCGCGCCCCCTCCAGCCGAGCAGAACCCCGCGCAGGGGCAGGCGATGGACGACCCGTGGCGCGGGCGACGACCGGCCCCGGCGGGGCTCCCCTGCCCCGCGCCGCCCGGTGATCGTATCGGCGCCCGCCTCTGTCTGGTCGGCCCCACGCCGGACCGGGACCGGGAGCCGGAAGCCTATGCGGACGCGGGGACGCCCCGGCGGAGTCGCGCCGAACAGTCGCGGGAGGATGGGTTCGAACGCCAGCGGCAGGCCAACGAGGCGTGGCGCGACTACACCCGGGGCGAAGGGGCCTATCCGGGCCTGCGGTCGTTGTTCACCGAGCGATGACCCCGATCCGGCCCCATTACGGCCACGCTGGCCGGGTCACCTGCTTGCCGGACAGGGAGGACGGATGAACGGGCGCGCGTTGGTATGGCCCCGGATCGGCAAGCGCTGGCGCAAGCCCGCGCTGATCGGCCTTTCCGTCTCCGCCCACATCCTCATCCTCGGCGGGCTCGGCCTGCGGGTCCTGACGGTGGAGACGCCCAATCTTCCCGCCGAACCCCAAACGATCTTACTGGATATCGAGCCCCGTCCCCTGCTGGAGGATGAAAGGCCCCGTCCCCGTCCCCAGCCCGTTCAGGCGCCCGCCGAGACCGCGCCGACAACGGCGGACTCGCGCCCCTCCTTCTTCGGCCTTCGGCTGCCCCAGCCCCGTCCCCGCGATGACGAGGACGAAACGCCCTCCCCGCCTTCGCCCCGGGCCGCCGCGCCCGGCGCACCCGCACCGCCGGCCGGCGCGGACCCGTGGCAGGTCCGTCCCGAAACGATGGGCGACCGGGTCGGTCGCGGCCTGCGCACGCGCGGGCCCGGCTGCGCCAGCCCGCAGATGCTGAGCCCGGAGGAACGCCGCATCTGCGAGGATCGCTTCGGCGAACGCGCCGCCGCCGCGGCGCCCATCAGCGGCTCCGGCGATCCGGAACGCGACGCCCGCTTCGCCCGCGAAGGCGCCGCCGCCCTGGCCCAGTATGAGGCGCGTCGTCGCCCCCTTGCGGGCGGAACCGGCGTCACCGGCGTCCAGGACGGGCCGGGTTCGAACTTCGGCATCGGCGTCGCGGGCGCCCATCTGGATCAGTCGCTCCAGCCGGATTCAACGCGCAATATCCGCACGCGTCGCGACGGCCCGCGCGACTCCGGCCAGCCGATGACGCCGGGCGGCGGCTTCGACCGGGAGTAGCCGGCGTCCTCGCCGTCGCACTTTTCCGTCGTCGAATTCTCCCGAAATCCGTCGTCCAAATCTCAGGTCGAATTTGGCGCCCGATCAGCGAGCCGCCACCAACTCCGGATGGGCGCTTTCCGGCGCGCTTCGCCCCTCCGGACAAAAAGAAAGGGCGACGCCTTTCGACGCCGCCCCTCTTTCAGTTCAGGTCTGTGACCCGGATCAGCCTTCCGACTTCTCCAGCTCCAGGGCCAGATCGGCCGGCAGCGGCTCGACCGCGTCTTCGCGGGCTTGCGTCAGCTCGGCGTCACGCTCGTTGGCGATCTTCTGCAGGCTGCGCAGGTAGGCGCCCGTACCGGCCGGGATCAGACGGCCGACGATGACGTTTTCCTTCAGGCCTTCCAGCGTGTCGCGCTTGCCGTTGACCGAGGCGTCGGTGAGGACGCGGGTGGTCTCCTGGAACGACGCCGCCGAGATGAAGCTGCGGGTCTGCAGCGACGCCTTGGTGATGCCCAGCAGGACCGGCTGGGTGGTGGCCAGACGGCCGCCACGCTTCTCGACCTTGGCGTTTTCCAGCACGGCTTCAGCCACTTCGACGGTGTCGCCGCGGATCAGGGTGGTTTCACCCGAATCCAGGACCTCGACCTTCTGCAGCATCTGACGGACGATGACCTCGATGTGCTTGTCGTTAATCGGCACGCCTTGCAGGCGATAGACTTCCTGCACTTCGTTCACGAGGTATTCGGCCAGCGCTTCGACGCCCTGGATGCGCAGCAGATCGTGCGGATCCGGGTTGCCGTCGATGATGTAGTCGCCCTTCTGGATCAGATCGCCGTCGTGGACGGAGATATGCTTGCCCTTCGGGATCAGGAATTCGACCGCTTCGCCCTGGTTGCCGTCGGCATCCGGCTCCGGGGTGATCTTGATGCGGCGCTTGTTCTTGTAGTCGCGACCGAACTCAACGCGGCCATCCATTTCGGCGATGACGGCGCAGTCCTTCGGACGACGGGCTTCGAACAGTTCGGCGACGCGCGGCAGACCGCCGGTGATGTCGCGGGTCTTGGCGCCTTCGGTCGGAACGCGGGCGATGATCTCGCCCGGCTTGACCTCATCGCCGTTGTTCACGGACAGAACCGCGCCCACGGGCAGCAGGTAACGGGCATCGGAGCCCGAAGCCAGCTTGGCGTAGGCGTCGCCGTTGGTCACGCCCATGGCCGGACGCAGGTCCGAACCGCGGGGCGACGCGCGCCAGTCACTGACGACGCGTTGGGCGATACCCGTCGCTTCGTCGGTTTCTTCCTTGACCGACAGGCCTTCGACCAGGTCCTCGAAGCGCACCGTACCGGCGACTTCCGTCAGGATCGGGGTGGTGTAGGGGTCCCACTCCGCCAGACGCTGGCCCTTGGCGATGTCGCCGCCTTCCTTGACGCGGATGCGGGCGCCGTAGGGGACCTTGTGGGTCTCGCGGTCCTTGCCGTCCACGGTGACGACGACGGTGACGTTGCGGCTCATGGCCACCAGATCGCCGTGCGCCGCCTTGACGGTCGGGCCGTTGATCTTGGCCACACCGGCGTTGGTCGCCTCGTAGAACGAGGTTTCCGCCACCTGCGCGGTGCCGCCGATGTGGAAGGTCCGCATGGTCAGCTGGGTGCCCGGCTCACCGATCGACTGGGCGGCGATGACGCCCACGGCTTCACCGATGTTGACGTTGGTGCCGCGCGCCAGGTCACGCCCGTAGCAGTAGGCGCAGATACCGGCTTCGGCTTCACAGGTCAGGGCCGAACGGACCTTGATCGACTGGACGCCGGCCTTGTCGATGACCTCGATCTCCTCTTCCTGGAGATAGGTGTCCGCCGGGAACAGGACGGTGTCGCCGCCCGGCTCCTTGATGTCCTCGGCCGCGTAGCGACCCAGAACACGTTGGCCCAGCGAAACCAGCACGTCGCCGCCTTCGACCACGGCGCGCAGGGTGATGCCCCGCGTCGAGCCGCAATCGTCCTCGGTGACGATCGAGTCCTGCGCCACGTCCACCAGACGACGGGTCAGGTAGCCCGAGTTGGCGGTCTTCAGCGCGGTGTCGGCCAGACCCTTACGGGCGCCGTGGGTGGAGTTGAAGTACTCCAGCACGGTCAGGCCTTCCTTGAAGTTCGAGATAATCGGGGTCTCGATGATCTCGCCCGACGGCTTGGCCATCAGGCCCCGCATGCCGCCCAGCTGCTTCATCTGCGCCTGCGAACCACGGGCGCCCGAGTTGGCCATCATGAACACCGAGTTGATGTCCGGCTTCTGGCCGGGAGCCAGAACGCGCGGCTGCGCGATCTCGCCCATCATCGCGTCAGCGATCTTGTCCGTGACCTTGGCCCAGGCGTCGACGACCTTGTTGTACTTCTCGCCCTTGGTGATGAGGCCGTCAGCGTATTGCTGCTCGTACTCTTCCACCTGGGTGCGGGTTTCCGCGACCAGACCGGCCTTGGCTTCCGGAATGACGATGTCGTCCTTGCCGAACGAGATGCCGGCCTTGGCGGCTTCACGGAAGCCCAGTTGCATCATCTGGTCGGCGAAGATGACCGTCGCCTTCTGACCGCAGTGACGATAGACCTGATCGATCAGGTTACCGATCTCCTTCTTGGTCAGGTTCTTCTCGAGCAGGCGGTAGCCGATGTTCGGGTTGTGCGGCAGCAGCGCGCCGAGCTTCATGCGGCCCGGCGTCGTGTCGATGACCTTGGTCACCACTTCGCCGGCGGCGTTCATCTCGGTCCAGCGGGCCTTGATCTTCGTGTGAAGGGTCACGGCCTTGGCGTCGAGCGCGGCGTCGATTTCACCCATGTTGGCGAACAGCTTGCCTTCGCCGGTTTCGCCGTCCTTGACCAGCGACAGGTAGTACAGACCCAGGACGATGTCCTGCGACGGCACGATGATCGGCTTGCCGTTGGCGGGCGACAGGATGTTGTTCGTCGACATCATCAGGACGCGCGCTTCCAGCTGAGCCTCGAGGCTCAGCGGGACGTGCACGGCCATCTGGTCGCCGTCGAAGTCGGCGTTGAACGCGGTACAGACCAGCGGGTGCAGGCGGATGGCCTTGCCCTCGATCAGCTTCGGCTCGAACGCCTGGATGCCCAGACGGTGCAGGGTCGGGGCGCGGTTCAGCAGGACCGGGTGTTCGCGGATGACCTCATCGAGGATATCCCACACCTGCGGCTGCTCGCGCTCCACCATGCGCTTGGACTGCTTGACGGTGCCCGACAGGCCCTTGGCGTCCAGACGCGCGTAGATGAACGGCTTGAACAGCTCCAGCGCCATCTTTTTCGGCAGGCCGCACTCGTGCAGCTTCAGTTCCGGACCCACGGTGATGACCGAACGACCCGAGTAGTCGACGCGCTTGCCGAGCAGGTTCTGACGGAAGCGACCCTGCTTGCCCTTCAGCATGTCGGCGAGCGACTTCAGCGGACGCTTGTTGGCGCCGGTGATGACGCGACCGCGACGGCCGTTGTCGAACAGGGCGTCGACCGATTCCTGCAGCATCCGCTTTTCGTTGCGGATGATGATGTCCGGCGCGCGCAGCTCGATCAGGCGCTTCAGGCGGTTGTTCCGGTTGATGACCCGGCGATACAGGTCGTTCAGGTCCGAGGTCGCGAAGCGGCCGCCGTCCAGCGGCACCAGCGGACGCAGTTCCGGCGGGATGACCGGAACGACGTTCAGGATCATCCACTCGGGCTTGTTGCCGCTTTCGAGGAAGGCCTCGATCAGCTTCAGACGCTTGGAGGCCTTCTTCGCCTTCATTTCCGACGGGTTGTCGGCCAGCTCGCCGCGGTGCTTTTCAGCCTCGGCGTTCAGGTCGATGCCCATCAGCAGATTGCGAACGGCCTCGGCGCCGATCTCGGCGGTGAAGCCGTCATCGCCGAACTCGTCCTGGTAACGGTAGAACTCGTCTTCCGTCAGCAGCTGGTTCTGCTTCAGCGGGGTCAGGCCCGGCTCGGTGACGATGTAGTTCTCGAAATACAGGACGCGCTCGACGTCCTTCAGCGCCATATCGAGCATCAGCGAGATGCGCGACGGCAGCGACTTCAGGAACCAGATGTGGGCGACCGGCGAGGCCAGCTCGATGTGGCCCATGCGCTCGCGACGAACGCGGGCCAGGGTGACTTCGACGCCGCACTTCTCGCAGATGATGCCCTTGTACTTCATGCGCTTGTACTTGCCGCACAGGCATTCGTAGTCCTTGGTCGGGCCAAAGATACGGGCGCAGAACAGGCCGTCACGCTCGGGCTTGAACGTGCGGTAGTTGATGGTTTCCGGCTTCTTGATCTCGCCGAACGACCACGAGCGGATCTTCTCCGGCGAGGCCAGTGCGATCCGGATCTGGTCGAAGGTCGGGGTGACCGGGACCGGGTTGAAGATGTTCAGGACTTCCTGGTTCATCTGTCAGTTCCTTCTGCGGCGAGTGGGCCGCGATAAATCTTGAAGAGCAGAGACTTGGCTGGCGGAAGGTGAAGAGTGAGCAAGAAGTGAGCGATGGCGGTTGAGACTGCGCTCACCCCTTCGCTCACTTTTCACTACTCGCTCACTCGCCTCAGCTGTTCTCCAGCTCCACGTTCAGGCCCAGCGAGCGCATTTCCTTCACGAGCACGTTGAACGACTCGGGGATGCCCGCCTCGAAGCTGTCGTCGCCGCGGACGATCGCCTCGTAGACCTTGGTCCGGCCGGCCACGTCGTCGGACTTCACCGTCAGCATTTCCTGCAGGGTGTAGGCCGCGCCGTAGGCTTCCAGCGCCCACACTTCCATTTCACCGAAGCGTTGGCCGCCGAACTGCGCCTTGCCGCCCAACGGTTGCTGGGTGACGAGCGAGTACGGCCCGATGGAGCGGGCGTGGATCTTGTCGTCGACCAGGTGGTGCAGCTTCAGCATGTAGATGTAGCCGACCGTGACCGGACGCTTGAACTGCTCACCGGTCTGACCGTCGAACAGGATCGACTGGCCCGAACGATCCAGACCGGCCTTCTCCAGCAGGTCCTCGATGTCCGAGATGTGCGCGCCGTCGAAGACCGGGGTCGCGAACGGAACGCCCTTCGACAGGTTGCGGGCCAGCTCGACCAGCTCTTCCTCGTCCTGCGGCAGCGGGGTGTCCTTGCCGTAGACATCCGACAGATGGTCGATCAGCGCCTGCTTCTGGCCGCCCTGTTGCCAGGCTTCCAGAAGGCCCTGGATCTGCTTGCCGAGACCGGCGGCGGCCCAACCCAGATGGGTTTCGAAAATCTGGCCGATGTTCATGCGCGACGGCACGCCCAGCGGGTTCAGAACGACGTCGACCGACGTACCGTCTTCCAGGTGCGGCATGTCCTCGATCGGCAAAATCTTGGAGATGACGCCCTTGTTGCCGTGACGGCCGGCCATCTTGTCGCCCGGCTGAAGCTTGCGCTTCACGGCGACGAAGACCTTGACCATCTTCATCACGCCCGGGGGCAGTTCGTCGCCACGTTGCAGCTTCTCGACCTTGTCCTCGAAGCGGCGGTCGAGGGCCTTCCGGGCGTCCTCGAACTGCTTCTTCATGGCCTCCAGCTCGCCCATCGCCTTCTCGTCGTCGAGGGCGATCTGCCACCACAGACCCTTGGACAGTTCACCCAGCTTCTCGAGGGTGACCTCGCCGCGGCCAAGGCCCTTCGGACCCGAGACGGCGGTCTTGCCCAGCAGCAGGGGCTGCAGGCGGCCGTAGACGTTGCGCTCGAGGATCTTCAGCTCGTCGTCGCGGTCCTTGCCGAGACGCTCGATCTCGGCGCGTTCGATCGCCATGGCGCGCTCGTCCTTGTCGACGCCGTGACGGTTGAAGACGCGCACGTCCACGATGGTGCCGGCGACGCCGGGCGGCAGACGCAGCGAGGTGTCGCGGACGTCCGAAGCCTTCTCGCCGAAGATGGCGCGCAGCAGCTTCTCTTCCGGGGTCATCGGGCTTTCGCCCTTCGGCGTCACCTTGCCGACCAGGATGTCGCCGGGCTGGACCTCGGCGCCGATGGCCACGATGCCGGCCTCGTCGAGGTTGCGCAGGGCTTCCTCGCCGACGTTCGGGATGTCGCGGGTGATTTCTTCCGGACCCAGCTTGGTGTCGCGGGCCATGACCTCGAACTCGTCGATGTGGATCGACGTGAAGATGTCGTCGCGCACGATGCGCTCCGAGATCAGGATCGAGTCTTCGAAGTTGTAGCCGTTCCAGGGCATGAAGGCGACGAGGGCGTTGCGGCCCAGAGCCAGTTCGCCCAGGTCCGTCGACGGGCCGTCGGCGATCACGTCGCCGGCCTTCACCGCGTCACCCACGCGCACGATCGGGCGCTGGTTGATGCAGGTCGACTGGTTCGAACGCTGGAACTTTGACAGGCGGTAGATATCGACGCCCGAGCGGCCCGGCTCCAGCTCACCGGTGGCCCGCACGACGATACGGGTGCCGTCGATCTGCTCGACGACGCCTTCACGACGGGCGACCACGACGGCGCCGGAGTCCACGGCCACGACCGCTTCCATGCCGGTGCCGACCAGCGGCGCGTCCGACTGCACCAGCGGCACGGCCTGACGTTGCATGTTCGCGCCCATCAGTGCGCGGTTGGCGTCGTCGTTTTCCAGGAACGGAATCAGGGCGGCGGCGACCGAAACGACCTGCTTCGGCGACACGTCCATCATGTCGACCGTTTCCTTGGTCAGCAGCTGGGATTCACCGTTGATCCGGCCGGGGACCAGATCGTCGACGATCTGGCCGTCCTTCAGTTCGATGTTGGCCTGGGCGATCGTGTACTTCGACTCTTCCATGGCCGAGATGTAGACGACCTCGGACTGGGCCTGGCCGTCCTTCACGCGACGGTACGGGCTCTCGATGAAGCCGTACTTGTTCACGCGGGCGTGGGTGGCCAGCGAGTTGATCAGACCGATGTTCGGGCCTTCCGGCGTTTCGATCGGGCAGATGCGGCCGTAGTGGGTCGGGTGCACGTCGCGGACTTCGAAGCCGGCGCGCTCGCGGGTCAGACCGCCCGGTCCAAGGGCCGACAGGCGGCGCTTGTGGGTGATTTCCGACAGCGGGTTCGTCTGGTCCATGAACTGCGACAGCTGCGAGCTGCCGAAGAACTCACGCACGGCGGCCGCGGCCGGCTTGGCGTTGATCAGGTCGTGCGGCATGACCGTGTCGATATCGACCGAGCTCATGCGCTCCTTGATCGCGCGCTCCATGCGCAGCAGGCCAACGCGGTACTGGTTTTCCAGCAGTTCGCCGACCGAGCGAACGCGACGGTTGCCCAGGTTGTCGATGTCGTCGATCTCGCCACGGCCGTCCTTCAGGCCGACGAGGATCTGCAGCACCTTCAGGACGTCGTCCTTTTGCAGGACGCGGATTTCGTCCGAAACCTCGGGGGTTTCCAGACGCATGTTCATCTTGACCCGGCCCACGGCCGACAGATCGTAGCGCTCGCTGTCGAAGAACAGCGACTGGAACATGGCTTCGGCGGCTTCCGGGGTCGGCGGCTCGCCCGGACGCATCACGCGGTAGACGTCGAACAGGGCGTCCTCGCGGCCGGTGCTCTTGTCGATGCGCAGGGTGTTGCGCATGTAGGCGCCGACGGTGACGTGGTCGATGTCCAGCACGTCGATGGTGGTGAAGCCGTGCGACTCCAGCAGCTCGATCGTGGCCTGGTCCAGCTCGTCGCCGGCCTCGGCGTAGATTTCACCGGTCTCGTAGTTGACGGCGTCGGCGGCCAGATAACGGGTCACCAGGGCGTCGGCGGCCAGGGACAGCGACTTGGTGGTGTCACCCAGCTTCTTGGCCTGACGGGCGCTGATCTTCGTCCCGGCGGCGGCGATCACTTCACCGGTGTCGGCGTCGACCAGATCGAACTCCGGCTTCACACCGCGCCAGCGCTCGGCCTTGTAAGGCGTGACCCATCCCTCGCCGCGCTTCTCGTAAGGCACGGTCTCGTAGAACGTCTTGAGGATTTCCTCGCCGTCCATGCCCAGAGCCATCAGGAAGGTGGTGGCCGGCAGTTTGCGGCGACGGTCGATGCGGACGTAGACGATGTCCTTGGCGTCGAACTCGAAGTCGAGCCACGACCCGCGGTACGGGATCACGCGAGCGGCGAACAGCAGCTTGCCCGAGCTGTGCGTCTTGCCCTTGTCGTGGTCGAAGAAGACGCCCGGCGAACGGTGCATCTGGGACACGATCACCCGCTCGGTCCCGTTGACGATGAAGGTGCCCTTGTCCGTCATGAGCGGGATATCGCCCATATAGACGTCCTGCTCCTTGATGTCCTTGACCGAGCGCGCGCCGGTCTCTTCGTCCATCTCGAACACGATCAGGCGCAGCTTCACCTTCAGCGGCGCGGCGTAGGTCATGTCGCGCTGGATGCACTCCTCGACGTCGTACTTCGGGTCTTCGAATTCATACGAGACGTATTCAAGGATGGCGCGTTCGTTGAAGTCCTTGATCGGGAAGACCGACTTGAAGACCGCCTCGATCCCCTCATCGGTGCGCAGGCCCGGACGGCTCTCGCGCTGAAGGAACTGTTCGTAGGACGCGCGCTGAACCTCGATCAGGTTCGGCATCTGCACCGCTTCCGGGATGCGACCGAACGAGTGACGGATGCGCTTCTTGCCGGTGAACGAGGTGGCGGTGAGGAACTGACCGGAGACGGTGAGTTCCGCTTTGGACTTGGCCATTCTGTCTTCCCAATACGAGCCGGGCAGCTCGTTTCAAATGCAGCAGCCACGGGCCGCCGGCTGGCGATCCGTGACGATCGGTTTCGGCGTCCACCCTCGGGCCTTGCGGTCCCAGGACACCTGAATTGTACGGCTCCCTTGGGGAGGAGCGCGCCTTCGCACCGGTCGGAGGGCGACAAACCGGGCCTCGGCGCTTTCGCGCGGACTCATTACGGAGTTAGCGGAACGGGCTGATATACTCGCTTTGACGGCGAAATAAAGGTCGCTGTGGAAAATCTTGGGGCAGAGCCGGAATTCGGCTTGCTCTTCCCGCATCGCTCGTCGTCACGGGCAGATATGGGGTCTCTTCCCGTCCCCGCCAACTCCGGCTAGCGTCACCGTCATGAAGCGCTTCCTGATCGCCTCCGCCGCCGCCCTGACCCTCGCCGCCTGCGCCTCGACGCCGCCGACGCCCGCGCCTGTCGCGGTCGGCACGGGCACTCTCGAGGGCTGGACCCAGGGCAACGCCGCCTATCTGGCGTGGAACGGCGCCCGTCGCGGCTGGACGACCACCGAAAGCGGCCTCCAATACCGCCGCATCGGCCGCGCGAAACCGAACGGCCGTCAGCCGACCTCGACCGACACGGTCAGGGTCCACTATCGCGGGACCTTCATTGACGGTCGCCAGTTCGACAGCAGCTATGACCGCAACGAACCCGCCGAGTTCCCCCTGAACCGGGTCATCAAGGGCTGGACCGAGGGCGTGGCCTTGATGCGCGAGGGCGAAAAGTTCGAGTTCGTCATTCCCGCCTCAATCGGCTACGGCGAGCGCTGGGTCGGCGGCGGCGAATTGCCGCCGAACTCGACCCTGTTGTTCACCGTCGAACTGCTCGAAGTAAAACCGGCGTCCTGAGCTCGAGCGGCCGGGCGTTCATCGCCCGATCTCCCCGAGAGGCCGTACACGCTCCGCCCCCTCCTCATCGCCGGCCTGCTCCCCGCGCCGCGCCGGAGGTGCGGGCCCGACCGGGCCGCTACGACCTGCTCGGCCGCCGCGTGGTCGACGCCATTCCGGAAGCCCGGTTGATCGCCTTCCCTGATCTCGGCCATTCGCCGCAGGGTCAGGCGCCTGAGGTCTTCCACGCCGCCCTTCTGGCCGCCCTCGCCACCCCGAGATGACAGGATTGTAATACTGTATCAGTCGCGCCGGGTTGACCGCCGCCCCGGCCCGGCGTGATCTGCACGCCCCGGTTTGCCTTGCCTGCGAGTCCCATGATGCGTCCGTCCGCCCGCCTGCTCGTCTCCGCCTGCGCCGCGGCGCTGCTGTTCGGGTCCGCTCCCGCTCTGGCCCAGGTCGGCACGCCCGCCCTGCCGGTCGCCCTGGCCCCGATACCCACGCCGCGCGACGCCCCCTATCCCGGCGTGATCGGCATCGAGGTGGACGCCACCGACATCGACCGGCGCATCGTCTCGATCAAACAGACCATCCCGGTCGCGGCGCCGGGTCCGCTGGTCCTGCTGTATCCCGAGTGGATCCCGGGCAACCATGGCCCGGTCGGCCCGGTAGACGACATCTCCGACCTGCAGATCACCGCCAACGGCCAGCCCCTGCGCTGGGTGCGCAACACGGTCCAGACCACGGCCTTCCAGGTTGATGTTCCGGCGGGCGTCCCGGCGGTGGAGGTTTCCTTCAAGTGGCTGACGCCCATCGACGGCGCGCAGGGCCGCGTCGTCATCACCGACGAGATGCTGAACATCCAGTGGGAGAAGGCCCTGCTCTATCCGGCGGGCTACTACGCGCGCCGGATCACCTTCGAGCCGACCCTGCGCCTGCCCGCGGGTTGGCAGTACGGCACGGCTCTGGACACGCGCTCGTTCCAGAACGGCGTGGCGGTGTTCGCCCCGATCACGCTGGAGCATTTCGCCGACAGCCCCCTGTTCGCCGGTCTGCACTACCGTCAGATCGACCTTGATCCGGGCGGTCGCTCGCCGGTGCGCCTGAACGTCGTCGCCGACAGCGCCGATCAGCTGGCCGCCACCGACGCCCACATCGCCCAGCACCGCGAACTGGTCCGTCAGGCCGATCGCCTGTTCGGCGCGCGCCACTTCAACCACTACGACTTCCTGCTGGCGGTCACCGACCGACTGGGCGGCATCGGGCTGGAGCACCAGCGCTCGTCCGAGAACAGCGTCGACACCAAATATTTCACCGATGCGACCGGCACCCTGGCGGACCGTGACCTGCTGGGTCACGAGTACACCCACAGCTGGAACGGCAAATGGCGCCGTCCGGCGGACCAGTTGACTCCGACCCTGAACGAGCCGCTGCAGAACTCCCTGCTCTGGGTCTATGAGGGCCAGACCCAGTACTGGGGCCTGATCCTGACCACGCGCGCCGGCCTGATGACCAAACAGCAGGCGCTGGATGTGTTCGCCAACACCGCCGCCACCTACGCCGACGGCAATCCGGGCCGCGAATGGCGGGCCATGCAGGACACCACCAACGATCCGATCATCGCCCAGCGACGTCCCCAGCCCTGGCCCAGCCGCCAGCGTAGCGAGGACTACTATCGTGAAGGCGCCATGATCTGGCTGGACGCCGACACCCTGATCCGCGAGCAGTCCGGCGGCCGTCGCTCGCTGGACGACTTCGCCCGCGCCTTCTTCGGCGTTCAGGACGGCAACTGGGATCCCGCGCCCTATACTTTCACCGACGTCACCACGACCCTCAACGGGGTCGAGCGCAACGACTGGAGCGCCTTCCTGCGCGAGCGGCTGGACGCTGTCGGCCCCGAGGCCCACGGGCCGCTGGCCGGGATCGAGCGTGGCGGCTACCGCCTTGTCTGGCGTGAGGCGCCCAACGCCTATTCCCGCGCCCTGAACACGGAACTGGGCCGGGTGGACTTCCAGTACTCGCTGGGCCTGTCGCTAAACAGTTCGAACCGCGTCACCGGCGTCCGCTGGGGCTCGCCCGCCTTCCAGGCCGGCCTGACCTCGGGCTGGGAAGTCGTCGCGGTCAACGGCCGCACGGCCAACGCCGCCGCCATCGCCGAGGCCATCACCGCCTCCAAGGGCAATGCGACGCCGATCCAGATGATGCTGAAGCGCGGTGATCGCTTCCGCACCATCGAATTCGACTACCACGACGGCCTTCGCTACCCGCACCTCGAGCGGATCGAGGGAACCCCTGACCGGCTGGGCGACATCCTCAGCCCGCGCCGCCGCTGATTTCGAGCAAGCCCGACATGATCAAGCCCGCCACCCTCGCCCTGCTGCTCGCCTCCGTGGCCCTGCCCGCCGTGGCCCAGACCGTTCCGGCCTCGCAGGCCCATGCGCCCCTGCCCGCGCCGACCAGCCTGCCGCACGCCCTGCCCCCGATCCCCGCGCCGCAGGATCGCGACTATCCCGGCGTCATCGGCATCCGTGTCGATCTGACGGACCTGGACCACAAGGTCATCCGCACCCACCAGACCATCCCGGTCTCGGCGGGTCATCTGGTGCTGCAATATCCGAAATTCATTCCGGGCAACCACGCCGACACCGGCCCGATCCAGCTGATCTCGGGCCTGACCGTCACCGGGAACGGCCGGCGGATCGAGTGGGTGCGTGACACCGTCGATCCCCACGCCTTCCACCTCGACATCCCGGCGGGCGTGGCGTCCATCGAGGTCTCGTTCGAGTGGCTGACCCAGCCGGACAACGCCACCTGGCGTGTGGTCATGACGCAGGACATCGTGAACCTGCAGTGGGAGAAGGCCCTGCTCTACCCGGCGGGCTACAACCACAGCCGCATCACCTTCGCTCCCTCGGTCGTGCTGCCCGCGGGCTGGGGCTACGGCGTGGCGCTGGATACGACGGGCCGCGAGGGTGACGTCGCCACCTTCGCCCCGATCAATCTGGAGCATCTGGCCGACAGCCCGATGTTCGCGGGCCGTCACTATCGCCGCGTGGACATCGACCCGGGCGGCCGGTCGCCGGTGCATCTGAATCTGGTGGGCGACACCGCCGCCTCCATCAACATCACGCCCGAGTGGATCGCGAAGTACGAGGCGTTGGTCGATCAGGCCGACCGTCTGTTCGGCGCCCGCCACTACGACCGCTATGAGTTCCTGTTCGCCATGACCAGCCAGCTCGGCGGCATCGGGCTGGAGCACCATCGCTCGTCCGAGAACACGGCGGCCCCCAACTACTTCTCCAGCCCCAACCCGGCCTACGGCGCGCGCGGCCTGCTGCCGCACGAGTACGTCCACAGCTGGAACGGCAAGTTCCGGCGTCCGTCCGACGAATACGTCGCCAACCTGAACCTCCCCACCCAGAACACCCTGATGTGGGTCTATGAAGGCCAGACCGAGTACTGGGGCGATGTCCTGACCCCGCGCTCGGGTCTCGGCACCGTCGAGGAGGCCGTCATCAACCTCGCCGAGGTCGCCGGTTTCTATGACCAGCAGCCGGGCCGTCAGTGGCGCGCGCTTCAGGACACCACCAACCACAACCTTCTGGGTTACCGCACGACCAATCCG
Organism: Brevundimonas sp. M20; assembly: GCF_006547065.1. Classification (NCBI taxonomy): domain Bacteria; kingdom Pseudomonadati; phylum Pseudomonadota; class Alphaproteobacteria; order Caulobacterales; family Caulobacteraceae; genus Brevundimonas; species Brevundimonas sp. M20. The sequence goes on along the minus strand of NZ_CP041243.1, from coordinate 1,160,916 downwards.
TGGTCCTCGTGGATGCGCGGCACAGGCGACTACTACCGCGAGGCCCTGCTGATCTGGCTGGACGCCGACACCCTGATCCGGTCCGAAACCAACGAGCGCAAGTCGCTGGACGATTTCGCCAAGGCCTTCTTCGGCGTCGAGGACGGCGTCTGGGAGGCCCGCCCCTACACCTTCGACGACGTGGTCACGGCCCTGAACGCCGTGCACCCGCACGACTGGGCCACCTTCCTGCGCACCCGCCTGGACGCGGTCGGCCCGGACGCCAAGGCGCCGCTGGACGGCATCGAACGCGCGGGCTGGCGCCTGACCTGGGTCGACAGCCTGACGCCCGTCGAAAAGCGCATGCTGGGCGGCTGGGCCGGGGACTTCCAGTACTCGCTGGGCTTCAGCCTGTCGGGCACGCGCATCACCGGGGTCCGCTGGGGTTCGCTGGCCTTTGATCAGGGCCTCGGCGCGGGCTGGGAACTGATGGCCGTCGGCGACCGGGTCGGTTCCGCCGACGCCCTGCGCGCCGCGGTCACCGCCGCGAAGACCAGCCCGGACCCGATCCGGCTTGTCCTGAAACGCGGCGACGAGTTCCGCACGGTCGACTTCGACTATCACGGCGGCCTGCGCTACCCGCGTCTGGTCCGCATCGAGGGCACGCGCGACCGTCTGGCCGACATCTTCAGGCCGCGCACCCGCTGAAGACAGAACCGGTCTCGTCAGCGGATCCAGCTGCCGACCATCACCTCGCCCAAAAGAAAACGGGCCGGAGGTTTCCCTCCGGCCCGCTCAACTGTTCAAGCCGCCGCCCCGAGGGGCGACACGCCGTAAGCCAGATTACTTGATCTGGATCTTGGCGCCGGCTTCTTCCAGCTTCTTCTTGATTTCTTCGGCGGTCTGCTTCGAGACGTTCTCGACGACGTTCTGCGGAGCGCCTTCGACCAGGTCCTTGGCTTCCTTCAGACCCAGGTCCGAACGGACGCCGCGGACTTCCTTGATCACGTTGATCTTCTTGTCGCCGCCGTCGATCAGGACAACGGTGAACTCGGTTTGCTCTTCGCCGGCCGGAGCGGCTTCACCACCACCGGCGGCCACAGCGGCGACGGCGACCGGAGCAGCGGCGCTCACGCCCCACTTTTCTTCCAGCAGCTTCGACAGTTCAGCGGCTTCCAGGACGGTCAGAGCCGACAGGTCTTCAACGATTTTGGCGAGATCAGCCATGGGGTAGTTCCTTCGGTAGGATGAGGTTCAGTAGAGAGTTTGCAGAGATGAAAGAGGCGGTTCCGCTTACGCGGCGTCCTTCGTGGCGTAGGCGTTGAAAACGCGGGCCAGTTGGGCAGCCGGGGCTTGCGTGATGCCGGCGATACGGGTCGCGGGCGTGTTGAGCAGGCCGAGGAACGACGCGCGGATCTGATCCAGCGACGGCAGTTTGGAGAGAACCTCCACGCCCTTCGCGTCCAGAACCTTGTCACCCATGAAGCCGCCCAGAACGACGAACTTGTCGTTGCCCTTGGCGAATTCGGCGGTGACCTTGGCGGCCGTCACCGCGTCGTCGGCATAGGCGATGCCCACCGGACCCTTGAACAGGCCGTGGTAATCGCTGCCTTCAGCGGCTTCGAGCGCCTTCAGCGCCAGGCGGTTCTTGACCACCTTGAACGCGGCGCCTTCTTTACGAAGACGGCCACGCAGATCTTCCATTTCCGCAACGGTCAGACCCAGGTTGTGGGTCACGACCACGGCGCCCGCGTCGGCGAAAACGCTTTTCAGCGATTCGATCGACTCGGCTTTTTGTGCGCGGTCCATTGCGGTCTCCAGTCTTGGTATTCGTCCCCGGGCTTATTCCCGGAAACGTATGGCCAAAGCGCCGCGCATCGCTGCGAGACGTTCAGGCCGGTCGTATTGTCCGAAGGAAGCTCAAACCCCGTGCCCCCGTTTCCGGGTGACGGCGATCGTCTGCATCCCCATCTCCCCACGGCGTCAGAGGGCTCTCTGACAGTTACGGCGGTGGGTGGCCCCCACGCCCCGAAGTTCTCGGACAGGACCGCCGCGTCCCGAAGGCTGCGACGGAGAAGGCGCGCTCTATACACGCAATCGCCGCAAACTCAAGCGCCCACGCGCATGCAGGCCATCTGCACAGGAAATCCTCACGACAGCCCTCGCGAACCGGGGCAGTGTCGTCGGCCTGACGGCAGGGGATCCGCATGACCGAAACCATCGAAGCCACCGGCCGCGACAGTCTGGGCCGCGGCGGCACGCCCGCGCTGGCCGGTTTCCGGCTGGCGGTCGGCCTGGCGCAGGGGCTGGCGCTATGGCTGCTGTACCGCTCCGCCCGGATCAGTGACTACGGTGACCCCCGGCTGGATTGGCCCGCCACCGTGCCGGAGCTGTTCGGGCCGCTGGCGATGATCCTGGTCATGGTTCCTGTCCTGCTGCTGGCCGGCGCCGGGCGGATGCGTGTCCGTACCCTGCTGCTCTGGATTATCGGTGCGACTGCCTTCCTCGCCCTGCTCGGCTGGCACGGCGTCGCGGCGCAGTCGATGACCGAGTACGGTCCGCGCAGCCGACCGCCCTTCCTCCCCTGGCCCATGCCCCTGTTCGCCGCGGCGGCCCTGTTCATCGGCCATCATCTGATCCTGCCCGCGGATCTGGAGCGGAAATGGATCGCCGCCTTCCCCACCTATTTCGACACGGCATGGAAAGCCGGAGTTCAGTTGGCGCTGTCCGTCGGCTTCACCGGCGCTTTCTGGATCCTGCTTTTCCTCGGCTCGGCCCTGTTCAAGGTGATCGGGCTCGACTTCCTGCAGGACCTGATCGACCAGCCTTGGTTCTCCATCCCGGTCACCACCCTGATGTTCTCGGTCGCCGTCCATCTGACCGATGTGCGCGACGGCCTGATCCGGGGCGTGCGCAGCGTCGCCCTGATGCTGCTGTCGTGGCTGCTGCTCCTCATGACCGTGCTGGCGGCCGGCTTCCTCGCCGCCCTGCCCTTCACCGGTCTGGACGGCCTCTGGGACACCGGCAGCGCCACCGCCCTCGTGCTCTCGGCCGCCGCCGCCCTCATCATTCTCATCAACACCGCCTATCAGGACGGACGCGAAGACAACCTGCCGCCGCTGGTCCTGCGCTGGGCCGTGCGGGTCGCCGCCGTCCTGCTGACGCCGCTCGTCATTCTCGCCTTCTGGGGTCTGGCCCTGCGCATCGGCCAGCACGGCCTGACGCCGGACAGGATCATAGCCGTCGCCTGCGCCATCATCGGCGCCGCCTATGCCGCAGGCTACGGCTATGCCGCCCTCCGGCCCTTCTGGAGAAAGGGCGCCGACTGGATGCAGCCGCTGGAGCGCACCAACGTCCTGACTGCCGTTCTGGCCATCGCGGTCATCCTCGCCCTGTTCAGCCCCGTCGCCGACCCGGCCCGCCTGTCCGTCGCCGATCAGGTCGCCCGGCTGGAGCGCGGCGCCGTCAAGCCGGATCAGTTCGACTTCCGCTTCCTGCGCTTTGAAAGCGGCAAGGCCGGCGAGGCCGCGCTGGAACGCCTGACCCGCTCTGCCGCCCCCGACATCGCCCAACGCGCCAGACAGGTCATCGCCATCAAGAACCGGTGGGACTTGCGGGACGAAGGCGAACCGGATCGTATTCCGGTGTTTGAGGTCGTCGGGTCGCCGCTGCCGGCGGACTTCGTCACCGAGGTCCGTTCTGGTGACGACCGGTATGATTGCGTGGGCCAGGGCATCTGCGTCGCACGCGCAATCGACCTGAACGGTGACAACGTCATGGAAGTGCTCATCGCCAGACCGTTCTCCGTCGATCTGTGGGCCCGGAACAGTGACGGCGTCTGGATCCGTCAGGGCGCCTATCCGCACCTGCGTTGCGTCGGAGGCCGTCGCGAGGATGCGCGGGAGCGGCTGAAGCAGGGAGGCGTGCGGATCGCTGAGCCCCGCTGGCCCGCGCTCTCCTTCGGCGACGGCCCGCCAGTGGCGCCCCAACTGGAGCAGGACATCCGCTGCACGCCGTCCCCCGCCGGCGCGACGGCTCCTGTCCCGGTTACGGTGACCGCGACGCCCGCGCCCTAACACCTCGTTCACCCTGCCCGACCACCTGATCTTCACCTTGTGGCGGCTAAAACGTCCCGGAATGAGCCAGCTCCACCATTGAGAGCCGGCCGGGACGTGATGGAACAGGGGCCGTTCGCATGGCGAAGACCGTACTTGTCGTGGACGATGATCCGACCCAGCGCCGCCTCGCTCAGGCCGTGCTGGAGCGCGAGGGTTATGTGGTCGTCCATGCCGAGGGCGGCGGTCAGGCCATCGACCGCCTGACCAGAGGCGGCGGCGCCGACGTCGTCCTGCTGGACATGGTCATGCCCGGCATGAGCGGCATGGAGGCCCTGGCCGAAATCCGCACCGCGGGCGTCGCCACCCCTGTCATCGTCCTGACCGCCAACGGCGGCGTCGATGCCGTCGTGAAGGCCATGCAGGCCGGCGCGCAGGACTTCTTCGTCAAACCCGTTTCCGCCGAACGCCTTCTGGTCGGTGTCCGCAACGCCCTGCAGCTGACCCAGTTGACCGCAGAAGTCGGCCGCCTGAAGAAGCACCACGGCGGCCGCACTTCCTTCGATGATCTGGTCGGCGACAGCCCGCCGATGCGCATGGTCAAGTCGCTGGGGGCTCGCGCCGCCCGATCCGGCATTCCGGTCCTGATCACCGGCGAAAGCGGCGTCGGCAAGGAAGTCATCGCCCGCGCCCTGCACGGCGCCAGCGACCGCAGCGGCAAGCCCTTCGTGGCCGTGAACTGCGGCGCCCTGCCCGCCAACCTCGTCGAGTCGATCCTGTTCGGCCACGAGAAGGGCAGCTTCACCGGCGCCACCGACAAGCATCTGGGCAAGTTCGCCGAGGCGTCGGGCGGCACCCTTTTCCTGGACGAGATCGGCGAACTGCCGCTGGACATGCAGGTCAAGTTGCTGCGCGCCCTTCAGGAGGGCGAGATCGACCCGGTCGGCTCCAAGCGCCCGGTGAAGGTCGATGTCCGCATCGTCTCGGCGACCAACCGCGATCTGGCCGAACAGGTGCGCGACGGTCGTTTCCGCGAGGACCTGTTCTATCGCCTGAACGTCTTCCCCATCGAGGCCCCGGCCCTGCGTGAGCGTCGCGAGGACATTCCGGCCCTGATCGACCACTTCATCGCCCGCTTCAATGTCGAGGAAGGCAAGCGCGTCGCGGGCGTCTCTCCCGCCACCGCCGCCCTGCTCAGCGCCTTTGACTGGCCCGGCAATGTCCGCCAGCTGGAGAACGCGGTCTATCGCGCCATCATCCTGGCCGACGCCCCCTTCCTTCAGCCGCACGACTTCCCCGCCATCTCGGGCATTTCCTCCCCCTTGGGGGAGGTGGATCGGCGCGACAGCGACGAGACGGAGGGGTTGCTGGACAACCCGCAATCCCATCTCTCCGACATCGACCTGCCGCCCCTGCCGGACACCCCGATCCGCATCCTCGATGACCGGGGCCACCTGCGGACGCTGGAGGAGATCGAACGGGACCTGATCCAGCACGCCATCGAGGTCTATGCAGGCCATATGTCAGAGATCGCCCGCCGCCTCGGCATCGGCCGCTCGACCCTCTACCGCAAGGTGCGTGAACAGGGGCTGGAAGGGGCGCTGAAGGACGCGGGCTGACCGCCGGACAGTGCTGCATATCGGCAACGCCTTCGGGAAGTCCCAAGTCTGAACGAAAGTTCATTGGCCTGCGCACCCGACGCCCGCAAAAGACAGAGAACGCGGCTCGACCGGCAACTTTTGGTTTCATCGCTGAAATGCGACGGAAACACGCGCGTCGCACGTTTGCTGCTCTGTCTTCATCACCTCCCCCGAGGCTTTTCGTATGCTGCTTGTGACCACTGCGTTGTCCGGCCTGATGGCCGGCGTGATTCAAACCGCGCCGCCCCCGCCCCAGACGCCCCCGCAGCAACAACCGGCTCCGGCGACCACCCCGACCACGACCGCGGACGATGCGGACGACAGCGCCTACGACCTCGGCACGGTGTCGGTGTCCGGCTCCCGTCCGCGCGGCAGCGTTGATACGGACATCCCGGCCGACGTCACCCTCGACGCCAGCCAGATCCAGGCCTACGGCGCGTCGAACATCGCTGAGCTGATGACCTATCTGGAGCCGCTGACCCGCAGTTCCAGCGGTCGCACCGACCTGCAGCCGGTCTTCCTCGTCAACGGCCGCCGCATCTCGGGCTTCCAGGAAATCCAGGGCATCCCGACCGAGGCCATTGAGCGCACGGAAATCCTGCCCGAGCAGGTCGCCCTGCAGTTCGGCTACCGCGCCGAGCAGCGCGTCGTGAACTTCGTCCTGAAGGCCAATTTCAACTCGTACACCGGCGAACTGACCGCCCGCGGGCCCAGCCAGGGCGGCCGCACCACCACCGAGATCGAGGGCAACGTCCTGCGCATCAGCGGCTCGAACCGCTGGTCGATGGACGCCGAATACGAGCGCGCGACCCCGCTGTTCGAGTCCGAGCGCGACATCGTCCGCGATCCGGGCTCGACGCCCTATGACCTGATCGGCAACGTCACCAGCAGCCCGTACGGCGATCCGATCGACCCGGCGCTGGGCACGTCCACCACCTCGCCCGTTCCCGGCGGGACCACCACCCCGACCCTCGCCGACTTCATCGCCGCGGCCGCCGACGGCATCCGCACCGACGACCTGGGCGCCTATCGCACCCTTCTGTCGGAAAGCGAGCGCTCGACCGTTCGCGGCACCATCAAGCGCGACCTTAACAGCACCACCCAGCTGACCATCAGCGGCAGCCTGGACGACAATTCCAGCCGCAGCTTCAACGGCCTGCCAGGCGTCAGCCTGAACCTGCCGGAGACCAACAGCTTCTCGCCCTTCTCGGACGACGTGCTGGTGCACCGCTACATCGACGACGCCGCCTCCCTGCGCCGTCAGACCGACTCCCTCGCCGGCAGGCTGGGCGTCGTGGCGGACGGCTTCATCGGCGACGACTGGCGCTGGACCGCCACCGGCAGCTACGAACGCACCGAGACCGACACCACCACCGGCCGTGGCTACACCTCCGCCCTGTTCCAGTCGCGTCTGGACGCCGACGATCCCACGGCCAACCCGTTCGCCGCGCTGAACCCGTCGGACTTCACCCGCACGCCGAACGACACCGCCAACTCGGTCTCGGAACTGCTCAGCGCCGAAGTCGTGCTGAACGGCGACCTCTATGACCTGCCCGCCGGCAGCATCTCCTCGACCTTCAAATTCGGCGCCGACACCCGCTCGCTGGATTCGACCAGCACCCGTCTGGGCGTCACGACCGACCGTTCGCAGTCACGCGACCGTTTCAACGGTCAGGGCACCTTCAACTTCCCGATCGCCAGCCGCCGCACCGGAACCCTGCCGATGCTGGGCGACCTGTCGGTCAACGCCACCGTCGGCTACGAGGACCTGTCCGACTTCGGCGGCCTGTCCAGCTTCAACCTCGGTGTGAACTGGTCGCCGATCGAGCCCCTGTCCTTCCTCGTCAGCTACGCCGACGAACAGGGCGCGCCCAGCATCAGCCAGCTGAACGACCCGGTCATCTCGAACCTGAACGTGCCGGTGTTCGACTTCGCCACCGGCCAGACCGTGCTGGTCACCCAGATCACCGGCGGCAACCCCAACCTCGAGTCCGACAACCGCCACGTCTGGCGCGTGGGCGGCACCTGGCGTCCGATCGACGGTCAGGATCTGTCGATCCAGTCGACCTGGACCTACAGCCGCACCGACGACTATCTGGCCGCCTTCCCGACCATCACCCCGGATCTCGAGGCCGCCCTGCCGGGCCGCTTCGTCCGTGACGGCGACGGCAACCTGCTGTCCATCGACGCCCGCCCGCTGAACTTCGACAAGTACGAGCGTCAGGACATCCGCACCGGAATCAACTACTCGCGCGCCTTCGGAACGCCGAACGCGGCGGCCAGCCAGACGCCCCTGCCCGGCATGCCCGGCGGCCCGCGTCCGCCGGGCGGCGGCGGCACCTTCCGCGTTGAAGGCGGCGGCGGCGGTGGCGGCGGCGGTCCGCGCATGGAAGTCCGCATGGGCGGCGGCGGCGGTCGTGGCCGCGGTCCGGCCATGCAGCCCGGTCAGGGTCGCTGGAACATCTCCCTGTTCCACACCGTCCGTCTGCAGGACGAGATCACCATCGCCGACGGCCTGCCGATCATTGACATGCTGGACGGCGGCGCGACCTCGGCCAACGGCGGCAGCCCACGTAACGAGTTCCAGCTGATGTCGGGCGTGTTCCGCAACGGCTTCGGCGGCTTCATGTTCGCCACCTGGCGCGAGGGCACCACCGTCAACGGCGGCACGGGTCCGGACATCACCTTCGCCGACCGCACGACGGTGAACCTCAACCTGTTCATGGACCTGAACCAGCGCACCGAATGGGTCGCCAAATACCCGATCCTGAAGGGCACCCGCATCCAGTTCGGCATCCAGAACCTGTTTGACAGCCGCCCGGAGGTCTCGACCTCCACCGGCGACCTGCCGCTGAACTACCAGTCGGACTATCTCGACCCGCAGGGCCGGGTGATCAGCCTGACGCTGCGCAAGATCATCTTCTGAGGGACTAGGGATTGGGGATTAGGGATTAAGTGGCCTGCGGGTCGCTCCGGCGTCAGCACCGGACTGATCTGGCTAATCCCTAATCCCTACTCCCTAATCCCTCTTCTTCCCCCACCGCCGCTTCGGCTCCTCGCCCTTCGCCTTGGCGGTGATCTCCTTGAGCTTGCGGCCCTGCATGGCGGACAGGGCCTGACCGGGCGCGCCCAGTTCGGGGTCGCCGAAGGCGCGGCCGTGGGTCTTCACCCGCTCCGAGACCGAGTCCAGAAACTCGCCCTCCCACTCAGACAGCGAAACGCCCGCCTGCTCTGCCGAGCGGCGGGCGCGTTTCAGGGCGTTCAGGGCCGCACGCTGCGCGGCCTTCCGCTGGGCTTCAAAGGGAGATGCGGGCGGCTTGCGCTTCATCGCCTTGCTCGAGGCAATAGGGAACAGGCAGTAGGCAGTAGTCTCAGCAGTCCGACAAGGGCTCGAACGCCCTACTGCCTATTGCTTACCTGCCTGCTACCTCCCTGTCAGACCTCGCCGAGCGCCGACAGATACAGGTCCAGGATTGCTTCCTCTTCCTGACGCTTGGCCTTGTCCTGCTTGCGGATGCGGATGACCTTGCGCAGCACCTTGACGTCGTAGCCCTCGCCCTTGGCCTCGGCGAAGACCTCCTTCATGTCGGTCATGACGGCCTGTTTGTCTTCTTCCAGACGCTCCAGACGCTCGATGATCGAGCGCAGGCGGCCCTGGGCGGTGGCGGTCAGGACGTCGGGCGACGAGTCGAAGGTGGCGTCATCGGCCATGGGAGAACTCCGTAGAAGGGGAACCGGCCCTCGCCTCGCCCGAAGGCGGCGGGGAGCGAACTTGATCCGGGTGCTAACCACGTCCCCGCGCGCGACTCAACGTCGGACGCGAAAAAGGCTGCGGACGAAATCCGCAGCCCTTTCGATAACCCGGTCTTCGCACTGGAACTACAGGCGACCGCGTTGCCTGCGTTAGCGCAAAAAGCGTTCTTAGCCTTGCTTCGCTTTGAAGCGCGGGTCGGTCTTGTTGATCACGTACACCTTGCCCTTGCGGCGCACGACCTTGCAGTCGCGGTGGCGGGTCTTCAGCGACTTGAGCGAGCTACGGACCTTCATGGTCGTACGTCCTGGGCAAATCAAAACAGAAAAGCCGCGGGCGGACCTGCGGCGGAGCGGTGCGTATAGAGAGGAGTCGTGGAGAGGTCAACCGGACTTCTCGCAACGGCTCGCCCGATTGACGGAACGCCGATTGCGTCATCTCCTCCGTCCCGGAAGGACCCCCATGGCCAACAATCTCTACGACAAGAACGGCAACCACCTCGGAACCGTGAAAACCCAGCAGGAAGCCGACAGCGAAGCTCTCGGCGCCATGCTGTTTCTCGTCGCCCCTTTCACCCCCATCCTTTGGCTGGCGTGGAAGGCCGGGGCGGCCCTGATTGACGGCCAGAACTGGCACCCCCTTCCCGCAATCCTGATCGGCCTGCTCATCGTCGGCGTCTGCCTGTTCGGTCTCTATCGTTCGATCTGGATTCGGTATGCCTACTTCGGCGGCCTGACCCTTGCCCTGACCGTACTCGCCTTCCGGTGGGTGGCTGAAAGGTCAGACACGATCTGGGCCTCGGCCGCCGCTGTGGTCCTCCTGCTCGTCGGCGGCCTTTTGACTTTCGGCGCCGCCAAACTCGACGGCCTGCCCCGTTGAGACAGACGGGACGACCGGAAAACGCACGATAGCGAAAATTCGGCTGAGCCGACGTCTGCATTCCCGACCCCGCTGCACCGGCGTCGAAGATGTCGTTGCCCGGACATCTCGCCCCCACGCACTGACACTGAAATGCGCAATCCGCGCTCAAGCAGCGAGCCGCCGCGCGGCGAGCGATAGCGCCCTTCCAAAGAATGACCATCGCTCTGCGCTGGAGGCCTGGCCTCCGAGTTGAACGGAGGGTCTGCGGAGTTGCACCTCCGCCGCGTAGCCCCTCCGCCACCAGGCCGTATCAGAGGACAGCGTTTCCTAAGCCCGCCACGGTCACCATACCAAAAAGAAAAACGGTTAATGACGCTGAATGGGGAAGGACACGGCAACGCTTTCTCCATCCGGGCGCTTTATGGCGAAAGCGGCGACTCGCGCACTTGTTATGAGGGCGTCGCTCGTGGGGACACTAGACTCTTGATCATGCGTATCAGCCTCCGCCTCCTCCTTTTGGGAACCGTCGCCGCCTGCGCGCCCATGCTGCCCGAAGCGCCGCCGGTCACGCCGACGCCCGCGCCCGCCGAACAGCCCGCGCCCGCCCCCGCGCCGACGCCGGAACTGCCTGCCGCGCCTGTCGTGGATCAGGCCGGGTTCGAGGGCTGGAAACAGGGCTTCCTGGCCCGTCACGGCGGCGTGCGCCGTGCGCAGTACGAGCGTGAACTGGCCGGACTGACCCCGGACGCCTCCGTCATCCGGCTGGATCGCAACCAGCCCGAGTTCAGCCGCCCCGCCGGCGCCTATGTCCAGAACGCCGTCACCCCCACCCGCATCGCCCAGGCGCGCCAGCGGATCGACCGCGTGCCGTGGGACGTGGTGCAGCGTTACGGGGTCCCCTCGGAAATCCTCGTCGGCATCTGGGCCCAGGAGTCCTCCTTCGGTCAGGTGCAGGGCAATCAGGACGTCATCCGCTCGCTGGCGACCTTGGCGTTTGACGGCCGCCGCCGCGACTGGGCCGAGGGCCAGCTGAAGCACGCGCTTGACATCGTGGTCGACGGCCGTCGCGCCCGCGCGGGTCTGAAGGGCAGTTGGGCCGGCGCCATGGGCCAGACCCAGTTCATGCCGGACAACTATCTGCGTCTGGGCGTCGATCAGGACAACGACGGCATCGTCGATATCTGGGGTGATGACGCCGACGCGCTCGCCTCCGCCGCCAACCTGCTGGCACAGGCCGGCTGGAAGCGCGGCCAGACCTGGGGTTACGAAGTCACCCTGCCCGCCGGCTTCGACTACGCCGAGGCCGAGGGGCCGAAACACAACTGGCGCTACTGGGCCGCGAAGGGCGTCACCCTGCCGGGCGGCGGCCAGCCCAACGCCGCCGAAGCGGCCGAGGAAGCCGCCATCCTGCTGCCGCAAGGCGCGCGCGGCCCGGCCTTCCTGGCCCTGCCGAACCACTATGTGATCCGCGCCTACAACAACTCGGTCAGCTACGCCCTCGCCATCGGCCTGACCGCCGACGGCATCCAGGGCAAGCCCGCGCTCAGCAAGGCCTGGCCGAACGACGCCCCGCTGTCGCGGGAACAGCGCATCGGCGCGCAGCAGGCCCTTACCAACCTCGGCTACGACACCCGGGGCGTCGACGGCGTCATCGGCGCCAACACCCGCGCCGCCCTGCGCCGCTGGCAGATCGCCAACGGACGGCTCGCGGACGGCTACCTGACCGCCGATCTGGCCGACGAACTGATCCGCCGGGGCGGGTAGGCCTGGACCTCTTCCGACGGGAGAGGGCTTGAGCGCATCTGTTCTCTGCAAAGCCCTCCCCTCGAGGGGGAGGGGAGATCAGGCCACACTGTCACACCGTCCCGGCTCTCCGCTTCGCTTCGACCGGGATGACAAGAGCCCTACGACCAAATCTGACGCATCGGCATGTCAGACTGCGCCCCGGTCTTTGACATCGCGGTCCGCAATGCTCCTTCCGGGTTGAGCGCACGCTGACTCCGCCACACACGAAATCTCATCGCGGCGCCTCGCGCCCGATCCCGGCCTTGCGCCCCGACGCCCTCCCCCGGCGTTGAGCCCCGCACCCCATCCCCCGCCTCACGGGAAAAAGTGCACGATGTGCACTCCATTTTTTCTGAGTGCACTTTTCGCCGAATCCCTCGGGAGGACAGGGTTCCGGTGTTCCCTCCCCCACATGATCGTTGTTAACCGCTCCCGCCTTCGCTAGGCGTTTTCAAACACTACGCAGGAGCTGCCATGTCCCGCTTTGAAGGCACGTCGAACTACATCGCCACCGACGACCTCAAGATCGCGGTCAACGCCGCCGTCGCGCTGGAGCGTCCCCTGCTGATCAAGGGTGAGCCCGGCACCGGCAAGACGGTTCTGGCCTACGAGATGGCCCGCGCCCTGAACGCGCCGCTCATCACTTGGCACGTCAAATCGACCACCAAGGCCCACAACGGCCTGTACGAATACGACGCCGTCAGCCGCCTGCGCGACAGCCAGCTGGGCGACGAGCGGGTCCACGACGTCCGCAACTATCTGAAGAAGGGCAAGCTGTGGGAGGCCTTCACCTCCCCCGTCCGCCCCGTCCTGCTGATCGACGAGATCGACAAGGCCGACATCGAGTTCCCCAACGACCTGCTGCAGGAACTCGACCGCATGGAGTTCTACGTTCAGGAGATCGACGAGACGATCCGCGCCGAAATCCGCCCGGTCGTGGTCATCACCTCGAACAACGAGAAGGAGCTGCCCGACGCCTTCCTGCGCCGCTGCTTCTTCCACTACATCCGCTTCCCGGACGCCGAGACGATGAAGGACATCGTCGAGGTCCACTTCCCCGGCATCAAGGGCCGTCTCGTCTCCGAGGCGCTCAAGACCTTCTACGAAATCCGCGACACGCCGGGCCTGAAGAAGAAACCCTCGACCTCGGAGCTTCTGGACTGGCTCAAGCTGCTGCTGGTCGAGGACATCGACGCCGAAACCCTGCGCGAGAAGACGCCCAACAAGCTGATTCCGCCGCTCCACGGCGCCCTGCTGAAGAACGAGCAGGACGTGCACCTGTTCGAGCGTCTCGCCTTCCTGAACCGCCGCGAAGGCGGCCGTCCGGGCAGCTGACCCTTCCGGGGTGACGCCGCCGCCGAACATGTGCAGTCTGGTCGACAAGGGTCCGGGGGGATCGATGACGAAACAGTTCCGCTTCATGACGCCGCCACACGCCCGGTCGGGTTCGGTCACGCCGGTTACCGCGATTTCACTGGATTCATCCCCTGCCGAGCGCAGGATGGCCGTGAGTTGAGGATCAGGACCATGCCGCTGCGTTCCGTCATCATTCCCGCCGTCTTCGCCGTCGCCGCCCTCACCGCGGCCTGCGACGAACGCGGCGTGCACATCACCTCGACCCGCACCGAGGACAACGACGCCAAGGGCGTGCTGAATGTCGTCCAGGCCCTGCAATGTCCGCAGACCCTGGGTTCGCTGACCCGCAAGGGCTCGGCGACGAACGAGGGCCGGGTCTGCACCTATGTCGGCCCCAAGGGCGCCGAGGTGACACTCCAGCTCGTCCCCCTGGACGGCAAGACCCCGCCGCAGGTGCTCAAGGGCTTTGAGGACCGTCTGTCCGCCTCCCTGCCGCTGGCGGTCGCCGGCCTGAACCGCGCCTCCGGCGAAGCCGTCGCCACGGTCGACGCCGGCCGCGACGCCTCGGGCGAACGGGCCACGGTCCGCGCGCCGGGCGTGGACATCCGCGCCGAGGGCGAGGACGCCAGCGTCAACCTGCCGGGCGTCCAGATCGAGACCAAGGGCGATCAGGCCAGCGTCCGCATCGGCGGCCTGCACATCGACGCCAGCGACAACGGCGAAACCGTCGACATCGAGGGCTCGGGCGGCGAGGACGGCGACAATGTCAGCGTCCGCGCTCGCGACAACGCCGCCGAGGTCCGCGCCGTGGCGTCCGGCGACGCCACCCGGGCCAGCTGGGTGCTCAGCGACAACCGCGCCTCGGCCGAGGGCTGGCGCCGGGTGGGCTACGAGGCCCGTGGCCCCGTCGGCGGTCCTCTGGTCGTCGCCACCGTCCGCTCGCGCGACCGCAACGGCGGCCGCGTCTTTGAGGACGCCAAGGACCTCGTGACCCTGAACGTCGGCGAATAAGCCGGGGATGACGCCCCGCCGCCCTTGATCAGAGCGGCCTGATGCTCCACCACATCCAGCCGATTGAAACTGGATAACGCCTTGGCTTCCGCACCCCGTTCCTCGTCGAAAGCGCCCCGCGCCTGGCAGCGGATGCTGTCCGGCCGTCGACTGGACCTGCTCGACCCGTCGCCGTTCGACATCGAGATCGAGGACATCGCCCACGGCCTGGCCCGCGTCGCCCGCTGGAACGGCCAGACGATCGGCGAGCACGCCTTCTCCGTCGCCCAGCACTCCTGCGTGGTCGAGGAGATCGCCGCCTACATCAAGCCGGGGCTGGAGCCCAAATGGCGCCTCGCCGCCCTGCTCCATGACGCCTCGGAGTATGTGATCGGCGACATGATCTCGCCCTTCAAGGCCGCGCTCGGCGTCAACTACAAGGCCTTCGAGGCCCGGCTGGAGAGCGCCATCCACGTCCGCTTCGCCCTGCCGCCGAAGAACCCGGTCGCGATCAAGACCCTGATCAAGAAGGCCGACCGCGCCTGCGCCTTCTTCGAGGCCACCCAGCTGGCCGGCTTCAACAAGACCGAGAGCCTGCAGATCTTCGGCGCCCCGCCGGCGGGCTATGACCTGATCATCGAGCCCCTGCCCGCCCCGGTCGCCCAGCAGCGCTATCTCGAGCGCTACCGCGTCCTGGCCGAGGCCGTCGGTCTTATCTCGGCCCCTGACGCCTGGCACACCGAATAGCCATGGGCGAACAGGGGGTCCGCATCGGCCTTTCGGCCGTGGTCATCGCGCTTCGGTACGGCAAAGCCTGCGTCCTGACCACGACCGGCGATGACGGCGCCGCCGCCCTGCCCTTCGGCCCCTTCGACCCGGCCCGCGACCGGACCTTCGAGATCGCCCTGCGCGACTTCGTGACCGCCCAGACCGGCTTCCGCCTCGGCTTCGTCGAACAGCTCTACACCTTCGGCGATCTCGGTCGGGCCAGCCCCCGCGCCACGCAGGGGCCCGAGCATCATCGCGAGGTCTCGGTCGGCTATCTGGCCCTGACCGCCGACGCCGCCGACCCCGCCCTCGCCGGCGCCCGCTGGACGCCCGTGCTCGACATCTTCCCTTGGGAAGATCGCCGCGACGGCGCCGCCGCCTGCCTGTCCCGCCTTGTCGAAGGCCTGCGCGACTGGGCCGCCGATGACCCGCGCCGGGTGGGCCGGATCGATGCCCTGTTCGCCGCCGCCCCCGGCCAGCGCTGGAACGAGGGTCAGGTTCTTGAACGCTACGAGCTGCTCTACGAGGCCGGTCTGGTCGCCGAGGCCGCTCGCGATCAGGACAAGCCCCTGCCCGCCGGCGCACCGGGCCAGCTCATGGTCTCCGACCACCGACGCATCCTCGCCACCGGACTGGGCCGTCTGCGCAGCAAGCTGAAGTACCGTCCGGTCCTGTTCGACCTGATGCCGGAGACCTTCACCCTGTCCGGCCTGCAGGCCGCCGCGGAGGCCGTCGCGGGCCTCTCCGTGCACAAGCAGAACTTCCGTCGCGGCGTCGAACGCACCGGCCTGGTCGAGGCCACGGGCCTGATGTCCGTCGCCACCGGAGGCCGCCCGGCCGAGCTTTTCCGGGTCTCCGCCGGCGACCTTTCGACCGGCGAGGCGCTCGGCCTGCCGCTTCCCGCCCTACGCTGACGATTTTCCTGAAATCCCCGCTTGCGGCGCACGGCCTCCCCCATTAGAGAAGCCGCTCTCGTTCGACCAATGAACGTTCGGCCCCGCGGAGAGGTGGCAGAGTGGTTGAATGTACCGCACTCGAAATGCGGCGTGCGTGAAAGCGTACCGGGGGTTCGAATCCCCCCCTCTCCGCCACCGGCCCTGTCCCTGAAACCGAACATCTAACCCCCAACAAGTCCCGCGGGTCCGGACGGCTCCGCGCGTTCCGCTGCGCGCTTCCCGGGAGCGCGCCGTCAGGGCGACGCGTCGCTGAAGCAGATGGCGGGCCGAAGCCCCGACGACACGCTCCGCGCTGGTCTTCCCCAAGCGCGTGGCGATACCCTGTCGCCTTTCGACCAAAGTCGCTCTCACGCCGGGCGATCCCCGATGTCACCCTGTCGGCAATGGGCGTCGTCTGACGGCGTCACAACGGTCGATAACGACCCCGCTGGGAGGCAAACGCATGACTGACAACACCATCGGCGCGCCGGTGGAGACGGAGCACGAGGTCGACAAGAACGACAAGCTCGTCATCCTGGCCTCCTCCGTCGGCACCGTGATCGAGTGGTACGATTTCTACCTGTACGGCTCGCTGGCCGCGATCATCACGGCCCAGTTCTTCTCGGGCGTGAACGAGACGACCGGCTACATCTTCGCCCTGATGGCTTTCGCGGCAGGCTTCGCCGTCCGCCCGTTCGGCGCGGTTGTCTTCGGACGTCTGGGCGATCTCTGGGGTCGCAAGAACACCTTCCTGATCACCATGCTGCTGATGGGACTGTCGACCTTCGTGGTCGGTCTGCTGCCCCCCTATGCCGCCATCGGCATCGCCGCTCCGATCGTTCTGGTGCTGATGCGCCTGATCCAGGGGCTCGCGCTGGGCGGCGAGTACGGCGGCGCGGCCACCTACGTCGCCGAGCACGCCCCCAAGGGCAAGCGCGGCTTCTACACCTCCTTCATCCAGATCACGGCCACGGCCGGTCTGGTGCTCAGCCTGGTCGTCATCCTCGGCGTTCGCTTCGCCGTGGGCGAGGAAGCCTTCACCGCCTGGGGCTGGCGCATTCCCTTCCTGGTCTCGATCCTGTTGCTGGGCGTGTCCCTGTGGATCCGCCTGAAGCTGTCAGAGAGCCCGTCGTTCAAACGCATGAAGGCTGAAGGCAAGGGCTCCAAGACCCCGCTGAAGGACTCCTTCGGCAAGTGGCCGAACCTGAAGCTGGTGCTCATCGCCCTGCTGGGCCTCACCGCCGGTCAGGCCGTGATCTGGTACACGGGCCAGTTCTACGCCCTGTTCTTCCTTGAGCGGGTGCTGAAGGTCGACGCCACCCTGGTCTACATCATGCTGACCATCGCGCTGCTGGCCGCCTCGCCCTTCTTCATCTTCTGGGGCTGGCTGTCGGACAAGGTGGGCCGCAAGCCGATCATCCTCGCGGGCTGCCTGATCGCTGCGATCACCTATTTCCCGCTGTTCAACGCGCTGACTGAGGCGGCCAACCCCCGTCTGGCCGCCGCGACCGCCGAGGCGCCGGTGACCATTTATGCGGATCCGGCCGACTGTAACGTCCAGTTCGATCCGGTCGGCAAGACGGTGTTCAACCACTCGTGCGATCTGGCCAAGTCCTATCTGGCCAAGGCCGGCGTGACCTACACCAATGTCGAGGCTCCGGCCGGAACGGTGGCCGAGGTTCGTATCGGCGATCAGGCCGTCATCCCGAGCTTCCGGGGCGAGCAAATGCCCGCCGCCGAGTTCGCCGACGCCAAGAAGGCCTGGGACAAGGGCCTGGGCGAGGCCCTGACCGCCGCAGGCTATCCCGCCAAGGCTGACAGCGCCCTGGTGAACAAGCCGATGGTCGTGGCCATTCTGTTCATCCTCGGCTTCTACGTGACCATGGTCTACGGCCCGATCGCCGCCGCCCTGGTTGAGATGTTCCCGACCAACATCCGCTACACCTCGATGTCACTGCCTTATCACATCGGCAACGGCTGGTTCGGCGGCTTCCTGCCCACGACGGCCTTCGCCATCGTGGCGGCCACGGGCAACATCTACTCCGGCCTCTGGTATCCAATCATCGTCGCACTGGGGACGGTCGTTCTGGGCTTCCTGCTGGTCAAGGAAGGCAAGGACGTCGACCTGAACGCCTGACCCACGCTCCTCCCCGAGCCGAAGGGCGGGTCGATCTCCGGATCGGCCCGCCTTTTTCTTGGCGGAGCCCCCGAGAGACTGTCTAGATAACCGCGATGTACGCCCTCATCATCCTGACGCTGGTCGCGGCCTATATGGCGGTGCTGTTCGCCATCGCCTGGCGCAGCGAGCGGCGTGGTCCGTCCACTCCGGGACGCCGGTTCGGCCCCTGGGCCTATGCGCTCAGCCTGGCGATCTATTGTACGTCCTGGACCTACTACGGCGCGGTCGGCACCGCCGCACGCAACGGCTGGGAGTATCTGCCGATCTATCTGGGCCCCATGGTCGGGGTCGTCGTCCTGTTCCCCATCTGGAGGCGGATCACCGCCGCCGCGCGGCGCGAGAACATCGGCTCCATCGCCGACTTCATCTCCTCCCGATACGGCAAGAGCCAGACCTTGGGCGCACTGGTCGCCTGCGTCGCCATCGTCGGGTCCGTGCCGTACATCGCGCTCCAGCTCAAATCGCTCTCGATGGCCTGGCAGTTGCTCACCGCGGGCACAGTCGTGGCGGGCTCCGAACAACTGACCGTCAGCGTGATCGCCGTGGTTCTGGCAGGCTTCACCATCCTGTTCGGGGCCAGACGTCCTGACCTGACAGAGCATAATCGCGGCCTGATCCAGGCCATCGCGCTGGAATCGATCGTCAAACTGGCCGCGCTCGTCGCCGTGGCGATCTTCGCCGTCATGCTCCTCCTGGGTTCGCCCGAGCCGAAGGCCGCGCTCTCCGCCATGGGCCAACTGGCCTCCGCGCCGGTGATCGACAGCCGCTTCATCGCCATCACCCTGCTGGCGACCCTCGCCATCTTCTGCCTGCCGCGCCAGTTCCACGTCGGCTTCGTGGAGGCCGCGGACGCCAGCCATATCCGGCGTGCCCGGTGGGTCTTTCCGATCTATCTGCTCATCACCTCGGTCGCGGTGGTCCCCCTGCTCGCCGCCGGCGGCCTGTTCGCCGACATCGGCGACCCGGACCTGTTCGTGCTGGCCCTGCCCTTCCAGCAGGACGCGCAGATCCTGACGGCGGTGGTGTTCGTTGGAGGCTTCTCTGCGGCGACCGCAATGGTCATCGTCGAGAGCGTCGCCCTGTCCGCCATGGCGTCCAACAGCCTGATCCTGCCCTTGCTGGCACGCGACCGCTGGCGCGCCCGCGAGGACGCCTCGGACATGGCCGGCGCCATCCTGCAGGTTCGCCGCATCGTTATCTGCGTGATCCTGTTCCTCGCCTGGCTCTATTTCCAGGCGACCGACCGATCCAGCGGCCTGGCCTCTATCGGCCTGACCTCTTTCGCCGCCCTCGCACAATTAGCCCCGGCCCTGTTCGGGGCCGTGCTCTGGCGAGGCGGTCACGCCAAAGGCGCCATCGCCGGGATAGCGGTGGGCTCGTCGATCTGGCTGGCCCTGCTGGCCATGCCCCAGATCGCGGCGGCGCTGGGCGCGGCGGAACTGAACCTGCTGCAGCTCGCCGATCCCTTGCCGTTGGGTGTCTTCCTCAGCCTCGGGGCGAACCTCGCCTGCTACATTCTGGTGTCCCGGGCCGCCCGCCCCCGCCTGATCGACCGGGTTCAGGCCCGGGCCTTCGTGGATCGGGTCAGCCCAGACTGGCACGAGCGCAGCACAGTCCCGTCGGGCGCCTCCGTGGGCGATCTCAAAACCCTCGTCGCCCGCTTCGTCGGCGACGCCGGAGCCGAACGATCGTTCGCCGCCTTCGCCCGCGAGGCCGGTCAGTCTCTCAAGGACGCCGATCCCGCCGACGCCGGCCTCGCCCGCGCCGCCGAGCGGATGCTGGCCGGCGCGGTCGGCGCCTCATCCGCCCGCCGGGTCATCTCCGCGGCCCTCGCCGGAGGAGGCCGCGCGCCCGAAGACGTGGTGCGGATGCTCGACGAGGCCTCGCAGGCCGTCCAGTTCAACCGCGAACTCCTGCAAGCCACCCTCGACAACATCGACCAAGGCGTCAGCGTGGTGGATGAGGACCTGCGCCTGATCGCCTGGAACGCCCGCTATATCGAGCTGTTCGATCTGCCATCGGGCTTTGTTCACGTCGGGCAGCCAGTCGCCGCCGTCTATCGCCTGAACGCCGAGCGTGGCGAGGTCAGCGTGGCGGATATGGAAAGCTGGATCGAACGGCGTCTGGACGCCCTTCGCCGCCGCGCGCCTCATGACCATGAAAGGGTCCAGCCGAACGGCCGGATCCTGAAGTCAACCGGCGCGGCCATGCCCGGCGGCGGCTACGTCACCTCCTACACCGACATCACCGAACTGCGCCGGGCGGCACAGGCGCTGGAGGAAGCCAACGAACAGCTGGAGGCCCGGGTCGCGGACCGCACCGAACGTCTGAATGAGGCGAGGCAAACGGCGGAAGACGCTGTCGCCTCCAAAACTCGGTTCCTCGCGGCGGCGAGCCATGACCTGCTTCAGCCCCTGCATGCCGCCCGGCTGTTCATCGCGGCTCTGAAGGACGAAGGTGGCGACGGCGCAGCGCGCGACCTCGCCGAGAACGCCGACCGCTCCATCGAGAGCGCGCATGGACTGCTCAAAGCCCTGCTGAATCTCTCGCGGCTGGAAACGGGCGGCGTCCGCCCGGCGGTCGGCGCCCTGTCGATTGACGCGCTGTTCGCGGACCTGCGACGGGAGTTCACGCCTCTGGCCGCCGCCAAGGGGCTCAAGCTCCGGATCGTTCCGTCCCGATTGTGGGTGGCGTCCGACCGCGACCTGCTGCGGTCGTTGCTACAGAACCTGGTCGGCAATGCGATCCGCTACACCGATAACGGCGGCGTCCTGATCGGCGCGCGCCGGGTTGGCGCGAGCCACCTGAAGCTGGAGGTTCATGATACCGGACGCGGCATTGCGCCCGATCAGCAGGAAGCCGTCTTCGCCGAGTTCACACGACTGCCGGGACGAGGCGGGGATGAAGCCGGGGTCGGCCTCGGCCTTGCCATCGTCCGCCGGGTCGCCAGCCTGCTGGATCATCCGCTGACGCTACGGTCGGAAGTGGGGCGCGGATCGACCTTCACGGTCTCGGCGCCGGTGGCGGCGCCGATCATCAGCCGGCCCGACACAGCGCGCGCACCGACCCTGACCGCTGCCCCGCTGGCGGGCCTGAAGGTCCTCTGTGTCGATAACGAACCCGCCATTCTGGAGGGCCTGGTCGCCCTGCTGGGACGATGGGGGGCCACGCCGGTCGCGGTCTCCGACGCCGCGGCTGCGCTTGATGTGGCCCGAACGTCTGATTTCGACGCCGCTCTCGTCGATCTGCATCTCGGACAAGGTCCCGACGGCCTGTCGGTCATTCAGGCGTTGCGCGAGCTAGGTCTCGCCCAGATCGCCCTGATCACCGCCGACGCCGAGGAGGGCCTTACAGCCCGTGTTACGGCGGCTGGGGCCGTCCTTCTATCGAAGCCGGTCAAGCCCGCCGCCCTGAAAGCCTTCCTGTCCAGCCGTCGGCGCTAGCGTTCAGACGTCCAGAGAAAGGGCCTGGGCCGCGATCACCGCCTGGGTCCGGTTGTGGACGCCAAGCTTGCGGAACACGCTGGTCAGGTGCGCCTTGATGGTCGCTTCGGTCACGCCGAGATCGAAGGCGATCTGCTTGTTCAGCCGCCCCTGTTGCAGGCCGATGAGGATCTTCAGCTGCGACGGCGTCAGGGTGGCGATACGCGCCTCCATCGGCTCGCCTTCATCCTCGTCATCAAGCGGAGGACACCAGCCGTCGCCGGCGAGTATGGCTGTCAACGCCTCGACCATCTCGGGCAGGGTCGCGGATTTGGGAATGAAGCCGGCCGCCCCGAACGCAAGGGCCCGGCGAATGGTCGCGCCATCCTCACTGGCCGAAACAACCGTCACCGGCACGGCGGGAAAGTCTCTGCGGAGCTCCGCCAGCCCGGCGAACCCTTCGCTGTCGGACAGCTTCAGATCCAGCAGCAACAGGTCGACCGGTCCTGCGCCCAGGGCCTCCCTCGCTCCGGCCAGACTGGCCGTCTCGTGAAGCGCGGCATCGGGCGCCGCGCGCGCCAGCGCGGATCCCAGGGCGCCCCGGAAAAGAGGATGGTCATCGGCGATTACGATGCGGTCCAAATCGTATCCTCCCAGGTCCCGGCCGCAGTCTGACGCCACGTGTCCATGCGCTACTCTGCCACCCCTCGACTTTGGTCGAAAGTAGACCAATGGCTAATGGTTCCCGACAAGGGGCCGCCGGATGGTGGCGTTCAGGAGGCTCGCAGCAGATGAGCCCGGGAGGACGCCATGACATTGAAACCCGCACTGCTCGCCGGCTGCGCGGCTCTCGCCCTGTTTTGCGCGCCGGGCCTCGCCCAGGCCCAGAGCCAGGACGTCGCCGGCCTCGAAGCCCGCATCGCCCAGCTGGAAGCCCAGCTTAATGAGCTGAAGACAGCCGTTCAGGCTTCCCGGGCGGAACAGGCCGTTCAGCAGCAGGCGGTGGCGCAGGACATCCAGCGGATCGAGCAACGCGCCGCCGCCTCGCCGCCCGCGCCCGCGCCCGCGCCCGCGCCCGCGCCCGCGGCTCCTGCCGACGGCTTCCGGATCGGCAACAACACCCTCCGGTTCGGCGGCTTTGTGAAGGCCGACTATATCATGTCCGACTACAGCGGCGGCGATCCCGCCAACGGCGACGCCTTGCGGGACTTCTACCTGCCCGGCTCGATCCCGGTGGGCGGTCTCGATGAAGGGCCCGCGTCTGACTTCAATGCGCGCCAGACCCGCTTCTGGCTGACGACCGAGGGCCTGATCGGCGGCCACAGGATTGGCAGCCGCATTGAGATGGACTTCCAGGTTCTGCCAGGAGCGGGCGACCAGCGCACGACCAGCCCGTCGAACCTCGCCCTGCGGCGCGCCTTCGTGACCGTCGACAACTGGTTGTTCGGTCAGGAATGGACGAATTTCCAGAACATCGGCGTCCTGCCGGACACCGCCGACTATATCGGGGCCAGCGAGGGCACGGTATTCGCCCGCCAGGTTCAGGTCCGGTACACGAAGGGGCCCTTCTCGATCTCGATCGAAAACCCCGAAACGACCCTGACCCCGTTCGGAGGCGGCGCGCGGATCGTCGCCGATGACAACAGCCTGCCCGACATCACCGCCCGCTACACCCTGACCCGCCCGTGGGGCGAGGCGTCGGTCGCGGGCATTGTCCGCCAGCTGACCTATGAAACGACGGGGCTCGGCGCGATCGATGCCGACGCGACCGGCTGGGGCCTTTCAGCAGCGGCCCGGATCAAGGTCGGCGGGACTGACGACCTGCGCCTCATGATGTCCGGCGGTGAGGGCATCGGGCGCTATATCGGCCTGAACTTCTCCAATGACGCGGTGCTGACCGCCTCAGGCGATCTGGAACCCATCGGCGTGGTCGCGGGCTTCGCCAGCTATCGCCACGTCTGGTCGCCGCGCTGGCGGTCGAACCTGACGTATTCGGCCCAAAGCGTGGACAATGACACCTCGCTGACCGGCGCCCTGGTCAACCGGTCCGCCCAGAGCATCCGCGCCAACCTGATCTGGACGCCCCTGCCCGCCTTCGATGTCGGCGCCGAGCTGATGTACGGCGAGCGCGAGCTGGAGTCCGGCGCCTCGGGCGAACTCAACCGTCTTCAGGTGTTTGCGAAATATGGCTTCTAGTCTTCCGAAAGCGTCCGTCGTGAGTGATCCCGAAACCTACCCCGTCGACCCGGCCTGGGCCGCGCGCGCCCATATGAACAGCGCCACCCACGCCACCGCCCGTATCTCGGCGCGTGAGACGCCGGAGGGTTTCTGGGCGGAGCAGGCGCGTCGGTTGGACTGGATGAGGGCGCCGACGCAGATCAAGGACGTGTCGTTTGACCAGGCGGACTTCCGCATTCGCTGGTTCGCCGACGGGGTGCTGAACGTCGCCTGGAACTGCCTGGACCGGCATCTGGCCGAGCGCGGCGATGAGACGGCGATCATCCGGGAAGGCGATGACCCCACCGACGACGGGCGCCTGACCTATCGCGAACTGCACGCCGAGGTCTGCCGCATGGCCAATGTCCTGAAGGACATGGGCGTGGTGAAGGGCGACCGGGTGACCCTGTATCTGCCGATGATCCCCGCCGCGGCTGTCGCGATGCTGGCCTGCGCCCGCATCGGGGCGGTGCATTCGGTGGTGTTCGGCGGCTTCTCGCCCGACAGTCTGGCGGGCCGGATCGAGGACTGCGGCTCCAGGGTCGTCATCACCACCGACGAGGGCGTGCGCGGCGGCAAGCGCATCCCGCTGAAAGCCAATGTCGACGCGGCGCTGGAGAAGGTGGCGCCCGAGGCCAAGGTCGAGAAGGTGCTGGTGATCCGGCACACCGGCGCCGACGTGCCGATCCTCGAGGGCCGCGACATTCTCTATGATGAGGCGAAGGCGACGGTCAGCGCCGACTGCCCCTGCGAGCCGATGAACGCCGAGGACCC
This sequence comes from Brevundimonas sp. M20, assembly GCF_006547065.1. Classification (NCBI taxonomy): domain Bacteria; kingdom Pseudomonadati; phylum Pseudomonadota; class Alphaproteobacteria; order Caulobacterales; family Caulobacteraceae; genus Brevundimonas; species Brevundimonas sp. M20. The sequence continues at coordinate 1,136,204 of NZ_CP041243.1, read as the reverse complement.
GCTGTTCATCCTCTATACCTCCGGCTCGACCGGCAAGCCCAAGGGCGTGCTGCACACCACCGGCGGATACCTGTTCTGGGCGTCATGGACCCACGAGCTGGTGTTCGACTATCGCCCCGGCGAGGTCTTCTGGTGCACCGCCGACGTCGGCTGGGTGACCGGCCACAGCTATTGCGTCTATGGCCCGCTGGCCAACGGCGCGACGACCCTGATGTTCGAGGGCGTGCCCCACTATCCGGACCACAGCCGCTTCTGGCAGGTGGTGGACAAGCACCGGGTGGAGATCTTCTACACCGCCCCCACCGCGCTCAGGGCCCTGATGCGCGAGGGCGACGGGCCGGTGAAGGCGACCCGCCGAAGCTCCCTGCGCCTGCTGGGCTCGGTCGGCGAGCCGATCAATCCCGAGGCCTGGCGCTGGTATCATGAGGTGGTCGGCGAGGGCCGCTGCCCGATCGTGGACACCTGGTGGCAGACCGAGACCGGGGGGATACTGGTCTCTCCCCTGCCCGGCGCGACCGACCTGAAGCCCGGCTCGGCGACCAGACCCCTGCCCGGCGTCGAGCTGCAACTGGTGGACGCCGAAGGGCGGGTGCTGGAGGGCGCGGCCGAGGGCAATCTGGTCATCACCGACAGCTGGCCGGGCCAGATGCGCACCGTCCATGGCGACCACCAGCGCTTCTTCGACACCTATTTCAGCACCTATCCGGGCAAGTATTTCACCGGCGACGGCTGCCGCCGCGACGCGGATGGCTATTACTGGATCACCGGCCGGGTCGATGACGTGATCAATGTCTCGGGCCACCGGATGGGCACCGCCGAGGTCGAGAGCGCGCTGGTCCTGCACGACGACGTGGCCGAGGCCGCCGTCGTCGGCTTCCCCCACGACATCAAGGGTCAGGGCATCTACGCCTATGTGACCCTGAACAAGGGCGTCGAGCCGACCGACGATCTGAAGGCCGCCCTGATCGCCCAGGTCCGCCACGAGATCGGCCCCATCGCCGCCCCCGACGTCATCCAGTGGGCCCCCGGCCTGCCCAAGACCCGATCCGGCAAGATCATGCGCCGCATCCTGCGCAAGATCGCCGAGAACGAAATCACCGCCCTGGGCGACACCTCAACCCTCGCCGACCCCTCCGTCGTCGACGACCTCGTCACGAACAGGGCCGGGGCCGCTTAAACCGCCCCCAGCGCCTGCGTCAGCGCCGGGCGAAGTTGTCCTGCACCCGGGTGACGGCGTCAAAGCCGACACGGGCGGTTGGTCTGCGACGGGAGCGGGTCAAACCAGCTCATGACGCCGGCTGTCACCGGGTCAGCGATCTCGTCCGCGCATCGACCAGTTTTTGGCGAAGATCATCCAGTTGCACGACCCGAGCCTCGGGCGTGTGAGAGGCCATCACCCGGACCTGTCCGGCACGGGCCATGACGCGGCGCAGATGGGGATCCTCGACCAGCCTCAGGATCGCCTCGGTCAGGCCCGGCGCTTCCGGCGGATCGACATAGAGGGCGTGCGGACCGCTGGCTTCGCGCAAGCCACCCCGGCCCGATGACACCAGGGCCGCTCCAGCCGCATGGGCCTCAAGCGCGGTCAGGCCCAGCGCCTCTGCTACCCGGGAAGGCGTCACGGCGATGGCGGCGCGGCGGGTCATCGCCACCACGTCCGCCACAGGCGCGGAACGATGCACCTCGACCCGGTCGCCGAAGCGGGCCAGCGCCTCGACATGCGGCGCCGCCCAGCCAGAGTGCTTTTCCCAGTCGCCCAGCATCAGTGCGCCGCGCCAGTCCCGATGACGGTCAAGCACCGCCGCCAACGCCGTGCAAAAGGCGTCCATTCCCTTCTCCGGCATGGCGCGACCCACGAACAGGATAAGGGGCTCCTTCTGCTCGGCGCTCCCGCCCCAGACACCAACGTCGATGGGGTTGCAGACCGCCGAAAGCGAACCGCCGAAGCCCGGATAATCGGCCCGGAATTCGGCGCAGGCGGCGTCACTGACGAACAGCAGGTGATCAAAGGCCCGAAGACGACGGCGATAGCGGAAACGCTCGAACAGATTACCCGGCGGTTTGATCCGGGTGTGGCGATACAGAACGTGGACGGGGCCCGGCAGCCCTCGCGCCAATTTCGCAGCGGGCCCCAGTTGCTGATGGTACTCGACGATATCGGGGGCGAGGTCGCGCAGCAGGCCGGCGACCGCCTTTGTCCGCGCCGCCTTGCCCAGGCCGCCCGGAACAGTGATGAGATCCGGCAAGACAGGATCGACCGCACCTGCATCGCAGACAATCCGAACATCGGCGCCATAGCGGCTACGGGCGTTCAGGACGGCGGCGACAGTCTCCATGGAGTTGGCGCGCCCCCGCTCCATCAGGCTCCCGCGCGGCATGACCACGGCGACACGCATATCAGACCGCCCTCTTTAGCGGACAGGTCACGCCGGACGGACGGCGGCGGTTCCAGGGGATCAACGCAGTTCCGGCAGGCGACGCATCAGCGACTGCCTCCACTTCCGCCCGCGGTCGGCGGCCGTCTTCGGCTGATTGCGCTCGCAGTAACGCATGTCCCCACCCCACAACGCGTGCAGGGGCCCGGCCAGATGGGGGTGACGGTCATGCTGGTGGACGATGGGGCTGATGCTTCCATCGGGGTTGAACACCTTGCCGTCCACGACGCTCAATCCGGCGCCGGGCGTCATTCCAAGGGTGGCGACCCGGCCGAAATTGGGCTTCACCTCGGCTCGCACCAGATCCATATGCACAGCCAGATTGCAGGCCGCCTGATCGGCGCCGAAGGCCCCGCCGATCTGCGACCTTGGTATGGCGGCCAGCATCAGGATCATCCGACAGAAGCGGGCCACGTCATCGCGCGGGCCCATCACCGTCCCGACGCAGATGCAGGGCTTGTCGGCCAGGGTGGCGGTCATCTCCTCGCCGACCAGGGCCGTCATATGCTTCATGTTGAAGGCGTGATCGCGCAGAACGCCGCCTTCGTTCTCGACGAAGACCTCCAGCCGACGCGGCGGCGGCCCGAACGGCTCGGACTGGAAGACCACGTCGCGCACATCGGTCAGCAGCACATCGACGGCGTTCGGATAGCGTTCGATCAGGGCCGCATAGGCGGCGAAGCGCGACATCACCGGATGCGGCTCCCAACCCTCAACAGCCTCGGGATGAACCGCGTCCACGCCATGCTCGGCCAGCAGTTCAAGAACATCGGCGCGGCGATCCACCACCAGGGCGACGGCGCCGTCGAAAACCGCCCGCAGCGACCGCACGAAGGGCGCGATCATCGCCGCGTCGTAGCCGGTGGCGTAGCCCAGAACGAGGTCATCGGGCGCATCCAGCACCCGGGCTGCGCCGGCGGGACGGCTCATTGCTCCGGAGAGCCATCGGAGATAGGCCGATTTGGGCGTCGAGGTCTTCATCACATCAACATCTCTTTGGACCGCCCCCGGGCAGAAGTAGCCGGGGCTGGGCGCGAGGTAACGCACAGAGGGCCTGTAAGGTCTCACCGGGTAAGACGCCGCCGCCCGCCGCTTGCCTCAAAAGAATCTGCAGGCCCTGACCGAAGGACCGGTTCGGAGCAGCCCCCCCCCCGCACCGGCGCTCCCGCCGTCAGTTCCACAGCCGACACATCGCAGCGGTCTTCGGTTCTCACCGGTTTGCCCGACCGCTCGGGCCGTCAACGCGCGAAACAGCCCCCCTCACACGCCGGGATTGATACCGGACCACGGCCCGCGCCGCTCCGGGTCGATTTTATGATAATGATTTGCAAATTCACATAAGCACGGATAACCCGGCGGCCTCAAAGTTCGGGGTGCATCCATGATCACGCGTCATCTCCTTTCCTCCGCAGCGGCGGCGGCCCTTTTCACTCACGCAGGCATCGCCGCGGCGCAGACCGCGGCGCCGTCGACCCAGGCTGTTCCGACGGTGGTCGTGGATGACACCACGACCACGCCGCCGGCCGCGCCGGTTTATGGCTCGGGCGGCGAGTCCGGCTCCACCACCCTGAATTTCGAAACGATCCGGAGCCGTGCGCCCGGGTCCGGCGATGTGAACAGCATCCTGCGCATCCTGCCGACGGCCCAGTTCAGCAACTCGGCGGGCAATGCGACCCGGGAGGCGCTTCAGGACCTGCGCCCCGAGACCCTCTCCATCTCGGGAGGATCGGTGAACGACAACCTGTTCATCCTCGATGGCGTGGGGGTGAACAACTACAGCTACGACGAGGACGCGCTTCCGGGCGACTTCACCGGTACGGGTGTCGCCGCGGCCTCGGCCCAGACGCACTGGGTGGACACCAGTCTGATCGGCGACCTGACGGTTCGCGACTCCAACATCTCGGCCCGCTACGGAGACTTCCAGGGCGGCGTCGTCGAGATCAACACCCGCGCGCCCGCGCATTCCTTCGGCTTCCAGACCTATTACGGCATGACCAGCGACGGCATGGCCGAGTACCGGATGTCCGAGCTGGCCCGCGACAGCTACGGCTCGGGCGCCCGCCCGGCTGAACCGAAGTTCGAGAAGGAGCGCTTCGGCTTCAACGCCGATCTGCCGATCAATGAGCGCCTGCGACTGCTGGCCGGCTACAACCAGACCAACGCCACGGTGACCAACTTCCCCGGCGCCCTCTACACCGCGTGGGGGGAATGGGGCCAACGTAGCAAGGCCGAGAACTATCTGCTCAAGGGCGAGTACGATCTCACCGACTCGATCCAGCTGACGGGTCAGGTGACCTACGCCCCCTATGAGAGCGAGGCCCGCCAGACCAACACCGCCTACGACAACCAGATCATCTCGAACGGCGGCGGCCTGACGACCCGTCTCGGTCTGGACGGCACGCGCGGCGACGCGATCTGGAGCCTCGACCTCACCCACGCGGACACCGACAACGACCGCGACGCCCCCTGGGGCACCTTCAACATCTCCAGCTCCGCGCCCGGCATGACCGGCTGTTCGACCGGATCGTCATGCACGATCGGCGCCGCGGGTGACTTCTATCAGGACCAGCAGGCCACGACGCTGAAGGGCGAGTGGGAGCAGCCGCTGGGCTTCGGCAATCTCGCCGGCGGGTTCGAAATCTCGAACATTCAGGCGCACCGCGAGCGGCCGCAGGAGCTCATCTCGCACCTGAGCGCCAACATCAACGTCAACACCGTCTGCACGCTCGGCGAGAGCCTAGCCTGCCGCAACGGGGCCTACGCCCTGACGACCCAGCTGCGCTACGGCGCCTTCGACGCCAACGCGGAGATCAACTCCTACGGCCTGTGGGCCGAGTATCAGTTTGATGTCGCCGGCTTCGATATCCGCGCCGGCCTGCGCTACGATCACGAGACCTTCCTGGACAACCACAACATCGCGCCGCGCCTGTCGGTGTCGCGTGACCTGCCGTGGGCCGGAATCAACGTCACGGCGGGCCTGAACCGCTACTATAACCGCAGCTTCGTCGGTTACGCCCTGCGCGAGGGCGCGGGGGTGACCCGCACCTACACTCGCACCCCGACCATCGTCGGGACCGAGCGTCGCTGGAGCGACAACTGGGTGCTGACCAACCACACCGACAGCAACCGCTACTCGGGCCTTGGTCTGGACACTCCCTACTCTGACGAAGCCACCCTGGCCCTGACCGGGCCGCTGGGCTGGATCGGCGGTCAGTACCGCGTCAAGGGCGTCATCCGCGAAGGCCGCGACCAGATCTCGCGTTCGGTCCGCTTCACCGAGATATACGACAGGGAAACCGGCACCACAGCGACCCGCTCGGTCTACTACGGCGCCAATGACGGCGAGCGCAGCTACAAGGGCCTGTCACTGGAATACACCCGCCCGATCGGCGCGGATCACACCCTGACCTTCAGCACCAATTTCTCGCACACCGACGCGACCAACCTCAGCCTGTTCGATATGTCCGACGAGGTCGAGCTGTCGGGCGTGATGGTCTATTACCGGGGCCAGGTGGTCGACCTGATCCAGGCCCTGTCGGACAACCAGCTCGAGGACTACGCCTCGCCCTTCATCCTCAACGGCGATTGGAGCGCGCGCTGGCTCGACGGCCGCGTCCGCACCAACGTCAACGCCCGCTACCGTCAGGGCATCGAGGTGGTCGCCGACACCGGCGTGAACATCAACGTCGGCGGCACGAACTACGACGTCTACGACAAGGTCGATTTCTCCGACTCGGTGGATGTGAACCTGAGCGTGGAGGCCGAAGTGGCCCGCACGCCCTGGGGCACGGTCAGCGTGGACGCCCGGGTCAACAACGTCTTCAACACAGTCCTCAATCAGGACTACGAGTCGACCAGCCAGCCCTATCAGCTGGGTCGCAACGCATGGGTTTCGGTCAAATTCCGCTACTGAAGACCATTCCTGGAAGCGCCGTTCCGGCGTCCCTCGTCCTGGCGATCAGCCTGATCGCCGGGGCGTGGGCGTTCGACGGCGTGCGCGCTCAGGAAAGCGCGGCGCCGATCCGGCTCGTACTGCCCGAACACCCGACGGCGGAAGACTTGCGCGCGGCCTATTCGGGCGCGCCAGAGACCTGGCCGGCGCCTGTCCTGAGGGACGGCGCGGCTTTCACGGAACTCGGTCCCCTGCCCCCGGCGCCCGCTCCCGCCGACAATCCCACGACGCCGGAAAAGGTCGCGCTGGGCCAACGCCTGTTCGATGACCCCCGCCTTTCAGCCTCCGGTCAGATCGCCTGCGCATCCTGCCATGCGCGCGAGCTCGGTTTCGCCGACGGCCTGCGCACCTCCTTTGGCCATGATCGCCGGCGCGGACGGCGCAACTCCCCCTCCGTGGCGGCGTCCGGTCACATGCCGGTGCTGTTCTGGGACGGACGCTCCGACACGCTCGAAGCCCAGAGCCTGCACCCCATCGTCGATCCGCTGGAGATGGCCGGCGCCCTGCCCGAGATCGAGGCCCGGATCGCGGCCGAACCGTCCTACGCCGAAGACTTCCGCAAGGCCTTCGGAGACGAAACCGTCACCATCGACCGGATCGCCAAGGCGTTGGCGTCCTTCCAGCGAAACCTGCGCCCCGGTCAGGTCCGGTGGCGACGTTTCATCGATGGCCAGCGGAGCGCACTCAATGACCAGCAGTTGCGCGGCCTGCACCTGTTCCGCACCAAGGCCGCCTGCGCCAGTTGCCATAGCGGCCCGGTGTTCAGCGACGGCAAGTTCCATAATCTCGGCCTGACCTTTTACGGCCGCGAGCGCGAGGATCTGGGTCGATACGAGGTCACGGGGCTGGCGCGGGATGTGGGCGCCTTCCGCACGCCAAGCCTGCTCAGCACATCGCGTACAGGACCTTGGATGCACAACGGTCTGTTCCCGAGCCTTGAGGGCATCGTCCGCTTCTACAACGCCGGCGGCGCCCATCCGCGTCCGACGGCCGCGCAGGAGCACGATCCCCTGTTCCCCAGGACCGACCCTATGCTGCAGCCGCTGAACCTGACCGAGGAAGAGATCGACGACCTCGTCGCCTTCCTGGAGACGCTCTGAGGTTGTGGATCAGCGCCCCGGACGGGTCCGGTAGTCCATGTTCACCGTGAACTCCCGCGACGCCCACCGGGCTCCGGGCTCCGGGCGCGGGAACGGCTGGGTCGACGCGATCTGATCCATGGCCGACCGGTCCAGCGCCCGAACACCGCTGGACCGCACCAGACGCAGGCCGCTGACCCGCCCGCGGCGATCCAGCCGGAAGCTGACGGTCACCAAGCCCTGTGCGTCGCCGGGATGGCGCTTGTGCTGCTCGATCCAGGCCAGCACCCGGGCGAAGTAGACGTCCGTGTCGGCGGCGGCGGCGGCGCCCAGCGCTTGCCCCCCGCCGCCCTGCGTGGCCCCGTTGAGGGAAGCGTCCGCCGATATCGGCCCTGAACCGGCTCCCTCGGCGTTACGCGCTGTCCCCTGCCGATCCCCGGTGTCCCGGGCGTTGTGAACGCGAGGGGTCGGCTCGTTGAGTTTGACCGGCGGCGGCAGGGTCAGGTCGGACGGAATGGAGGAGATCGTCTGACGGAGACGTAGCGGTGCGGCCACCGGCTGGGGCCGCGCCGCAGCCGGCGCCTCCTGCTCAGCCATGGAAGCGACGGCGGGCGGCGTCTCGGAGTCGAAGCGCGGCGAGGGCTCGAGCATCAGATTGATCACCGGAGCCGCCCCTCCGTCCGACGACGGCGCCGCCTGCAGGCCGATCAGCATCACCAGACCGGCATGGGCCGCCGCCGCGATGCCATAGGCCGCGAACCGGCCACCGCGGTGGCCCTTCGCCTGTTGCGACTGTGGCTCCGGCCTGCCTGTGAGAGGGATCGCCGCCATGTCCGTCAGTCGTCACTTGTCAGGCGTGCGGATCGCGGGGCGGGGAACGAAAACATGGGCAGTGAATAGCGATAATCACTCGCAAATTCCACACCTGCCGCACGTGAAAATCCCGCTGCGGACATCGGTGATTTTCTGCGCAAACCGGTCCCTACCAACTTGGTTGAGCAAGAATTTTGCTTAACGGTCTTGTGCGGCGCAGCGAGGCATGGTTTCTTAACGGCGTTGAACAGGAGCCCCCGTGGCCAATCGCGTCCACATCGTTGACCGCAAGAGCGCCGCCAAGGCGATCGCGGCCACGCGTGCGCCCTCGGTCCAACTGGCCCTGAACACCCTTATTATCGCTGTATCGCTCGCCCTCCTTACTGGAGCGGTGTGGACGCACGTGACCTGACCTAACGCAAAATCAGGATCGCCCGCAGCCACCCGCTTCCAACCAGGAAGCGGGTTTTTTGTTGTGCGCGATCCGGACACCTCCGGAACGACCCTTCGCAATGACGCAAGATTTCACCTCTAACGACCGTCCCCCGAACGCGAGAAGTCGCGCGGTTACGGCCGGCCCGAACCGCGCCGCGGCCCGCAGCTACCTGCGCGCCGCCGGCATGCAGGACGCCGATTTCGACAAGCCGATGATCGCGGTGGTCAACACCTGGTCCTCGGTCACGCCGTGCAACATGCACCTGGACCGTCTGGCCGCCGACGTGCGCGCCGGGATCATCGCCGCGGGCGGCTATCCGGTCGACTTCAACACCATCGTCGTGACCGACGGCATCTCGATGGGCACGCCCGGCATGAAGGCCTCGCTGATCAGCCGCGAGGTCGTCGCCGACAGCATCGAGCTGGCCGTCGAAGGCCATCAGCTGGACGGCGTCATCTGCATCGTCGGCTGCGACAAGACCATACCGGCCGCCGCCATGGCGCTGGCCCGCATGGATATCCCGGGGCTGGTCTACTACGGCGGCACCATCATGCCGGGGACCATCGGCCAGAAGGAGGTCTCGGTTCAGGAGATCTTCGAGGCCATCGGCGCCCACGCCGCCGGAGCCCTGGACGACGCAGGCCTGAAAGCCGTCGAAACGGCGGTCTGCCCCGGCGCCGGCGCCTGCGGCGGCCAGTTCACCGCCAACACCATGGCCATGGCCCTGTCGGTCATGGGCCTGTCGCCGATGGGCGCCAATGACGTCCCCGCCGTTGATCCGGCCAAGGCCGCCGAGGGCGAGCGCTGCGGTCGCCTGATCGTCGAACGCGTCTTCGCCGGCGATAGCGCCCGCAAATACATCACCCGCGCCAGCCTGCGGAACGCCGCCGTCGCCGTCTCGGCCTCGGGCGGCTCGACCAACGCCGTCATGCACCTCACCGCCATCGCCGCCGAAGCCGGGGTCGAGTTCGGCGTCGAGGACTGCCATCAGGCTTGCGTCGACGCCCCCGTCATCTGCGACCTCAAGCCGGGCGGCCGCTTCCTGGCCTCCCACCTGTTCGCCGCGGGCGGCACCCGTCTGGTCACCCAGCGAATGGCCGAAGCGGGCAAGATCGTGAACGCGCCCACGGTCTCCGGCCGCAGCCTGTTCGCCGAGGCCGCCGAAGCCGAGGAGACCCCGGGCCAGCAGGTGGTCGCCACCTTCGACGCCCCCGTCATGGATCGCGGCAGCTTCGCCGTCATCTACGGCGACGTCGCCCCGGACGGCGCGGTCATCAAACTGACCGGCCACAGGGTCGACCGCTTCGAAGGCCCGGCCTGTGTCTTCGACAGCGAGGAAGACGCCTTCCACGCCGTTCAGGACGGTTCGGTCGGCGAAGGCGATGTCATCATCATCCGCTACGAAGGCCCCAAGGGCGGCCCCGGCATGCGCGAGATGCTGCAGGTCACCGCCGCCCTGAAGGGGCGCGGCGTGCACAACGTCGCCCTGATCACCGATGGCCGTTTCTCGGGCGCCAGCTACGGCTTCGTCGCCGGACACGTCTCGCCGGAAGCCGCTGTCGGCGGCCCCATCGCCCTGATCCGCGACGGCGACCGTATCGCCATCGACGTCACCCATCGCCGCATCGACGTCATCGGCGTCGATCTGGCGACGCGCCGGGCGGACTTCGCCCCACACACCATCCGCCCGGCGCACGGTGTCTTCGCCAAGTACCGCGCCTCGGTGGCCTCCGCCGCCCAAGGCGCCGTGACCATTCCCAACCCGCCCCCGGTCCAGCGTCCCGCCGAGACCGAAACCCGCGCCGCCCGAGAGGACGCCTGAACCATGGCCATCACCATCTACACCAACGACGATATTCGCCCCGGCGCCATCGCCGGTCAGCGCATCGCCATCATCGGCTACGGCTCGCAGGGCCGGGCCCACGCCCAGAACCTGAAGGACTCTGGCCATGATGTGGTCGCGGGCGTCCGCGAAGGCGGCAAGGGCTGGCGCAACGCCACCGCCGACGGCGTCCCGACCGCCGAACCCGCCGAGGCGGTCAAGGGCGCGGACATCATCGCCATCCTGACGCCGGACATGATCCAGGCCGAGGTCTATCGCGACATCATCGAGCCGAACGCCAAACAGGGCGCCGCCATCCTGTTCGCCCACGGCTTCTCGATCATCTACGGCCGCATCACGCCGCGCGAGGACATGGACGTCATCCTGGTCGCCCCCAAGGGCCCGGGCGATCTGGTCCGCCGTGAATACCAGCGCGGCCGGGGCGTCCCCTCCCTGTTCGCCATCGAGAAGGATGCGACCGGCAAGGCCCGCGACCGCGCCATGGGCTACGCCAAAGGCAACGGCGGCGCGACCGGCGGCCTGCTGGAGACCACCTTCCGCGAGGAGACCGAGACCGACCTGTTCGGCGAACAGGCCGTCCTGTGCGGCGGCGCCAAGGAGCTGGTCATGTCCGGGTTCAACACCCTGGTCGAGGCCGGCTACCAGCCCGAGATCGCCTACTTCGAGTGTATGCACGAGCTGAAGCTGATCGTGGACCTGTTCTACGAAGGCGGCATCACCAGGATGAACGAGTTCATCTCGGAAACGGCCAAGTGGGGCTCGGTCAAGTCAGGCCCGCGCGTCATCACCGACGAAACCCGCGCCCGCATGAAGACCATTCTGGATGAAATTCAGTCGGGTCAGTTCGCCAGCGAATGGATCGCCGAGAACGAGGCGGGCAAGCCCCGCTACGACGCCTGGGTCAAGGCAGACGGCGAACAGCCCATCGAACGGACCGGCGCGAAACTGCGCGAGCGCATGGCCTGGCTGCACGCCCCCAAATCGGAAGCCGCCTGAACCATGACCGCCTCCGCCGCCCGTATGTCTGAACCCGCCGCCGCCCCGAAAAGCGGCGCCCGCCTGCTCGTCTCCACCCTGGAGCGGCTGGGGGTTGAGGTCGTGTTCGGCTATCCGGGCGGCGCGATCATGCCCGTCTATGACGCCCTGGCCGGATCGAACCTGCGCCACATCCTGGTCCGTCATGAACAGGCCGCCGCCTTCGCCGCCGACGCCTGGGCCCGTCGCAGCGGCAAGGTCGGGGTCTGCATGGCCACGTCCGGCCCCGGCGCCACCAACCTGATCACCGGCATCGCCAATGCGATGATGGATTCCATCCCGGTCGTCTGCATCACCGGTAACGTCGCGCAAGGCGTCATGGGCACCGACGCCTTCCAGGAAATCGATATCCTGGGCGTCACCCTGCCGATCGTGAAGCACTCCATCCTGGTCCGCGATCCGGCCGATGTTCCGGCCGCCATCGAGGAAGCCTTCCATATCGCCGCCTCGGGCCGCCCCGGTCCGGTTCTGGTCGACCTGCCCAAGGACGTTCAGGTCGGTCAGACCACCGAGGACTTCGGCTTCAGCTATCCGAACACCGTCGTTCCGGTGGACCACGACGCCATCGCCGCGGCCGCGGACGCCATCCGCGCCGCGCAACGGCCACTGATCTATGTCGGCGGCGGCGTGAAGATCGGCGGCGCGACAGAGCAGGTCCGCGCCTTCGCGGAGGCCACCGGCATCCCGTCGGTCGCGACCCTGAACGCGCTGGGCACGATCCCGACCGACGCTCCCGGCTTCCAGGGCATGCTGGGCATGCACGGCACGCGCGCGGCCAACGAGGCCGTGCAGGAAGCCGATCTGCTGATCGTCTTCGGCGCCCGCTTCGACGACCGCGCCACCGGCAAGCTGGCTGAGTTCGCCCCCCACGCCCGCGTCATCCATTTCGACATCGACGCGTCCGAGATCGGCAAGCTGCGCGAGACCTGGATTCCGGTCGCGGGTGAGCTGGCGCCGGGCGTCGAGGCCCTGACCGCCCATCTGGCGGGCAAGGGTCCGGCCATTGATCCGTGGATGATCCACTGCGCCAGCCGGGTTCAGCGCACCGCCTTCCGCTATGCCGATGCACCTGGCGAAGGCGTCTACGCCCCGGCCCTGCTGAAGGCGATCTCGGAAGCCGCCGGTGATGACTTCGTCGCCGCCTGCGACGTCGGCCAGCACCAGATGTGGGCCGCCCAGCACTGTCGGTTCGCAAAGCCGGAAGCCCACATCACCTCCGGCGGCCTGGGCGCCATGGGCTTCGGCCTGCCCGCCGGTATAGGCGCCAAGCTGTCCGATCCGGACGCCACGGTCGTCGTCATCGCCGGCGACGGCGGCTTCATGATGAACGTGCAGGAGCTGGCCACCCTGCGCCGCTACGGCATCCCGGTGAAGGTTCTGCTGCTGGACAACAGCTCCCTGGGTCTGGTCCGCCAGTGGCAGGAGCTGTTCTTCGACGGCAACTACTCGGAGATCGACCTGTCCGACAATCCGGACTTCGTGAAGGTCGCCGAGGCCTTCGGGATCGAAGCCTTCCGAATTAGCCGACGCGAGGAGGTCCAGGCCGGGATCGCCCGCCTGCTGGCCGCCGACGGCCCCTGCCTCGCGCACGTGATTATCGACCCCCGGGAAAACGTGTGGCCGCTGGTCCCGCCCGGAAAGAGCAACGCTGAAATGATGGAAGGCGCCTGAGCCATGAGCACCGAAACCCTGCACCTGAACATTGATCGCGCCGACGGCTCGCTTCAGCGCCTGATCGGTCTGGTTGAGCGTCGCGGCTTCCACATCGATGGCATCACCATGCGCGATGAGGGCCCGGCACGCCGAATCGAAATGGCCGTGCGCGGCCGCGACGCCGCCCGTTGCACCCGGACCCTGGGCCGACAGATCGACAAGCTGTTCGGCGTCACCCGCGTCAGCGCTTCCGCCTCGTCCTTCCATCCTGAGGTAGCGGCATGACCAAGGTTCAAAAGGCCGTCGCCGCCGATCCGAACCGGGTCATCGTCTTCGACACCACCTTGCGCGACGGCGAACAGGCGCCCGGCTTCTCCATGGGGCCGGAGGACAAGGTCCGCATGGCCCGCGTGCTGGCGGACCTGAAGGTCGATGTGGTCGAGGCCGGTTTCGCCGCCGCCTCACCCGGAGACGAAGAATGCGTGCGCCGTGTGGCCGGCGAGGTGGAGGGCCCCGTCTTCTGCTCGCTGGCCCGCTCCAACGAGTCCGACATCGATGCTGCGTACCGCGCCCTGAGCGGCACTCAGGAGCGCCGCATCCACGTATTCCTGGGCACCAGCCCGATCCATAGGTCGGCCAAGCTGAAGATGTCGAAGGCCGAGGTGCTGGCAGCCGCCGAGCGTTCGGTCGCCTATGCCCGCACCCGCTTCGAGGACGTGGAGTTCAGCCCCGAGGACGCCATCCGCACCGAGCCGGAATTCCTGGCCGAGGTGTGCGAAGTCGCCGCCGCCGCGGGCGCCACCACCCTGAACATTCCCGACACCGTCGGTTACTCCACGCCGGGCGAGATCGCCGAGATTTACCGCAACCTGATGGCCGCGGTCCGCGTGCGTCATCCACACGTGGTCTTCTCGGCCCACTGTCATGACGATCTGGGCATGGCCGTCGCCAACTCCCTCTCAGCGGTCGAAGCCGGGGCGCGTCAGGTCGAGGGCGCCATCAACGGCATCGGCGAACGGGCAGGTAACGCCTCGATCGAGGAGATGGTCATGGCCATCCGCACCCGGTCGGACCGCTACGGCCTGCACACCGGCGTGGACGCCACCCATCTGGTTCGCGCCAGCCGCCTGCTGAGCGAGATCACCCACACCCCGGTCGTGCGCAACAAGGCCATCGTCGGTTTGAACGCCTTCGCCCACGAGGCGGGCATCCACCAGCACGGCATGATGGCCGACCCGTCGACCTACGAAATCATGCGCCCTCAGGATGTCGGCTTCGAAGGCACCTGGTTCGTACTGGGCAAGCACTCGGGCCGCCATGCGGTCGCCAAGCGCGCCGAGGCGCTGGGCCAACCCGTATCCGGCGCCCATCTGGCCGCCGCCTTCGCGGGCTTCAAACGCCGCGCCGACGAGATCGGCGAGATCAACGACCACGAATTGCTGGCGATCATCGAGGCCTCGCGCCCGGACGCCGCCCCCCGACAGGAGTACGCGTATGCAGCCGCTGGCTGAACATATCTGGGTCAACGGCGAGCTGACGCCCTGGGCCGACGCCAAGGTTCACGTGATGAGCCACGCCCTGCACTATGGCACCTCGGTGTTCGAGGGCATTCGCGTCTATGACACCCCGGACGGTCCCTGCGGTTTCCGCCTGACAGACCATGTGCGCCGACTGTTCGACAGCGCCCGCATGTATCACTTCGAACTGCCGTACACAGTCGACGAGCTGGTCGAGGCCTGCCGCGCCACCGTGCGATCAACCGGGCTGAAGTCCGCCTACATCCGCCCCATCGCCTTCCTCGGCGCCTGCGGCATGGGGGTGACGCCCTCTCCCCAGAATATGAACGTCGATGTCGCCATCGCCGCCTTCCCGTGGGGCGCCTATCTGGGCGAGGAGGCGCTGGAAAAGGGCGTCGACGCCTGCGTGGCCAGCTGGTCGCGAATCGCCCCCAACACCGTGCCCTCGGGCGCCAAGGCGGGCGGCAACTATCTGTCGTCCTATCTGATCGGGCGCGAAGCCCGGGTCGGCGGCTTCGGTGAAGGCATCGCCCTGGGCACCGACGGCCGCCTGTCGGAAGGGGCCGGCGAGAACCTGTTCATCGTCAAGGACGGCGAGATCATCACCCCGCCCGCCGCCGCCTCCATCCTGATGGGCATCACCCGCGACAGCGTGCTGAAGCTGGCGCGCGGTCTGGGTTACGAGACCCGCGAACAGATCCTGCCGCGCGAGGCCCTTTATGTCGCCGACGAGATCTTCATGACCGGCACGGCCGCCGAGATCACCCCGGTCCGCTCCGTGGACGGCATCGCCACCCGCGCCGCGGGGCCGGGGCCGGTGACCAAGGCGGTCAACGCCGCCTTCCGCGGCCTGTTCACCGGCGCCACGCCGGATCGCCACAACTGGCTGGAGCCGATCAACGCCCCCGCCCCGGCTCCGCAGCGTGAGGCCGAATATGCCTGAGACCCTGTTCGAGAAGGTGTGGAACCGGCACGTGGTGCAGGCGGAAACGCCTGACGCCCCGGCGGTGCTCTACATCGACCTGCATCTGGTCCACGAGGTCACCAGTCCGCAGGCCTTCTCCGAGATCGAGAGCCGGGGCCTGAAGGTGCGTCGTCCCGACCGCACCTTCGCCACCCTGGATCACTCCACCCCCACCCTGCCCGCGGACGCGAGCGGCGAGCGCCCCTACTACACGCCGGCCTCCAGGGCGCAGGTCGAGACGCTGGAAGCCAACTGCGCCCGGCACGGCGTCTCGCTGGCGGGCTGGGACTCGGCGGATCGCGGCGTGGTGCACGTCATGGGACCGGAACTGGGCCTGACCCAGCCCGGCATGACCGTCGTCTGCGGCGACAGCCATACCGCCACCCACGGCGCGTTCGGAGCCCTGGCCTTCGGCATCGGCACCTCCGAGGTCGGCCACGTACTGGCCACCCAATGCCTGCTGCAGCGCAAGGCGAAGACCATGCGCGTCACCGTCGACGGACAACTGCAGCCCGGCGTCTCGGGCAAGGACGTGGCGCTGGCCATCATCGCCCGTCTGGGCTTCGGCGGCGGCACCGGCTTCGTGGTCGAATACGCCGGCGAGGCCATCCGGTCGCTGGACATGGAAGGGCGGATGACCGTCTGCAACATGTCGATCGAGGCGGGCGCCCGCGCGGGCATGATCGCTCCGGATCAGACCACCGTGAACTGGCTGAAGGGCCGCAAGCACGCGCCCGACACCGCCGTCTGGGACCAGACCGTCGCCGACTGGCTGTCGCTGGCCTCCGACCCCGGCGCGATCTACGATGCCGAAGTCCACATCGACGGCGGCGCCATCCGCCCCATGGCGACCTGGGGCACCACCCCGGACGCGGGCTCGGCCATCGGCGAGCCCGTCCCGGCTCCGTACGACGCCTCCGGCGAAAAGGCGCTGGCCTATATGGGCTTCACCCCCGGCGAGGCGACCACCGGCCATGCGGTCGATGTCGTTTTCATCGGCAGTTGCACCAACGGCCGCCTGCCCGACCTGCGCGCCGCCGCGGAAGTCTTGCGCGGCCGCAAGGTGAAGCCGGGCCTGCGCATGCTGGTCGTTCCCGGCTCGGAGGCCGTCCGTCGCGACGCCGAAGCCGAAGGGCTGCACACGGTCTTCACCGACGCGGGGGCCGAGTGGCGCATCCCGGGCTGCTCCATGTGTCTGGCCATGAACGGCGACATGGTGGCTCCGGGCCAGTTGGCGGTCTCCACCTCCAACCGCAATTTCGAAGGCCGCCAGGGCCCCGGTTCGCGCACCATTCTGGCCAGCCCCGCCACGGCGGCGGCGACCGCCATCACCGGTGTCCTGACCGACCCGCGCGTGTTTCTGCAGGAGGCCGCCCTCCTCAAGCAGCCGAGCGCCGCGCGCGAGGCGGTAGGAGCCCAAAATGCCTGAGCCCTTCAAATCCCTGACCTCAAAAGCCGTGGTCCTGTCACAGTCGAACATCGACACCGACCAGATCATCCCCGGCCGCTTCCTGAGCACGACCAGCCGCGAGGGTCTGGGCGCATGGGCTTTCTACGACTGGCGCTATGAGGCTGACGGCTCCCACAAGCCGGAAGCCATCCTCAACCGGATCGACCCGACCGAGCGCCGCATCCTGCTGGCAGGCAGAAATTTCGCCTGCGGTTCCTCGCGCGAACACGCTCCCTGGGCGCTGATGGACTACGGCTTCCGCGCCGTCGTCTCGACCGAGATCGCCGACATCTTCACCTCCAACGCCCTGAAGAACGGCTTCCTGCCCATCGTCGTCGATCAGGCGACCTGGGACGATCTGGCCGCCCACGCCGACCAGCCGATCACGGTTGATCTGGAAACCTCCACCATCCAGCGCGGCAATGCACCGCCTGTCGCATTCACGGTGGAGAGTTTCGCCCGCCAGTGCCTGCTGGACGGGGTCGACACCCTCGGTTGGCTGCAAGCCCGCCTGCCTGACATCGAAGCCTTTGAACGCCGGAAAGAGACCGTCTGATGCCCGCCTCCAAGACCTATGACATCGTCGTCCTGCCCGGTGACGGCGTCGGCCCCGAAGTAACCCACGCGGCCAAGGCCGTGCTGACGGTCGTCGGCGACTTCTTCGGTCACACCTTCAACTTCAGCGAACACCTGATCGGCGGCGCGGCCATCGACGCCACGGGCGATCCCCTGCCGCCGGAAACCGCCGCCGCCTGTCTGGCCGCCGACGCAGTGCTGCTGGGCGCCGTGGGCGGACCGAAGTGGGATGGCGGCAAACGCCGTCCGGAAGAAGGCCTGCTGGGCCTGCGCAAGGCCATGGGCCTGTACGCCAACCTGCGTCCCCTGCAGGTCTCGCCGGTGCTGGCCCACCGTTCGCCGCTGAAGAAGGAGATCGTCGAGGGCGTCGATCTGATCGTCTTCCGCGAGCTGACCGGCGGCATCTATTTCGGGGAAAAGACCCGCACCGCCGACCGCGCCACCGACCTTTGCGAATACACCGTGCCGGAGATCGAACGCGTCGCCCGCGCCGCCTTCCAGACCGCCCAGCAGCGTCGCGGCAAGGTCACTTCGGTCGACAAGGCCAACGTCATGGAAACCAGCCGCCTCTGGCGCGAGGTCGTCAGCCGCGTCCATGCCGAGGAGTTCCCGCGTATCGAACTGGAGCACGCCTTGGTCGACTCCATGGCCATGCACCTGATCCGCAAGCCGCGCGAGTACGACGTCATCCTGACCGAAAACATGTTCGGCGACATCCTGTCGGACGAGATTTCGGTGCTGGGCGGCTCCATCGGCCTGCTGCCCTCGGCCTCGCTGGGCTCCAGCGGTCCGGGCCTGTTCGAACCGATCCACGGCTCGGCGCCGGACATCGCCGGTCAGGACAAGGCCAACCCGGTCGGCACCATCCTGTCCGCCGCCCTGCTGTTGCGTCACAGCCTGGGACTGGAGGACGAAGCCGGCTCCATCGAAGCCGCCTGCGCCGCCGTCCTGTCAGCCGGAGCCGTCACCGCCGATCTGGGCGGGGAGCTGGGCACCCGCGCCGCCGCCAACGCCGTGATCGACGGGCTGCGCGCCATCCACTGGGCCGCCGCTCATCGCGTCCAGATGCACTGGGCCTGAACCGGGCCTGATCGGCATAGCCCGAAATTGAAGCGCCCCGCCTCTCTCTCGAGGGGCGGGGCGTTCTGCGTCAGCGAGGATATTGCATCGGCACGGTCAGGCGGCTGTCGCCGCTGGCCGGGACCGTGAACTTCACCTGGTCCCATGTCGGCGCCGCGCGGAGGGCCGCGCCGTTGACCATGGCCCAGCCCTCCGCCGGCATGCCGCCCTCAATCTTCATTTGCCCGTTGCTGTCGACGTCGTGCAGGACCGACAGCGAATAGTCGCCGGGCGCCACGTCGCGGAAAGTCACGGTGACCGTCCCGGCCTCCGGATTGCGCACGACATCGCCGTAGGTCCCGGCGGGTTGCAGGAACTGATCCCGCGTTTGCAGGGCGGCCAGCAGTTGGCCGCCGCGCGCCTGCACGCCGGTCAGGGTCACGGTGACGTCTCCTGCAAGCGCGGGGGCGGCGGCGAGGCAGGATGCGGCGGCCAAGGCCGCAAGGATGATCTTATTCATGACAGGTCTCCAAAAGCGGGCCAGCCCCGCCTCATGAAGAGTACTTTGTATTCTAAAGTTCTCTGTGTCAAATTCAGTCTCACTGCTTCTCACAGTCGGGCCACAGGGTCGCGCCGTGCTCACCGGGCCGCACCGGTGCAGGTCACGCGCAATTTTTCACCTTTCGGGTTGACGGCGAGGGGGATTGTCCGTCAGCCTCCGTTCTGAACTTGAACTGAGCAGGTCCGCCGTGAACCGCCTCGACGCCCGCATCGCCATCGCCTCGACCGCCTCGTGCGGCGGCGCGACCGCGCGCGTCATTGGTATGACCGGCACCACCACCATCACCGCTCCGGCGGGGAACGGTTAGCGCGCACCAAAGCTCAGGAACGCAAAAACCCAACCCCGCCCGGATCGCTCCGGGCGGGGTTTTTCTTTTCCTCCCCTCTCCTCGAAAGCCCCTCCGATGAACGCCCAACTCGCCGTCCTCGAACGCCCCGTACCCGCCCTCCCCGCCGCCTCGCCCGAGGTGGTCGTGATGAAGTTCGGCAGCTCCGTGCTGGTCGATCCCGCCGACGCGCCCAAGGTCGCCTCCGACATCTACGCCGAAGTCCGACGGGGCCGACGCGTGGTCGCCGTCGTCTCGGCGCTCGCCGGTGAAACGGACCGCCTGCTCGCCGAGGCCCGCGCCCTCGGCCTCGCCCACGACAACAGCCTGCTGCCTGCCTACGTGGTTCAGGGTGAGGAACGCTCCGCCGCCCTGGTCGCCCTGGCCTGCGATCGCGTCGGTCTCAGCGCCGCGACCCTGACGGTCCGGGAGCTGGGCCTCGTCGCCGATGGCCCCTGCGAGCACGCCCGCCCGCTGTCGCTGGACCGCGCCGCCCTCGACCGCGCCCTGCTGAAGCATGAAGTGGTGGTCGTCCCCGGCTTCGGCGCTGTCTCGCCCGAAGGGCAGGTCGTCCTGCTGGGCCGTGGCGGATCGGACCTGACGGCCCTCTTCCTCGCCGCCGAACTTGAGCTCGACAGCGTCCAGCTGGTGAAGGACGTCGACGGCCTCTACGACCGCGACCCCAACGTCCATCCCGACGCCCGCCGCTATGATCAGGCCAGCTGGGCCGAGGCCAAGGCGCTGGGCGGCGGCCTCGTCCAGCCGGACGCGCTCGATCTCGCCGAGGCCCGCAAGCTGAAGGTCGAGGTCCGCAACTACCTCGACGGCCACCGCACGGTCGTCGGCCCGGTCGGCGCCCCGCCGAAGCCCGCGCCCGCCCACCGTCGTCTTCGTGTGGCCGTCGCCGGCTGCGGCGTGGTCGGCGGCGGCGCACTGGCCCGCCTGCTGGTCGATCCCCGCGTCGAGGTCGTCGGCGTCCTCGTCCGCGATCCGTCCAAACCCCGCGATGTCCCCGGCGCATCTGATGCCCAGCTCGCCCCGCTGCTCGTGTCCAACCCCGTCGCCTTGCTGGAGCGGGACCCCGATCTTGTGCTCGAGGCCCTTTCGGAGGCGAAAGCCGGCTACGACGTCATCGCCGCTGCCCTGTCGCGCGGTGTCTATGTCGCCACGGCCAACAAACAGGCGGTCAGCGTCGATCCGGACGGCCTGCTCGAACTGGCGGCTCGCAACGACGCGAAACTGCTCTGGTCCGCCTCGGTCGGTGGCGGCGTGCCCATGGTCGAGGCCGTGCGCGCTGCCCGGGACGAGGCTCCGGTCGTCGCCTTCGAGGCCGTGCTGAACGGCACCGTCAACTTCATGCTCGCCCGTCTCGGCGAAGGCGCCGCCTTCGATCAGGCCCTGTCCGAAGCCCGCGCCGCCGGTTTCGCCGAGGAAGACCCGTCCTCCGATCTGCAAGGCCTCGACGCCCTCGCCAAGGTCCGCCTGCTCTCGTTCGAAGCCTTCGGCGTGATGCCGGACGACGTCGCCATTCATCGCGATGTTCTGGACCCCGCCGCCCTGCCGCCCGCCGGTTCGCGTCAGCTCTGTCGCTGCGAGCTGAAAGACGGCAAGCTGGTCGCCGCCGTCCGTCTGGTCTCGGGCGCGCTGGACCCGCTGTTCGCGGAGCTGAAGGGAGAGGGCAACGCCTTGAAGGTCATCTCGCAGGACGGATCGGTCGTGCGCCGTCGCGGCCGCGGCGCCGGTCGCTGGGCCACGGCGGAAAGCCTGCTGGCCGACCTGTCCGACCTCGCCGCCGCCCGCCTGTCGAAGGCCGTCTGACCATGGCCGTCTTCACCCCCGTCGAGGAGGCCGACGCCGAGCCCTTCATTAGCCGCTATGGGCTGGGCGCCCTGCGGTCGCTCACGCCCATCGCCGAAGGGGTGGAGAACACCAACTACCGCATCGACACCGACCGGGGTCGGTATGTCCTGACCCTGTTCGAGGGTCGCACGGACGCCGCCTCCCTGCCCTTCTGTCTCGGCCTGACCGCCCACGCCGCCGACAAGGGCCTGCCCTGCGCCCGCGCCGTGCTCGATGATCAGGGGCAGGCCGTCGGCGAACTCAACGGTCGCCCCGCCGCAATCCTCGAATGGCTGCCGGGGGCCTGGAAGCGTGAGCCCTCGCTGGAGCATCAGCACGCGGCCGGCGCCCTGCTGGCGCGCCTGCACCTCGCGGCGGTCGACTTCCCGCTGGAGCGCGCCAACCCGGTCGGGCCCGCCGCCCGCCGAGCCCTGTTCGACCGCTGCCTGACCCGCGCCGACGCCGACGACCGCCTGCTGCTGGGCCGGATGGCGCCGTGGGTCAGCGGCGCGAGCGGCGATCCCGCCGCCGGGCTGCCGCGTGGTCCGATCCACGCCGACTACTTCCCCGACAACCTGCTGTTCGACGAAGACGCCCCCAGCGGGCTGATCGACTTCTATTTCGGCTGCACCGACGCCCTCGCCTACGATCTGGCCATCGCCCTTTCGGCCTGGGGCTTCGACGCCGACGGCCTGCCCCTGCCCGCCGCTCTGGCCGCCTTCCGCTCAGGCTATGAGTCCGTGCGCCCGCTCTCGGTGGCCGAACGCGCCGCCCTGCCCGCGCTGGGCGCCGTCGCCGCAGTCCGCTTCACCCTGACGCGGCTGCACGACCGGCTGTTCCATGATCCCACGCGTCTGGTGACGCCCAAGGACCCGCCCCCCTTCCTGAGACGGCTGGACTGGTGGACCGAACAGGCCGCGCTGGCGGCTTAACCGATCGCGGCCAGCACCGCCTCAAGCGTCGCGTCCACCGTCTCGAACTGCTCGGTCTTACCCTCCAGCCCTTGCAGTTGCGGCGGACGCTCAGGCGCGAAGCCCAGCGCCGCCTCAACGCTGTCGGGGAATTTCGCCGGGTGCGCGGTCGACAGGGCGACGACAGGCCCTGTCCGTTCGACCCGCCGCGCCGCATGCAGCGCCACCGCCGTGTGCGGACAGATCACCCGCCCGTTCTCGCACCAGGTCCGCTGCATCTCGGCCACCGTCTCCGCCTCGCTGACCGAGACCGCCGACACCTCGCGCCGCAGGGCCGCCAGCACGTCGCCCGGCAGGGTCACGTGGCCTGCCCTGTTGAAGTCCTCGAACAGCCCCCGCGTCAGGTCCGCATCCCGCCCCGTCGCCTCGAACACCAGCCGCTCGAAGTTCGAGGGCGCCTGAACATCCATGCTGACGCTGGCCGTCGGCTCGGCCTGCGTCCGCTCATAAACTCCCGTATGTAGCGCCCGCACCAGCGCGTCATTCCGGTTCGTCGCCGCCACCAGATCGCCGATCGGCAGGCCGCATTGGCGCGCCACCCAGCCCGCGAAGGCGTCGCCGAAGTTTCCGGTGGGCACCACATAGGTCGCGGGCTCCGCCAGCTTCGCCGCCGTCGCCGCGTAATAGGGCGCCTGCCCTGACAGCCGGGCCCAGTTGATCGAGTTGACCGAGCTGACCCGCCGGTTCGCCTTCAACGCCGGGGTGCCCAACAGGGCTTTCACCAGCCGTTGGCAGTCGTCAAAGTCACCGCGCACCGCCAGGTTCAGCACGTTCGGCGCACCGGTTGTCGTCATCTGCAGCCGCTGCATCGGCGACACCCGGCCCAGCGGGTGCAGCACCACCAGATCAATCCGGTCCGCGCCCGCGAAGGCCTTCACCGCCGCCGCGCCGGTGTCGCCGCTGGTGGCCGTCAGCAGCAGCAGGCGTTCGCCCGTGTTCGCCAGCAGGCTTTCGGCCATCCCGGCCACCAGCTGCATGGCCAGGTCCTTGAACGCCGCCGTCGGCCCGTGGAACAGCTCCAGCACATGCAGGCCGGGCTCCAGCTCGACCAGCGGGACCACGTCGGGATGCAGGAAACGCTCCTGCACCCGCCGCGTCGCCGCCGCCAGCGCCCCCGCCGGAAGCCCCTCGCCGACGAACGGCGTCAGCAGCCGCTCGGCCAGCGTCGCATAGTCCGCGCCGCCCGCGATCAGATCGTCCAGCGACAGCTTCGGCCAGGTCGCGGGCGCGAACAGGCCGCCGTCCGGCGCGATGCCGTTGATCACGGTCCCGGCGAAATCGACGAGCTGGGAACGGCCACGGGTGCTGACATAGGACGGGGAGGTCATCCCCTTTCGTCGGCGACCGGATCGCCGCCGTCAATGAGTGTCAACCCGCTGGAAGGAAGCGGCAGGCTGATGCGGACGCGAGCGTCAGACACCGTTGCTGGAAGGTCGCGGGATCAGGACGCTGTCCGGTATCCAGCCAGCGCTCGAGCGCGTCCAGCGTGGTCAGATAGCCGCCGTCCTGAAGCCTGCTGTGCTGGTTCTCGTCCGTCAGCGCCTGCGCCAGCAGATGCGAGCGCCCCGCCGCCGCCACCGTTCGGGCGTACTCAGCATCCGCCAGCCAGGTCACCGTCGGATCGTAGCGCGCATGGATCGTCACCGTCGGCGCCACGATAAGCCCCGACAGATCAGCGTCATAGGCCAGTCTTGCAACAGCCGTCGGGTCCGCCGTGAACCGCTCCACGCCCGCGTTCAGCGCCGCGTCGTCGGAAGAGCCGCTGTACACGGTCCGGCTGTTGTCGAAAGGATTCAATCCGCCCAGCCGCCTCTGCACCAGATCCTGGAACAGGAAGGTCGACCAGGTCATGTGGGCGATCAGCTCGTCCTCCTCGATTCCGGTCACGGCGAGGATGTCGCGCAGCCTGCGGGTCTGGTCCGCGCGCCGGTCCCGCTGCGACAAGCCCACGCCGGTGCACTCCACGATCCGCCGCCGCAGTTCCGCCCGCGTCATCGTCGCGTTTGCGGGCAGCCCCTGCCAGACCGGATAGGCGCCGTCCTGCCGCGCGGGATGGTTTCCGCAGTAGAACTGGTAGACCGCCCGCAAATCGGCCCGGAACTGATAGGCCTTCGTCCCGCCCATCAGCACGCCGTTGGTCAGCAGGACGCCATCGTAGTTGGGTCGCCCCTCGATATCGAGGGCGTAAAGCTCCGCCGCCTTCGCCGCGACGTTCCCGCCCCACGACTGGCCGTGAAGGATGGTCCGGGCCGGACGGCCGAAGCGCGCCCAGAAGATCTTGCGGCTGTTGTCCGCGTCCTCGGCGGCCATGCGCACGCCGTACCCGCCCCGGCGATAGGTCGAGCCGATCCAGGCGTAACCCTGCTTCACCATCACCGAGAACCGGTCCAGGTCCTCCAGCGAGTCCGGAGCTTCGGGCTCGCCGGTGCGCGGACCGCCGTGGGCGTGGACGATCAACTTGCGGTTCCACGTCGTCGGCATGGCGATGATGTACCAGGCGCCGTTGACGTCCCGGCCTGAAAGGCAACGCACCTCCCGCCCCACGGAGGCCGGACAGTTGATCGGCGTCGGTTCCACCGCTTCGAGCGGCGACGGGGTCGATGCCGCACCTTGCGCCACAGCGAGGCCGGGCGTCGCCAGCATCAGGCCCCCGAACAGAGCGGCCAGTCGTTTCATCGGAACCCTCATCAAAGGAAATCCGGCGCGGATCGGGGGAGGCACGATCCGCGCCGGTTCAGCCCGGTTCAGTCTCAGAACGTCTTCGAGATGTCGACGTACCAGTAGCGGCCATACGGGCGCTGCACTGAACCGAGATAACCACCGTCCGCCAGCGACGGACCTTCATCCGTCAGATCGCGGACGCCGATACGCAGATCCGTCCCCGAGGCGGCGCCGAAACGCTCGTCGAAGGCGTACTGGCCGTACAGGTTCAGCGTCATCTGGTCGGTGACCTTCCACGCCTGACCGGTCGAGCTCAGCAGGCTCGTCTGGAACACCTCGCTGACGTACTGGGTCGAGGCGCCCACCCGCCACGGGCCGTGCCGCCAGGTGAAGCTGGCGTTGACCTTCCACTCGGGGCGGCCGTTCTGCGCGATCAGCTGGCTGGAGTCCGGCAGCGGGGTCAGGGCGTTGATGATCCCCGCCTCACGAGCGGCGTACAGCGACTCCACGATATCCCCCGGCGCGCGCGAGAATTTCAGCAATTGCTGGGCGTTGGCGCGGAAGATGAAGGTCCCCCACTCGGTCCGACGCTTGGCCCAGGTGAAGCCGAGGTCCAGCCCTTCCGCCGTTTGCGGCAGCAGGTTGATGAACCGGTCGCTGATAGTTTGCGCCGTCCCCACCGCCGTCAGGCCGGTGCCGTCGAACAGATCGATGTCGTCCTGCGTCGGGGTCGCACGGACCACATTCGGATTGGTCCCGCCCTGCACCCGGTTCAGATACTCCAACGCCAGCGCGGTCTGGGCGCCCAGCAGTCCGACGATCTGCTCCTGCTCGATCTTCCAGCGATCCACCGTGAAGGTGAAGTCGCCCAGCACTTCCGGAAGGAAGGTCGGCTGGAAGACCAGACCATAGGACTGATTGGTGCTCTCCTCGGGCTTCAGGTCGGGGTTGCCCGCGATCTGCAGCGAGACGCTGGCCGTGCGGGTGCACTGGGTCATGTTGGCGATGGTGCCGTTGCGGATGTCCGCTTCACAGCGGATGAAGTCCGGGGCGCTGGCCAGACGGGCGTACTGGGTTGCGTTCACCTGCTCCAGGTTCGGCGCGCGGAAGCCTTCCGAATACGAGGCCCGGAACCGCAGGCCCTCCACGATATCCCAAGCGAGGGCGATCTTGGGCTTCCCGACCGAGCCGAAGTCCGAATAGTCCTCGAAGCGACCCGCCAGCTGAACGTCGATGCTCTGCACCAGCGGGATGTTCATCTCCGGCGAGATGACCGGAATGGCGAACTCGACGAAGGCGCCCGCCACAGTGCGGTCACCCTTGCTGTCCGGGTTGGGACTGACCGCCGAAACATTCGACGGATTGACCTCGCCCGTCACCATGTCGACGAAGGTGAAGGTGCCGTCCACGTTCTCGTCGCGGTCGTCGCTCTGGGTTTCACGACGGAATTCGACGCCCATCGCCACGCCTACCGGGCCGCCCGGCAGTTCGAACAGGTCGCTCCGCGACATCTTGAAGTCGGCCAGCGCCAGCGTGGTGCGCGAGACGCGACGCATGTCGAACACGATGGCGTCGATGGCCGCCTGCGACGACGGCGTGCAGTCATTGTAGCTCGGCGTATCCACACACCCGCCGTTGAACGGGTTGTAGGCGTCGGGCGTCGACAGGGCCAGCTGGGCCTGCAAGGCCGTCATGTTGATGTTGGGCGAAATGTCCTCGGCCTCGGCCTCGGAGTAAAGAAGCGCGCCCTCCCAGTCGAACCCGCGCCATTCACCACGCAGGCCAGCCAGGAAGCGCGACTGATAGTTCTTGACCTTCACCTCCTGGAAGCCCGTGTCCGCGAACCGGTAGTTGCCCAGACGCACCGCCAGCCCCGAGGCCGGAACATTGGTCAGGTTGGGCAGGCGGTTCGGGTTCGGCGCCCCGTTCATCATAGTCGGACCGAACGGGTTCCAGTAGTTGGTCGCCGGAATCCACAGACCGTTCAGATTGACCACCGGCGGCTGGATCGCATTACTTTCAGCCGCATAGAAGGACAGCTCGCCGAAGGCGGTCAGGTTGTCCGTCAGATCGTAGTGGCCGGTCAGGAAGATGTTGGCCCGCTCGACGGACGGGCGCACCGTCGTGCCCTTGCGGGTATCAAACCGCATCTCGCGGTTCACCCCGTTGTAGGCCGCCGCGCCGCTGACCAGACAGATGTCGCCCAGATCGGCGCCGACGCAGCCGAAGCTCTCCGGTTGATAGTGGAAGGCGCCGGCGGCGGTCGTCACGACCGTGCCGTTGGAGCGCGGGCGGGTCGCCGTCGTCACGGGCGCGATCGTCAGCGCCGCCCAGGTCGTGTGCGACGAACGACCGTCCGGCACGGTCGAGGTCTCGTAGCCCGGGAAGCCCGAGAAGAAGGGCCGCATGTCGTCGCTGAAGGTG
The DNA here is from genome assembly GCF_006547065.1 of Brevundimonas sp. M20. Lineage (NCBI taxonomy): Bacteria > Pseudomonadati > Pseudomonadota > Alphaproteobacteria > Caulobacterales > Caulobacteraceae > Brevundimonas > Brevundimonas sp. M20. Next base: position 1,108,610 of record NZ_CP041243.1, on the reverse strand, counting down.
AAGTCCTGCTCATCGGCCATCAGCTTGGTGCGGCTGGAATAGTTGGCGAACAGCGAGACATTTCCGCGGTCGAAATTCTTGCCGGCGAAAACGTTGAGATCGAGCTCGCGCATGCTCGTGCCCTCGGCGCCGCCGTAGCGGCTCTCGAAGGTGAAACCGTCGAAGTCGTCCTGCAGCACGGTGTTGACCACGCCCGCCACGGCGTCGGCGCCGTAGATGGCCGCCGCGCCGTCCAGCAGCACCTCGACCCGCTCAAGTCCGGCGACCGGAATGGCGTTGGAGTTGTAGCTCAGCACCGGCACCGTGCCGGTGTCCGACGTGCCCTGGCTGGTCGGGTGCTGCACCACGCGACGCCCGTTCACCAGCACCAGGGTGTTGCCGACCCCCAGCGAGCGAAGGTTGACCGAGTTCACGTCGCCGCGCGCCGAGTTGGAGGTCTGCGGGTTGTTGGCGCTGTCGAACAGCACGTCGCCCATCTGCGGGATCGACCGCAGCAGGTCGTCACCCGACACCGCGCCGACGCTGTCGATCTGCTCCTGATCGACCACCACGACCGGCAGGGCGTTGGTGGTCGAGGCGCCGCGGATTTGCGATCCCACGACCACGACGTCGCCCAGTTGGGCCGCCCCGTCCTGGGACGCGTCCTGTTCGGGCGCGGTTTCGACCGGCGGCGCCTCCTGCGCAGCCGCGGCGCCCGCGGCCAGCAGCGTCAGCACCGCCGCGCCGCCCAGCAGCGCGCTTCTGTATCTCGACTTCATTCCCGTTCCTCCCTTTTAGCCCCCGCCGTTTCTTCAGTCGGCTGTCAGGGTTTCCTTGTCTCCCGGCCCTGCGGCCGGATCAGGCGACGCGGCGAGCGCCCCCGGCTTTGATCCAAGGGCGGCATGGAGCGCATCGCGATCCAGTTCGCCCTCCCAGCGCGCGACGACCAGGGTCGCCACCGCGTTTCCGATGAAGTTGGTCAGCGCCCGGCACTCGCTCATGAAGCGGTCGATGCCGAGGATCAGGGCCATGCCCGCAACCGGCACCGCGGGCACCACGGCCAGCGTCGCCGCCAGGGTGATGAAGCCGGCGCCGGTGATCCCCGCCGCGCCCTTGGAGCTGAGCATGGCGACCAGAAGCAGCAGGATCTGTTGTTGCAGGCTCAGTTCGATGTTCATGGCCTGGGCGATGAACAGCGCCGCCAGCGTCATGTAGATGTTGGTGCCGTCCAGATTGAACGAATAGCCCGTCGGTACGACCAGTCCGACCACGGACTTCGGCGCCCCGGCCTTCTCCATCTTCTGCATCAGGCTGGGCAGGGCCGCCTCGGAAGACGAGGTGCCCAGCACCAGCAGCAGCTCTTCCTTCAGGTAGCCGATCAGCTTGAAGATCGAGAAGCCGTTGGCGCGGGCCACCAGCCCCAGCACGCCCAGCACGAAGACGAGGGCCGTCAGGTAGAAGGTGGCGATCAGCGCGATCAGGTTTGCGATCGACGCGAGGCCATAGGCCCCGATCGTGAAGGCGAAGGCCCCGAAGGCGCCGATGGGCGCGGCCTTCATCAGGATGGCGACCAGACGGAAGATCACCTGACTCAGCGACTCCAGCGCCCGCACCACCGGCTGGGCCGGCGCGCCGACGATGGCCAGCGACAGGCCGAACAGGATCGACACGAACAGGGTCTGCAGGATGTTGCCCTCGACGAAGGCGCTCACCAGCGTCGTCGGGATGATCCCGGTCAGGAAGCCGACGATGGTCGATTCATGGGCGGCCTGCGCATATTGCGCGACCGAACCCGCATCGAGGGTCGCCGGGTCGATGTTCAGCCCATGGCCGGGACGCACCACATTGGCGATCACCAGACCGATGATCAGGGCCAGGGTCGAGAAGACGAAGAAGTAGGCGAAGGCCTTGCCGGCCACCCGGCCGACGCGTTTCAGGTCGCTCATCCCGGCGATGCCGGTTGAAATCGTCAGGAAGATCACCGGAGCGATGATCATCTTCACCAGCTTGATGAAGGCGTCGCCGAGCGGCTTCAGGTCCTTGCCCAGCTCGGGCCAGAAATGGCCGATCAATCCGCCGGCGATGATGGCGCCGAGGACGAGCACATACAGGCTACGGTACCAAGGCTTGCGCACGGCGCCCGCCTCCGGCGTGGATGCAATCTGGATCAAAAGACCCTCCCGAGTGAGACCGCTTGCCGGTCCCGGATTGGTTCACCGTCTGATGCGGTGACGTGGAGCTATTATCGAAAGCCCCGGTCCGACCTCGCAAGCGGAAGGCCGAAATCCATCACCGCACTGACATTGCTTGATTTATTCCCGATTTCGCGGGTGCAAAAACTCAAAACTGGGCGGATTTCCGCACACCATTTCTGGACTTGTGTGCGAAATCCCGCATTACTCTCCCGATGCCCCGTTTTCTCGATTCCGCACAGGGTCAGTGGCGCCTTTTCGCGCTGTTCTGGCTGATTGTCGCCGGGGTCGTAACGCTGCTCGCCGGAGAGTTCGCCCGGCGCGAGGCGCGGGCTGAGGCGCTCGACCAATCCTCAACCGCCACCGCCCTGCACGCCGCCGTCCTGCGCAGTGAGCTTGAGCGGCACCGCTCCCTGCCCATGGTCCTGGCCCAGGACCCGGACCTGCAATCGGTTCTCGCCACCCCGTCCCCCGCCGGGGTGGATCGCCTGAACCGCAAGCTCGAAGGGCTGGCCCGCGAGACCCGCGCGGCGGTCATCTATGCGCTGGATGCGCGCGGCCTGGCCCTCGCCGCCAGCAACTGGAACCAGCCGATCAGTTTCGTCGGTTCGGACTATCGTTTCCGCCCCTACTATTCCGAGGCCATGCGCGACGGGCAGGCCAGCCTGTTCGCCCTCGGCACCGTCAGCGGACGCCCGGGCCTGTATCTCGCCCGCCGGGTCGAAGCCGCCGACGGTCGTCCGCTGGGCGTCGTCGTCGCCAAGCTGGAGTTCGATACGCTGGAGGCCGACTGGCGCAGGTCGGGTGAACCGACCTATGTCACCGACGGCGACGGCGTCGTCCTGATCACCACCGTACCGGAGTGGCGCTTCCATACGACCGGCGCCCTGCCCGCCGATCGCCGTCACCGGCTGGAAGTGGACCAGACCGCCGGACGCGTGGACCTGTCCGCCCTGCCCTTCGAGGCGCTCCAGCCGGGCATGATCCGCCTGTCGCAAGACACTCCTCCCGATCTCTACGCCCGAACCTCCGTTCCGGTCCCCGAGATGGGCTGGCGGCTCCACCTTCTCTCCCCGGCCGGGAACGGCGTCACCCGGGCCGTGGTCAGCGCAAGAGTTCTGGCCCTTCTCAGCGTCACCCTGCTGGCGGGCCTGACGGGCGTTCTGCTGCGCCGCCGCCAGCGCGCCCGCGCCCGTTCGGCGGAGGACGAGGCCGCCCGGATCGTGCTGGAGCGCACCGTCGACGCCCGCACTGCAGAACTCCGCGCCGCCAACGATCAGCTCAACCGCGAGATCGAGGAGCGGCGGCGTCTGGAAAAGGGCCGTCAGGACCTTCAGGATGAACTCATTCAGGCCAACAAGCTCGCCACCCTGGGCCAGATCGCCGCCGGGGTCGCGCACGAGATCAACCAGCCGCTCGCCGCCATCCGCACCCACGCCGACACCGCCGCCGTCTATCTGGATCGCCAGGACGCCGAGGCGGCGGGCCGCTCCCTGACCCGGATCAACGACCTGACCCAGCGGGTCGGCGCCATCACCGACGAACTGCGCGCCTTCTCCCGCAAGACCCGCTCCGGAACGGTGGCTGTCGGCGTTGACGCCGCCATCGACGGCGCCCTGCTGCTGGTCAGCCCCCGTCTGCGCGAACAGGGCATCACCCTGAAGCGCACCCGCGCGCCGGAGGGTCTTGAAGTGCTGGCCGAACGTAACCGTCTCGAACAGGTCGTGCTGAATCTGCTCCAGAACGCCATTCAGGCGCTCGACGGCGTCGCCGCCCCGGTCATCGAGATCGCCGTCTCCGTCCGCTCCGGCAAGGTTACGATCAAGGTGGCCGACAACGGCCGGGGCGTCTCGGCGGAGGTTCGCGAGCGCCTGTTCACCCCCTTCACCACCGACAAGCGCGACGGGCTGGGCCTCGGCCTCGTCATCAGCCGGGACATCGTCGCCGGCTTCGGCGGCGAGCTGCTCCACGCCCCCTCTCCCAAATCCGAAGGCGCCGTCTTCAAGATCGTACTGGCGAAGGCCGAATGAGTTTCCAGCCCTGTAACCGCATCGCCCTGATCGAGGACGATGACGCCTTCCGGTCCGCCCTGTCCGAGCGCCTGTCTCTCGCAGGCTTGTCCGTATCGGAGTTCGCCTCCGGCGACGCCGCGCTGAAGGCGCTGGACGGCCGCTTCGACGGCGTGGTGGTCACCGACCTCCGCATGCCCGGTCTGGACGGACGTCAGGTGATCGACCGTCTCGCCATTGTCGATCCGGACCTGCCGGTCGTCGTCATGACCGGTCACGGCGACATCGCCGAGGCCGTCGATGTGATGAAGCGCGGAGCCTATGATTTTCTGGCCAAGCCCTTCGCGCCGGAACGCCTGCTGGAGACCCTCCACCGGGCTCTGGAGAAGCGGGCGCTGGTGCTGGACAACCGCCGCCTCGCCGCTCTCGCCGTCGAGGACGAATGGTCGATCCCGCTCAGCGGAGAAAGCCGCGCCGTCACCGCCCTCCGCGCCGCCATCCAGCGCCTCTCGGACGCCGAGGTCGATGTCCTGATCGAGGGCGAGACCGGAGCCGGCAAGGAGGCCGTCGCGCGCGCCATCCACAACGCCGGACGCCGTCGGCTCAAACCCTTCGTGCCCGTCTCCTGCGCCACCCTTCGCGACGAGGGTCTTGAGAGCCAGCTGGTCGGCCATGCCGCCGGCGCCTTTCCCGGCGCCCTGCGTCGCCGCGAGGGCCAGATCGAGCAGTCGCATCAGGGCAGCCTGTTCCTCGACGAGATCGACCTGGCTCCCCGCGCGGCGCAGCTCCTCCTCCTGCGGGTGCTGGAGGAGCGCGAGGTCATGCCGCTGGGCGCGGCCGAAGCCCACGCGCTGGACCTGCGCATCCTCGCCGCCACCAAGTCCGACCCGGCCGAGGCCGTCGCGCGGAGCGACCTGCGCGAAGACCTGTTCTACCGCCTCAACGTGGTGCGCGTCCGTATCCCGCCACTGCGCGAGCGCCGCGAAGACGTGCCGGTCCTGTTCGCCCGCTTCCTCGACCGCGCCGCCCGTCGTCTGGGACGCCCCATTCCGTCCATCGACCACGCCATCCGCCGCCGCCTGCTGGAACACGACTGGCCGGGCAACCTGCGGGAACTGTCCAACTACGCCAGCGAAGTCGCCGTCGGCATCGCCGCCCCGGCCGAACGGCTGGAGACGGACCGCAGCCTGTCAAAACAGGTTCAGGACTATGAGGCTGAACTGATCCGCGAGGCCCTGACCGCCCACGGCGGCGATATCCGTCGGGTCACGGAGACCCTGCAGATCCCGCGCAAGACCCTCTACGACAAGATGGCCCGCCACGGCATCCAGCCGTCCGAGCATCGGCGGCGCTAACCCAGCGCCGTCAAACCCACCGCGATCGCGCCCATCGGACCGGCCTTCGGCCCCAGCCCCGGCGGCTGAAGGTAGGCCTCCACGTCCGCCGCGATGGCGCCCGCCACGCCGTAGCCCGCGAGGCTTTTCACCAGCGCGGCGCGCAGACGCTCGAACAGCCAGGGCTGGCCGTCCGCCACGCCACCGCCGATCAGCACCCGCTGGGGACAGGCGGTCAGAACCAGATTGTGCAGCATCCCGGCCAGCGCATGCACGACCATGTCCCAGGCCGGATCGTCCGGCGTCACCTCGACACCGGGCTTGCCCGCCCGCGCCTCGACCGCCGGTCCCGACGCCAGCCCCTCAACGCAGTCGCCGTGATAGGCGCAGACGCCCGGCCACTGATCGCCCGGAAGGCGGCCGACCTTCAGATGCCCCAGTTCCGGATGGCCCAGCCCGCGCACGGTCCGGCCGTTGACCACCACGCCGACACCGATCCCGGTGCCGACGGTTGCATAGGCATGGCTGTCCAGCCCCCGCGCCGCGCCCCAGCGCCCCTCGGCCAGCGCCGCGCCGTTCACGTCCGTATCCAGCGCCACCGGCACGCCGAAGCCCTCATGCAGCACATTCAGGCTGGCCCAGCGCCAGGCCAGCTTGGTCGTCTCGGTGATGTGCCCGTACTTGTCCGACTTCGGGTCCAGCTCCACCGGCCCGAAGCTGGCCAGACCGATGGCGGCGAAGCCTGGCCCCGCGGCCCAGCGCTCCAGCACCGCCCGGATCGCGCCCAGGGTCTCCTCCGGCGTTGTCGTCGGCAGGCGCACCTCATCGCGGATGTCGTCCGGCCCGGACGCAAGCACGCAGACACATTTCGTGCCGCCCAGTTCGACGCCCGCGATCAGCGGAGAAGCGATTCCCGTATTCATGACGGCACCCTGCCGCGTCAGATCACGCGGCGCCATGCCCCGCGCTCTTGGCGCCGGGCGATTCTACCTGCACTGGTATCCCATGAGACTGCAGGACGACGTTCTCGACTGGCTGGAGGCCGAGGCCGTCCACATCATCCGCGAGACGGTCGCGGGCGTCGCCCGCCCTGTCCTGCTGTTCTCGGCAGGCAAGGACTCCGCCGTCCTGCTGCATCTGGCGCGCAAGGCCTTCCATCCCGCACCGCCGCCCTTTCCCCTCCTGCACGTCGACACAACCTGGAAGTTCGACGAACTGTACGCCTTCCGTGACGCCGCGACGGCGGGGTTGGACCTGATCATCCATCGCAACCCGGAAGCCCATGCCGCCGGGATCAATCCCTTCGATCACGGCGCGGCGGTTCACACCGACCTGTGGAAGACCCAGGGTCTGAAGCAGGCGCTGGATGCGGGTCGCTTCGACGCGGCCTTCGGCGGCGCCCGTCGGGACGAGGAAGCCAGCCGGGCCAAGGAGCGTATCGTCTCGGTCCGCGGCGCCGCCCACGGCTGGAACCCGCGCGCCCAGCGGCCCGAGCTCTGGAGCCTCTACAACACCCGCCTCAGCGACGGTCAGTCCCTGCGCGTCTTCCCGCTGTCCAACTGGACCGAGCTGGATGTCTGGCGCTACGTCCGGCGCGAGGGGATCGCCGTCCCGGACCTCTACTTCGCCGCCGACCGTCCCGTGGTCGAACGGAACGGCGTCCTGATCCTCGCCCATCCGCGCCTCCCGCCGCGTCCGGGCGAAGTCCCGACGATCCGGCAGGTCCGCTTCCGCACCCTCGGCTGCTGGCCCCTGACTGGCGCGGTCGAGAGCGAGGCCGCTGATCCGGACGCCGTCATCGCCGAGCTCGCCGCCGCGCCGAACTCCGAACGTCAGGGACGCGCCATCGACCATGACGCTCCCGCCGCCATGGAGCGCCGGAAGCGCGAGGGCTATTTCTGATGCGGCCGGTTCGCCTGATCGCCTGCGGCTCGGTCGATGACGGCAAGTCGACCCTGATCGGTCGGCTGCTCCACGACACGGGCGCCGTCCCTGCGGACCAACTCGCCGCCCTCGGCCCCGCCCCGGACCTGTCCCGCCTGCTCGACGGCCTCGCCGCCGAGCGGGAACAGGGTGTCACCATTGATGTGGCCCACCGCCCGTTCGACCTAGACGGTCGCCGCTTCATCCTCGCCGACGCCCCGGGTCATGAGCAGTACACCCGCAACATGGCCACCGCCGCCTCCACCGCCGATGTCGCTGTCGTGCTGGTTGATGCCCGCAAGACCCTCCAGCCCCAGACCCGTCGCCATCTTCGCCTGCTGGCCCTCATGGGCGTCCGCCGCGTCCTGCTGGCGGTCAACAAGATGGATCTGGTCGATCACGCCTCGTCCCCCTTCCACCGGATCGAAAGTGAGTTCCGCGCCTTCGCCTCGTCGCTCGCTATGATCGATCTCACCGCCATTCCGCTCAGCGCCCTGACCGGCGCGGGCGTCACCCGTCGCGACCCGGTCTTGTCCTGGCATGACGGGCCTCTGCTGTCGGAGTGGCTGGCGGCCACGCCCCTCCCCGCCGTCACTGACAGCCCCTTTCGCCTTCCGGTCCAGACTGTCATCCGTCACGGCGAGCACCGCAGCTTCGCGGGCCGGATCGCCGCCGGCGCCGTCCGCCCCGGCGATCCCGTTCGCGTCCTGCCCTCGGGCGCCGAGGCCGCCGTCGCGACCGTCACCGGCGCGGGCCCGTCCGTCAGCCTGACGCTGGACCGCCTCGTCGAGGTCTCGCGCGGCGACTGGCTGGTCTCGCCCGACGCCCCGCCCGCCGTCGCTGATCAGTTCGAGGCCCATCTGGTCTGGATGTCGGACCAGCCCCTTCTGCCCGGCCGGACCCATGATCTGAAGATCGGGACCGCCACCGTCCCGGCCCGCGTCATGGAGATCAGACACCGCGTCGATCCCGACACCGGAGAGGCTCTGGCCGCCCGCACCCTCGCGCTGAACGACATCGGCGTCGTCACCCTGTCGCTCGACGTCCCGGTTCCGTTCGAGCCCTACAACGACAATCGCGACCTCGGCGGCTTCGTCCTGATCGACCGGATGACCTCGGCCACGGCGGGCGCGGGGATGATCCGCTTCGCCCTGCGCCGCGCGACCAACATCCGGCCTCAGCCCCTTTCCGTCAGCCGTCAGGACCGCGCCGTCCTCAAGGGTCAGCACCCGCTGGTCCTCTGGTTCACAGGCCTGTCCGGCGTCGGCAAGTCAACCATCGCCGACCGGGTCGAACAGCGCCTGTTCGCGGCGGGCCTGCACTCCACCCTGCTGGACGGCGACAACGTCAGGGGCGGGCTGAACCGCGATCTGGGCTTCACCGACGCCGACCGCGTCGAGAACATCCGCCGCGTGGCCGAGGTCGCCCGGCTGATGACCGACGCGGGCCTGATCGTTCTGGTGGCTTTCATCTCCCCCTTCCGCGCCGAACGGGAGATGGCGCGCGGCCTGATGGCGCCGGGAGAGTTTCTGGAAATCCACATCGACGCACCGCTGGCGGTCGTCGAGTCGCGCGACGTGAAGGGTCTCTACGCCCGGGCCCGCGCGGGCCGTCTGGCCAACTTCACCGGCATCGACAGCCCCTATGAGCCGCCGACAGCGCCGGACCTCCGGATTGATACGACCGCCTGCTCCTGCGAACAGGCGGCCGATCTCATCATGGACCTGATCCGGAGCCGGCAGGGGCGCTGACACCCCTGCGCCTCACATCCGGATTCAGGCGCCCAGCAGCTCGTCCGCCGGGTTCGGCAGCAGCAGGCTGTGATCGCCGTGGGTGTTCCAGGTCGACAGATCGGGCACGACCCTGAAGTCCGGTCCGCCCGCATCATCGACGCCCGGCAGCACCAGCGCGTCTCCGGCGTGCTTGTCGAAGACATACAGGTCGTCCGAGCCCGGCAGGACCAGCGGCTCGCCCGCGGCCTTGCCGCCCACCGGCAGGAAGTCGTCGTCCGCCGGCGTCGGCTGCACCTGCGGCCCTGCGCCCGCCTTGTCCGACAGGGCGGGGAACGAGATGGGCGACAGGAAGGCGGTGATGTTCGAGAACTGGAGCTGCTCGACCCCCGTCACGATGGTCGTGCCGTCGCGGCCGTTGACCGTGTCCACCACCTGATAGCTGTCGCCGCCCAGATGGGTGACCTGATACTCGCCCGCGACGCCGCGCAGCACCACCGTGTCGGAGCCGAGGCCGCCGTTGAGGGTGTCATTGCCGCCGCCGCCGATCAGGAAGTCGTTGCCCGCGCCGCCGATGATGACGTTGTTCAGGCCGTTGCCCGTACCCTGGAAGGCGCCCGACCCGATGTACTCGAGGTTTTCAAGGTTTGCGCCCAGGGCATAGCTGCCGTGGTTGGTGCGGACGGTATCGATACCCTCGCCGACAAACTCGGTCACGGTGTCGTTGGCGGTGACGACATAGATGTCGTCGCCCAGACCGCCCTGCAGGGTGTTGGCCGCGCCATCACCGCCGATCAGGGTGTCGTTGCCGTCCAGCCCCAGCAGGGTATCCGCGCCCAGACCGCCGTTCAGGACGTTGTCGCCCGACGAGCCGAACAGCAGGTCGTCGAAGGCCGAGCCCGTGGCGTTCTCGACCGACGAATAGACATCACGCGCGCCGAAGCCGTCGTCGAAGGCGAACTGACCGGCCAGACGGACGCTGACAGCGCCGGTCGAACCCGAATAGTCCGCCGTGTCCGACCCGGCGCCGCCGACCAGAATGTCCGCCCCGGCGCCGCCGGCCAGCACGTCATTGCCGTCCGCCCCGTTCAGGATGTCAGCGCCCACGCCACCGCGGATCGTGTTGTCCGACGCGTTGCCTACGCCGTTGAACGCCGCCGAGCCCGTATAGGTCAGGTTCTCGACGTTGGCGCTCAGGGTCAGGTTGGTCAGGTTGGTCTGGACGGTGTCGACGCCCTCGCCCGCCAGTTCCACGATCGAGTCCTGGGTGGTGACGACATACAGGTCGTCGCCCGCGCCGCCGTACAGTTCGTTGGCCACGCCGTCGCCGCCGATCAGGGTGTCATTGCCCGCCAGACCCAGCAGGACGTCCCGCCCCAGACCGCCGGCGAGGACGTTGTTCAGGCTCGAACCGATCAGGGTGTCGTTGTGGTCCGACCCGGTCACGTTCTCGATGCCCGACAGGGTGTCCGTGCCGCCCATGCCGTTGTCGCGGGTGACGTTGCCGTTCAGGCGCACATCGACCCCGGCCGTCGCCAGCGCATAGCTGATGGTGTCGACGCCCGCGCCGCCGATCAGGCTGTTCACCCCGTCCAGACCGACCAGCAGGTCGTCGCCGTCGCCGCCGTTAAGGACGTTGTTCCCGACGTTGCCGGTGATGATATTGTTCAGGGCGTTGCCCGTGCCGTTCAGCGCCGTTCCGGTCAGGACCAGGTTCTCGACGTTGGCGGTCAGGGCGTAGGAGATCGAGGCCCGGACCGTGTCCGTACCGGCGTTCCCGGCTTCGGTCACCACGTCGCCGACATGGTTGACGACATAGGTGTCGTTACCGGCCAGCGCGGCCATGGTGTCGGCGCCCGCCGTGCCGGTGACGAGGTTGTTGCCCGCCCCGACCACGACCAGTTGCGCCAGCAGGGCGTCGTGGTCGCTCGCCTGATCGGCCATGAAGGTGTTGATGTGCACCCCGTCGAACTGGGCGCCGTTCATCAGCGAACCCGAGACCAGCATGTGGTCCAGCGTCTGCGAGTTGCCGCCGAAGACGTAGGAGTAGCGCTCCTCTTCCGGCAGCAGGCTCCACAGATTGTTCAGGCCGCCGTCTTCCAGCAACGAGACCGACTGCTCGAAATAGAAGGCGTTGAAGTCGCCCGACACCACGATGTGCGCATTCGGATCGACCAGACGCAGATTGTCCAGATAGGCCTCGATGGCCTGCGACTGGGCCAGACGACCGCCTTCACCGGCGTTCGCGGGCGGCTGGGTCGAACCCATGTAGGGGTCCGAGCCGATGCGCGAGGTCGAGTGGATCGACAGGGCGGTGATGATCTCGCCGTTGAACTCGAACTGGGCCGACAGCGGCTTGCGGCTGCCGGTGAAGGCCGGGTCCAGCAGGGCCACCGCCGAACCGTTGACGTAGTCCACGCGGTCCGGGTTGTAGAGGAAGCCGTTGCGGATGTTGCCGCCGGCCTCACCGCCGGACGAGCCTTCCGACGCGGGCGGAACCTCGACGTACACGTAGGTAGGGCCGCCGTTGGCGACGATCTGGTTGATCAGGGCCTGCGCCGACGCCTGCCCCGACAGGGTGCCGTCGTTGCCGTCCTGCACCTCGATCAGGCCGATGATGTCCGGCGTGCCCATGTTGTTGACGATGTCCAGCGCCAGCTCGGTGATCCGCGCGCCGTCGCCCGGGTCCAGGTTCTCGACGTTGTAGCTTGCGATGGTCAGGTGCTCGTTGGCGCCCGTGTCGGCCTGCACCAGATCGGTGGTCTCGGCCGTGGCGGTCACGTCCTGCACGACCGTCACCGGGTCGCGCACGATCAGCTCGTATTCGCCGCCGAAGTAGCTGATGACTCCGCTCACATCGCCCAGCCGGTCGCCGACCGTGTGGTTCGGCGAATAGGCGCCCGAGATGGTCGAGTCGTCGTAGATGATCAGGGCTTCAGGGTTGAAGTCGCCGGCCGAGTTGGTGATGCCGCCCCGGTCGTTCATCCCGGTGGCGTTCGCCCCCGAGTTGGCCACGACGTAGGTCGAGCCCGAGGCCGTGTCCGACACCGCCTGCGCGTCGCGCACGGTGACCAGCATGCCTTCCATCGACTCGTAGAAGTCGATGGCGTCCGTCTCCGGGTCGAACGAGGTGAAGTTGTCGTCGTCGACCAGCGCCGTCGGCGCCTGGTACTCGCCCACGCCGTTGCCGATGTAGGTCATCTGCACCGTGCCGGTGCCGTTGGCGGCGTAGTTCAGACCGTTCACGCCCGCCGCGATCTGGGTGGTGCTCAGGTTGCCCGCCGCGCCGATGGACTCCTGCACCACGCCCGACACGGTCACGGCGCTGCCGATCACGATGCCCGTGGGCGCCGTGCCGGTCGAAACGAAGATGGCGTCCGAGGTGCGACGGTCGCCGTCGCCGTTCGGGTCCTGGATGTAGAAGCCGTTGTTGTCGATGGCGGTCACGATGCCGGTCGTGGTCACTTCCTCGCCGACATAGGTCGAGATGTGGCCCGCGCCCTGGATCGTATAGATGGCGGTCAGGTCGTCGTTGGTGATCACGCCCGTCGCCGCGCCGTCGGTGATGACCGCGTCATTGGTCGCGTTCGACAGGTTCAGGGTGAACCGCTCGGTGGCTTCCGAGGCGGTGTCGCCGTTGACGGTGATCGTCACCGTCTGGGTCATCTGGCCGTCCGCGAAGCTCAGCGTGCCCGAGGCGGCGGCATAGTCCTCACCGGCCGTCGCCGTGCCGTCGAGCGTCGCGTAGTCGACGCTGAAGGCGCTCGTGCCGCCCGCGCGGGTGATGGTGAAGGTCAGGGTGACCGTTCCGCTGTCGCCCTCGACCACCGACACATCGGCGACCGACACCGTCGGCGGGGTCGCGTCATCGTTGTTGATGGCGCCGATGCCGACGCCGTCGCCGATCACCAGACCGCCGGTCGGGTTCGACAGCTGGACTTCGAAATGCTCGGTCAGTTCAGGGGTCACATCGCCGAAGACCGTCACGGTGAAGGTCGCAGTCAACTCGCCGTCAGCGAAGGTCACCGTGCCGTTGGCGCGGCCATAGTCCTCGCCGGCGTTGGCGTCCGTGCCGTTCCCGGGGATCGGGTCCTGCGTCGACCAGTCCACGGTCGCCGCGCCGTCCGCGGTCGTGCGGGTCACGGTGAAGGTGATCAGGCTCGTACCGTTGTCGCCCTCGGCGACGGTGGCGTCACCCACCGACACCACCGGGGTGAAGGTCTGGCCGGTGTTGATCGCACCGGCGGTGTCGCCGCCCGTGACCACCTGCCAGGTGAAGTTGTCCTGTCCGCCGATGCCGACGCGGCTGATCGAGGTGCCGTTGGCGTCGCCGGGCTCTTCCACGCCCGCGCCCACATCGACGCTGGTCATGCCGGCGGCCGGGCCGTTGGTGGCGGTCATCACGCCTTCGTAGCTGATGAACTCGACCACCTGTCCGGTCGCGACGTTCACCAGCGCGATGCCGTCCGGCGAACCGTTCTGGATGCCCGTGGCCGCGAAGCTCAGCACGCCCATGCCGTTCTGCATGTCGGCGAAGGTGCCCGACAGGTTGATCGTCGAATACGACTGGCCGTTGCCACCGTTGTACAGGACCAGCGCCCAGCCGCTCAGGTTGGTGCCCGCGCTGCCCGCGATCTCGATGAACTCGTTGGTGTCAGTGCCGGCGTTGTCGTAGTGGAATTCGTTGATGAAGGGCGTCACCGACCCGGCGGGGACGTCGTCATTGTTGATCGTGCCCTCGCCCGCGCCGTCGGCGATGGTGCCGGTCGACGGGTTGGTCAGGGTTATGTTCAGGGTCTCGTCGCCCTCGACCGCTGTGTCGCCGTTCACCGTCACGGTGATGGTCGCGCTGGTCTGGCCGTCGGCGAAGCTCACCGTGCCCGAGCCCGCCACATAGTCCGCCCCCGCCGTCGCCGTGCCATCCGAGGTCGCCCAGTCCACCGTCGCGGCGCCCGTCCCGTTGGTGCGGGTGACGGTGAAGGTCATCGTCACCGTTCCGGCGTCGCCCTCGGTCACGCTCGCATCGCCGATCGAGAAGGCCATGCTGCCGCCGACGCTGAAGCTGCCCGGAGGCGTCTGGTTGACGGTGTCGCTCACGGCCCAGTTGCTCTGGTTGCCGATCAGGGCCAGCAGTTCGGCGCGCGTGCCGGACACGCTGCCCGAATAGGCGGCGTTGTCGATCTCGTTCAGGGCGATGGCGGTCGTGCCCTCCACCAGCCCCGGCGGCAGGGCCGAGGTGTTGGTATTGGTCGCCGTGGTCTGCCAGCCGGTCGCCTCGTTGTTCACCGCGTACAGGAAGGTCGGGCTGTTATCCGCGCCCTGATAGGCCAGGATCTGGTCGCCGCTGGTGGCGAAGTTGACGTCGCCGCTATCGCTGACCGTGCCGACGTTCACCGTCGAGACGGTCGAGGTCGTGTCGATGGTGATGACCGTGCCGCGCGCGACGCCGCCCGCCGGGGCCGTCCAGGTGATCGTGCCCTCGCCGGTCCGGAAACTTCCGGTGCTCAGCCAGCCGTTGTCGGTGAACTTGATCACCTCCCCCGGCGCGATGTCGACCAGAACGACGAATGCGAACGTCTTGGTGGTGTCCGCGTTCATCGAAATGATCGCGATATCGCCGGCGGCCAGGGTCATGATGCGTCCTCGGTCTGTTCAGAAGCCGGACGCGGAAAGGCCGCCCGGTGCAAATGCTCCGGGGCCGGACCACATTTCAATTGTGGCGACCATCCCCCTTGAGACCGAGTTTTTACTGGCGACCCATTGGATTTCAAGACTTTCTTAAGACTTAAAACCGTCACGAAACCGCCAACTACATGAACGACCTCAGGTTTCGTTTCAGACGCGAATTAAGGCGGCGCCGCCGGATCAAGCGGGCTTGCCGACCTTGCTGCTCGCGGCCTCGAGGTCCTCGACGCGCTTCCCGGGCCGCCCCCTGATCGGCCCCGCAGGCTTGCCCCCGTGCACCGCCCGTCCGCGCGCCTCGACGTCCTTCAGGATGGCGTCCAGCTCCTCGTCGGTCAGGTGTTCGATGCCGATGAGGCCAGAAACGTCCACGGCTTGCCCGCGATCTTCGCCGTCAAGGTCCCCAACCGGATGAACAGCTTTTCCATGACGGCGAAACCTCGTGGAACGGTGAAGGTTGCTTCGACCGGGCGCGCTGCGGCCGGGAAGGCGCCGGGAGAGGTGATTGGTGACTGGTGATTGGTGGTTCACGGCATCGCGGCCAGCGGGCCATGGCCCACGGGCGGTTCAGCGGCCACCCACCAATCACCAATCACTTCCCCCGCACCGCCGCCAACCGGCATTCCCCCGCCGCCCGTGGAGCCTACCGCCCCTCCGGCGCCCGCCGCGCCTGCGTCAGCTGCTCGAACGCATAGCCCAGCGACAGGACCTTCGCGTCCTCCCACTTGCCGGCCATGACGCTCAGCCCCACCGGCATGCCCCGGTCAAGGCCCATGGGCACGGTCAGGTGCGGATAGCCGGCGATGGCCGCCAGACGGCTGGCCGAACCCTGCATGTCGTCATCGTCCTCGCGGTCGTTGGTCCAGGCGCGCGAGGTGGTCGGCGCGATCAGGGCCACGACACTGTGGTCCGCCATCATCCGGTCGATCCCGTCGGACCCCGCGGCCCGCAGCGAGCTTTCGCGGGCGTGTACATAGACCGGGTCTTCCAGTCCCGTCGTCGCCTCGGCGCGCAGGAACAGTTCCTGTCCGAACAGCACCGTCTCGCGCGGCTCGGCGGCGTTGAAGGCGATCACATCGGCCAGCGTCCGGGTCTTCACCTGCTCCGGGTCTGTCGAGGCCAGATAGGCGTTCAGATCGACCTTCAGCTCGGTCATCAGGACCTGCAGCTCCCAGGTCCCCAGATTGCGCCAGTCGGCGGGCGGCTCGGTCACGTCCACGATCTCGGCCCCGCCGTCGCGCATGACCTGCAACGACCGCTCGAACACCTCGCGCGTCTCCTCCGAATAGGACGGCAGCAGATAGCGCAGCACCCCGATCCGCGCCCCGCGCAGGGACCCGGCGTCCAGCGCCGCGCGATAGTCCACCTTGCGCGCATCCGCCTCGGCCGTCGCCGCATCCAGCGGGTCGCTCCCCGCGATCACGGTCAGAATGCGAGCCGCATCCTCGACCGTGGTCGTCATCGGGCCTGCGGTGTCCTGCGAATGGCTGATCGGCACGATATGGGTGCGCGACACCAGCCCGACGGTCGGCTTGAATCCGACGATCCCGTTCACCGAGGCCGGACAGGTGATCGACCCGTCCGTCTCCGTTCCGATCGCCGCCGGCGCCAGCCCGATCGCCACCGCCACCGCGCTGCCCGACGACGACCCGCACGGGGTCCGCTCCGGGTCGTAGGGATTGCGCGTCTGCCCCCCGACCGCGCTCCACCCGCTGATCGAGTTCGACGAACGGATGTTGGCCCATTCGGACAGATTGGTCTTGCCGAGGATGATCGCCCCGGCGTCGCGCAGACGTGTCACCAGCGGCGCGTCCCGGCCCGGCGCATTCTCCGCCAGCGCCAGCGACCCCGCCGTCGTATGGAATTCTACCGCGTCGATGTTGTCCTTCAACAGGACTGGGATCTGCCAGAGTAGCGGCGTGAACACATGCTCGGTGTGATCCTGGGCAGCAGCTATATCCAGCGCATCGCCGTTCATCGCGACAACGCTGTTGTATTGCGCCGCCTGTTCTACCCGTTCCGTCAAACGATATACGAGGCCAGTGCCACTATTGGCGTCGATGTAGGCTCGAGCCTCCGGGAGACTCAGCGATTGTGGTAGCGGGTCTGCTTCGTTGATGGCGCCCTGTTGGTACGGCCGGAAGTTAGCTGGATCGAAGTCCTTAGCGGTCACTATGATAAGCGGCGGCTCGCGGCTTTGCGCCTGCGCCGTCCCCGCCGCCAGCATCACCAGCGCCGCGGCCGCCCCCGCCAAAGCCCTCCCCTCGAGGGGGAGGGTTGGGAGGGGTGGAGGCAGTCTGCGTCCGGATGGATCACCAAAGGCTCCGTCCAACCGAAGGCCGAGCCACGCGCGCAATATCTGGATCATCACTGCCATCACCCCATCCCCCCGCCCCTTCCCCCTCGAGGGGAAGGGGAGATCATCAATGCGACCGCGTCCCGATGGTCCGGTCCAGGAAGTCCAGATACGTCCGCCACTGCTGCAGCTGACGCTCATTGCCGCGCACTCCGTGGCGCTGACCCGGATACAGCATCAGCTCGAACGGCTGGCTGTTCTGCTGCAGGGCGTTGATCACCCGCGTCGAGTTCTCGAGGATCACATTGTCATCGGCCATGCCGTGCATCAGCAGCAGCCGCCCGGTCAGGTTCGGCAGGCGCGGAATGACGTCCGAGGCGGCATAGCCTTCGACGTTCAGCTCCGGCGTCGACATGTAGCGCTCGGTATAGGCCGTATCGTACAGGCCCCATTCCGTCGGCGGCGCGCCCGCCAGCGCCCCGGCCAGCCCCATCCGCGGCTCCGTCGCCGCCATCAGGGTCATGAAGCCGCCGTAGGACCAGCCCATCATGGCGATGCGGGCATCGTCCACAAAAGGCAATGATCTCAGATAGTCAGCCGCCAGAACCTGATCCTCGATCTCAGGCTGTCCCATCTTCAGATACAGGGCCTGCTTGAACGCAGCCGAGCGGTCGCCCTCTCCCCGGTTGTCGAGGCGGAAGACGATGTATCCGGCCTCGGTCAACAGTTGATTGGTTGACGACTGCCAGCCGCGTTTCACCCCGCCGCCCGACGGTCCGCCATACACCTGCATGACCACCGGATAGGTTTTCGTCGGGTCGAAACCGGGCGGCGTCGTCATCTGCCAGACCAGGGTCTCGCCATGGCTTTCCAGCGTGCCGAAGGTCACCTCGCCCCGGCGCGACGCGAACGGATAGGCCGGATGCCCCGGCTCCAGACGGTTCTCCTCGATCCAGCGGATGCGCGTTCCATCAGCGCGATACAGGGCCGATTGCGACGGCGTGTTAAGGTCGGTGTAGGTGCCGACGAAGGCCGTGCCCGTCCGGTTCATCGACGCGCCCCACCAGCCCCCGGCAGAGGTGATCGCCACCGGCGTCACCGTCCGGCGCAGGCTCGCGCGGAACAGCTGCTGCTCGATCGGCAGTTCGCGTCCGTCCCGCATCGAGGCGGTGAAGAAGACCTCGCCCGTGCGCTGGTTCACGCCCGCCAGACCCTTGACCGGATACTCACCCCGGGTGATCGCCCGCAGGCGGCGGCCGTCGCGGTTGTACAGATACAGATGCTTCCAGCCGGTCTCTTCCGTCGACCAGATGAAGTCGCCGTTTTCCAGCGCGCGGAAGTCGTGGCTCAGCGGCACCCAGGCGTTTGACGTCTGGCTGACGATCACGCGCGACGCGCCCGTGGCCGGATCGACGCTCAGCAGGTCCAGCGTCTTCTGGTCCCGCGACAGGCGCTGGACGTACAGCACGCTGCCGTCCGACGACCAGTTCACCCGCGCCAGATAGATGTCGGTGTTCGGGCCCAGATCGACCTTGATCCGGTTCCCGGTCTGGCGGTCGTGCACATACAGTTCGACCACCGCGTTCGGACGACCCGCGCGCGGATAGCGCTGCTCCACTGTCGTCGCCCCGCCGCCGGTGATGTCCAGACGCGGAATGATGTCGACCGTGCTCTCGTCTGTATGTTGCAGGGCGATGTAGCGCTCGGTCGGGCTCCACCAGTAGCCGGTGTCGCGATCCAGTTCTTCCTGCGCGATGAACTCGGCCGTCGCCCAGGTCTTCAGCCCGTCGCCGTCGGCGGTGATCGCTGTCTCGGTGTTGGTCGCCAGATCATAGACGACCAGATCCTGATCCCGGACCCACGACACGAAATTGCCCTGCGGCGACACCTTGGCGTCGATCTCGTCGGCTTCCGTCTCGGTCAGGCGGCGCACAGAACCGTCAGCCCGGGTCGCCAGGAAGATGTCGCCTTCCAGCGGCGCCAGGATATAGCGGCCCTGCTCGTCCCACGAGTACTCCACCACGCCCCGCGCGCTGATGCGCATGCGCTCGCGTCGGGCCTTCTCGGCCTCCGACAGTTCGCCCGCGTCGGGGACCAGCGCCCGCGCGTCGATCAGCTTGAACGGCTCGCCCTCGCCCGTCGGCGCGGCCCACAGGTCCTGCACCTCCACGTCGTCCTCGCGCGAGCGCAGGAAGGCGACCAGTTCACCGTCCGGCGACAGGCTGACGCCCTTGGCCACCGGCCCCGCCAGCGACGGATTCGCGAACACCCGCTCCGGCGTCAGGATCGCGCTCTGGGCCGGCGCCTCTGCGGGCGCGGACGCCTGCTGGGCCATCGCGGCGGTGAACGGCGACAGCGTCGCCACAAGCAGGGTGGAGGCCAGCAGAAGATTACGCATGAACGCCCGACGATGGATTTTTGAACCGGACCCGGACGCTAGAGACGGAACTCCCTCCAGTCCAGCGCCCCTCTCCCGTCGGGAGGGGCAGGGGCCCGCGCCGTCAGGCGTGGGAGGGTGTGGGGTTACACAGACGGCCACAAACATCACCAGAGCCGCCCGCGCCGGGCCTTTCGCCATTCGACCCCCACACCCTCCCACCGACTTCGTCGGCGGGCCCCACCCTCTCCCCATGGGAGAGGGAAGATTACGCCCTGCGTCCAAATTTGACGCACCCGTATGTCAGACTGCGTTCCGGTCTTTGACATCGCCGTCGAATACGCTCTCCACCGGTTGAGCCACCCCCGCACGCCCCGCCTCACGCGAAAAAGTGCACGATGTGCACTCCATTTTTTTCCGAGTGCACATTTCGCTCCGACGGCGCGACACCGCCGCCCTTCCCCCCCGGCGCGGCGCGCCGTAATAAGCGCGGCAATGACCGACGCCGTCGCCCCTCCCCCCGCCAAGGCCTCGCCCTTCCATGAGCTTGAGGTTCTGACCGTCCACCACTGGACCGATCAGCTGTTCAGCTTCCGCATCCGCCGTCCGGAGGATTTCCGCTTCCGTTCGGGCGAGTTCGTGATGATCGGCCTGCCCGGCGAGGCCAAAGACGGAATGGCGGGAAAGCCCGTCCTGCGGGCCTACTCCATCGCTTCCCCGCACTGGGACGAGGAGCTGGAGTTCTTCTCCATCAAGGTGCCCGACGGTCCCCTGACCTCGCGCCTGCAGAAGATCCAGCCGGGCGACACCGTCCTGATGGGCAAGAAGCCGACCGGAACCCTGGTGCTGGACGCCCTGACCGGCGGCGAGCGCCTCTGGCTGATCGGCACCGGCACGGGGCTCGCGCCCTGGCTCAGCGTCGCCCGCGACCCGGACACCTACAGCCGCTTCGGTCAGGTCATCGTCTGCCACACCGTGCGCAACGTGGCCGACCTGGCCTACCGCGATTTCTTCACCCACGGCATCCACGAGGACCCGCTGGTCGGCGATGAGGCGAAGGCCCAGCTGGTCTACTACCCGACCGTCACCCGCGAGAAGTTCGAAACGCCGGGTCGGATCACCGACCGCATCAAGTCCGGCGACGTCTTCGCCGACCTGCAACTGCCCATCGGCTTCTCGCCCAACACCGACCGCGTCATGCTGTGCGGCTCGATGGCCATGATCAAGGAAACGGGCGAACTGCTCGAAACCTACGGCCTGAAAGAGGGCTCGAACGCCGAGCCCGGCGACTATGTTCTGGAGCGCGCCTTTGTCGGCTGATTCCCCCGTGATCGTCCCCATCGACGCCCGCGTCGCCCCGGAAGACTGCCTGACCATGGCCGAGGTCCGCCACGGCGTCGACGCTCTGGACCGCGCGCTCGTCACCCTGCTGGCCGAGCGCCAGCGCTACATGCACGCCGCCGCGCGTATCAAGCCCAGCCGCGACGTCGTCCATGACGACGCCCGCATCGAGGATGTGGTCGCCAAGGTGCTCGCCGCCGCCGGACCCGCCGGCCTCTCGGCCGACATCGCCGAGCCGGTCTGGCGCACCCTCGTGGACCGCTGCATCGCCCACGAGTTCAGCGTCTGGGACAAGACACGGACGTAAGCGTTCCTCCCCCTTGGGGGAGGGGGACCGCGCGTAGCGTGGTGGAGGGGCGCCGGCGGCAGTTAGCCCCTCAAACTCCGCAGCATGATCTCGTGCCGGTACGCCGCCACGTCGCTCAGGGCGATCTCCAGCTGATCCCTGACCCGGTCCAGCAACGGCGGCGCTTCGGCCTTCTGCGCCGCCTCCGCCGTCCGGCAGGCCTGCGCCAGCGCATCCGCCCCGATGCCCGAGGCCGCGCCCCGGATCGTGTGCACGGCGTCGCGCCAGCCTTCCTCACGGATATCCAGCATCGGCGACCACAGGGCCGCCTGCTGGCCGAACAGGCCCAGGACCTCGTCGGTGATCGCGTCCTCGCCGCCGGTCATCCGCTCCAGAACGGAGAAGTCGACCGCGCCCGACAGGTCCCGACGCGCCATCAGCCCTCGGCCTCCTCGCCCTTGGCCAGCCGCGAGTTCCGCGACGACCAGACGAGATAGATCACCAGGCCCAGCCCGTTCCAGCCGAGGAAGTACAGCTGGGTCGAACCCTTCAGGCTCAGGAAGAAGGTGATGCAGCCGACGATGGCGATACCGCCGACCAGCCACCACAGCGGGGCCTTGAACTTCCGCACACGGTTCGGCTCCCGGATGCGCAGCACGATCAGGCTGACGCCCACGGCCATGAAGGCCATCAGCGTGCCGGCGTTGGCCAGCGAGGCCAGTTCGTCCAGCCGCATGATCCCCGCCAGGAAGGCCACGACGATGGCGGTGAAGACCGTCACCACCACCGGCACGCCCCGGTTCGAGATCTTCGCCAGACGGCTCGGCAGCAGGCCGTCGCGCGACATGCCCAGGAAGATGCGGCTCTGGCCGAACAGGAAGGCCAGCAGCACGGTCGGGAGAGCCACCACGGCGGCGGCGGCGATCCATTGGGCCGCCACGCCCTGCCCCAGCCCGCGCATGATGTGAGCCAGCGGCTCAGGGCTGTCGGCGAACGAGGCCACCGGGGCCGCGCCGATCGCGGCGGCCGCGACGGCGATGTACAGCACGGTGCAGATCACCATCGAACCGACGATGCCGATGGCGAGGTCGCGTTCCGGCTTCTTGGTCTCCTCCGCCGCCGTGGCGATGGCGTCAAAGCCGTAAAAGGCGAAGAAGATGATCGCCGCCGCCGCCATGACCCCGGTCTGCACGAAGGGCGCGCCGAACCCGTTGGGCATGAAGGGGCTGAAGTGGGCCGTGTCGAACTTCGGCAAGGCGATGGCCACGAAGGCCACGAGCGCCGCGATCTTGATGACCACCAGAATGGCGTTGAGCGTCGCGCTCTCGCGGGTGCCCAGCAACAGCAGGCCGGTCACCACAGCGATAATGAAGACCGCCGGCAGGTTGATCAGTCCGCCCGCGACGTGCGGCCCGACCGTCAGGGCCGTCGGCAGATCGATCCCCCATCCGGCGAGGAAGGGCACAGCATAGCCCGACCAGCCCACGGCCACGGCCGAGACCACCAGCGAGTATTCGAGGATCAGGCTCCACCCCACGATCCAGGCGAAGATCTCGCCCAGCGCGGCATAGGAGTAGGTATAGGCGCTGCCCGAGGCGGGCATGATGGTCGCCAGTTCCGCATAGGCCAAGGCCGCGCAGGCGCAGACCAGACCCGCCAGCGCGAAGCTGATCAGGACAGCCGGGCCCGCCAGTCCGGCGCCCACGCCGATCAGGGTCAGGATGCCCGTGCCGACGATGGCCCCGACGCCCAGCGCCATCAGGTGCGGCCAGCCCAGCGTCTTCTTCAGCGCGGGCCCGTCATGCGGCGCCAGCATCGCGTCAATCGAGCGGCGGCGGTTCCAGAAGGCCATATCTGCGTCTCCCCTGCGCCGCTCCCCGGCGGCTGATTCCGCAGCGAACCTAACCGCTCCTGCGACAAACCGATACGGACACGCAAAAGCCGCTTGCGTTCTGCGAAGCGAGCCTCTATCTCCCGCCCCTCGCCGACGCGGTCCCCACCGATTGTCAGCGTGAAGACGATGAGTTCGGGTGATTAGCTCAGTTGGTAGAGCAGCTGACTCTTAATCAGCGGGTCCACAGTTCGAACCTGTGATCACCCACCATCGTTTCCCTTTACTTCCGATGACTTGAAGGTTCTGTCGCTCCGGCGACGGCCCTTTGTCATGAGCCCCGGGGCCTGAAAGACCGGAAGCGGCCCCTACGCCGCCTGTGCGGCGCTGGAGGCTTTCCACCAGCGCGCCCCCTGAGCTGTTACAGGTCGGCCGGCTTCAGCCCCTGTCGGACCGATGGCGGGGCCTGCCCCTAGAAGCGACTTCGAAGCGTTACCCGGACCGTGCGTCCAAGCGGGTCCGTGACATCCCGGCCGTACCCCGGAGCGGAACGGCCGTCACCGAGCCGAGCCGTCTGCCGGGTGTCGAACAGGTTGGTGACCTCGAGCTCGAGGCGCAGACCCGGATCCCGTCGCGCCGGCCCCTCGTCCATTGTCGTGCTGAGCCGCTCCAGCCGGTAGCCGACCTTCAGATCGACCGTATTGAAGGCGTCCAGTCGGAGATCATCCGGCCCATCCTGCCCGACCATCCGTCGCACGCGCGTCGGCTCCCGTCGTCGCGCCTCCAGATTGGTGGTCCACGGCCCGAGCCGAACATCAGCCCGGAGGTTCATCTGATCGGCGACGCCGCTTCCACCGTCCCCGTCAAGGCGATTCAGAAGCGGGTAGTCGGCCCGCAGAACGACGCGATCCACCAGTCGGCGGCTTTGTCCGACGCCCAGTTGAAGGGCGTCCCCTCTCCCCTCGCCCAGCGGCACGGTCATGTTCAGCGTCCAGGACAGGGTCTCGGTCTGCACCCGGTCCAGATTGATCGGGCGTTGATCGATGCGAACGAGCCGCCCGGCGCCGTCGCGGATGAACCGGTCCGGGAAGGCCGCCTCGGCCGCGGGCGAAAGCGCCGGCACGGCGCCGATGGCGTCATACGTGTCCTGCCTGACCCACGAAAGATTGCCTTGCAGACGCCACGGCGTGAACGGGCCGAGCGTCATCGACGCGGCAAGACGATCCTGCCTCTGATTGCGCAGGTCCGGATTGCCGCCCAGCACAGGGACGATGTCCACGGCCTCCCCGGCCTGCAGATCGAACACGGTCTGCGGCGCCCCGAACACAACGGGCGCCAGCCGCTGCTCATCCGAAGGGCTGTCCGTGGACCCCGCCCACTGGGCGGTGAAGCGAGCACCTCTCACGGGCGACCAACTGAGAGCGGCGTTCAACCCTCCCTCCAGATCCGAGGCGTTCGCATCACGCAGACGTCCGCCCAGGGTCAGCGCGGCGTCACCGAGAGACCCGGTCGTCCCTCCGCGCCCGCGTCGGGCGGCGCGGGACAGGGGCAGGCCCAGTCCGGCGCGAACGTCGAGCCCCCCGGCGGACCGTTCCTGCGCTCCCTCCGGCGTCTCGGTCCGGGTTTCGGTCCGGTTCCATCGCCCGGAAAGGGTGAGGGTCGCGGGCCCGGCCGGCAAGGCGAATACCCGGCGATCGGCCGTGACGTGAGCCGCCAGCCCCGTGGTCGTCGCGTCGAGAGGCGCAGCCCCGGACTGCCGGGTCTCCGCCAGCAGCCCGTCCAGCCCTGCCCTCACGGTCCAGCCGCCCGCCTCCCCGCCTACGCTGGCGTTCAGGGCCAGGGTCTCCGCGCTTTGCTCGAGCGGGGACGTGACGCCGTCCAAAGCCACGTCAAAGCGCTCCCGACGGCCCGAAAGCGTCCCGTTGAGCGATACGGCCCAAGCTTCGACCGTGCCGGTCCCAGCAAGATTGACGGTCATGTTGCGGGTTTCAGGCCGCAGGGTCCTGTTCCCGTCCGACGTTGTGCCGGCGCGCTCCGCCGCCTGCAGGGCGGTGTCGCGTCCGGCCTGCAGCCCATACTGACGCGTGTCGTCCTCCTGGATCGAGGACTGGCGCAGATCGAGGTTCACCCCGGAAGCGCCCCCGGCCGTCGGCCGCCAGCCCGCCGCCATGCCGTCCCGACTGTGAAACTCGGGAACGAGAACCACATTGAGCACCCGTCGGCCCGGATCCTCGCCATAGCGCGCGGCGGCCTCGGGCGGCAGAAGTTCGATACGGGACAGGGCTTCCGCCGGGAATCCCGTGAAGTTCCGGGGATCAAGAATCCGCCGCCCGTTGATGATGACCACCGGCGGTTCGTCCGGGCCCAGCGTTTCCCCCAGCCGGGCGATGACCTCGCCGATGTTCCACGCCCCCAGGCGATCGATCTCTTCGGCGTCGAACTCGCGCTCGGGTGTGAACTCCGTCGCACCGCGCCGCCCTTCGACGATCACCTCCTCCAGCACCGTGACGTTGCGGGAATGCGGGTCCGCGACGGCCCGGGGGTGCGCCTGTGGCGGGCTGGCACGGCCCTCCGGCTCCGCCTTCGCCGCGCCGCCGCTCGCCAACCCGACGCCTGCGCTTGCCAGCAGGAGCCCCGCCAATCCTCGGCCCCTCGCCGCACGCAGGAAAATGCCGGGCGCACGAGGCGCCCGGCAAGTCTGCGGGATCGGGGAGTGAAACTTCACTCGCTCAGAGGATAGTCAGGCCCGGGATGGAGATCGCACCGCTCAGGATGGTGCAAACCGGATCGCCGGGCGTCACCGGATCGAGCACGTCGTTGTTGAACGTGATCTCCTTGGTGGCATTGCTCCAGGCCACGATGATGGTGTCGTAGCACGGCTTGTTGGCGATGGTGTTGGCGCCGATCGTCAGGGCGATACGGTCCGTGTAGCCCGGCACCACGGCCAGATTCCAGGTGCCGTAGGGCGCGACGACGAAGCACAGGAAGTCGCCGGCGTAGATATCGCGGGTGGTGATGGTGGCGCTGGTCGACCCCATCGAAGCGACATCGACATCGACGTCGCAGTTCAGGGTCGCGGTCTGCTGCAGATCGACATTCCCGGAGCCCGACAGCGCGCCCGAGCTGGGCGAGAAGGTCTGGGCGAAGGTCGGCGACGCCATCGTCAGGCTGGCGAGGGCGGCGGCGGTGAAGGCGAGTTTCCGGATCATGGTAGTCCTCCCGTTTTACGTGAGCCCCTCGTTGGAGCGCCTACATAAAGTTGCCAATAACGCGAAGAGTCAACCCAATTAATTGTTTAATTTCAGTGACTTGATTTGAGCGCAGCCGATCTTGAGGCCGGACTCGCCGGTCGTTCAAACCCCTGTGTCAAAAAACCTGCGAACGGATCGGCAGGCCTCAGAATCTCCGGCTGAACCGCACCGCGATCAGGCGCGGGTCGAGGGTGAAGACATTGGTCGTCAGTCCGGTGTCATCGCTGTTGGTGAAGGCGTCTGTGATCGGCGTCTCGTCGAAGACGTTCTTGACGTAGGCCTCGATCGTGAACCCGTCCGGATGGGACAGCGACACGGAGAGGTTGGCGTTGTCCCACCCCTTCAGCCGATCATATTCAGTGTTGTAGATCCGCGCCCAGCTCTCACCCTGGCGGTAGTAGTCCCCGCGAACGGTCAGGTCCCATTGCTGCAGGGCGAAGGTGTACTGAACGCCCAGGTTCAGCGTCCAGTTCGGAGAGTTGGGCAGTTCGTTGCCGCCCACGTCCGCCATGAATCCACGCCCGCCGTTGGGGGCCTCCAGCAGCGGATTATAGGTGAACCCGTACAGGCTGTAGAAAGGGATGGTGGACGGGAAGGACGGGTCGAAGGTGCCGAACCGGCTGGATCCCGCGCACAGGGCGCTCAGCGCCAGCTGGGTCTGGTCCGTCGGCGACACATACCGGTTAAGGATCGCTTCCACATAACGCGTCGGGGCGATGCAGTTGGACGGCACCTGGATCCAGGGCCGCAGCACCGTCCAGTCGGCATTGCCCTGGGTCCGATCCATCACATCGATGGACTGCGAGCCGTCGGCCAGCCGGGTGTTCAGCCAGCCGAAATTGGCGTCCAGTTGCAAACGCTCGACCGGCCGCCACAGCGCTTCGATCTCCACCCCCCAGATCCGGGCGTCGAAATTCTCGTTCAGGGAGATGCGGTCCACGATCTGGGAGACCTGATAGTCTTCGTAGTCGTAGAAGAAGGCCGTCGTGTTCAGCCGCAGCGTGCCGTCCAGGAGGGTATTCTTGGCCCCGATCTCGATCGCCGTGACATATTCCGGCTCGAAGGTGCCGGCCAACGGCTGGTACTGAACGACCGTGGGATTGATCTCCATCCGCGGCGGGTTGGTGCCTCCGCCCTTGTAGCCGCGGGACAACGACGCATAGATCAGGGTGTCATTGGTGAACGAGAGATCGGGCGACCAGTCGACCACGAGCCGACCGGTGACGGCATCCCATTCCTGCTCAACGTCCGGCAGGGCCGGATAGTCCTGGCGGACGTACCCGCCGGAGGACGAGCCAGGCGTCCCGTTCAGCTCCGCCCCCATCAGCAACTGGCTGGGATAGGGGGTGGTGACCTTGCGATCGACGGTGTAGCGTAGCCCGGCCGTCAAACGCAGTTCGGGCGCCAGTTGCCAGTAGCCCTCCCCGAAGACGGCCCATGACCGGGTGTGCACCTGGTTCTTGCTGCGGAAATAGTTGTGGCCGTCCTCGCCGAGCGCGTCGAGCGGGTTCGGGTCCACATAGACGCATTCGCGAGCGACGCTGGCGTCGCAGACCAACGGCCGCAGCCCGGTGTTCGCTGTCGTGAGGTCCTGATTGTACCAGTACTGCGCGATCAGGGTGAAGACGTTGTTGAAGACGAAGTAGTCGTCCTGCGATTTGAAATCGAGATAGTTGGCGCCGACGCTGAAGTTGAACAGTCCGTCCATGTCCGACTGGAGGCGAAACTCCTGGTACCACTGCCTGTTGTCCGAGCGGCTCATGTCCACGGACAGCATGCGGTTTGACGCTCCCAGCTGCGGGTCCGTGAACACGCCGCCCGGCGAGATCGGCGAGGTGATCGGCTGGCGCGCCGTGTTGAACAGGTTGGAGGAGTCCACGAAGATCGGGTTCGAGACGTACCGGGCATAGTCCTGGGAGGCGTAGTAGTCGTCCGCTGACCACGCCGTCTGCGAATGGAAGGTCAGCGTGTCGCCCAGATCCAGCGACATATTCAGTTGAACCACGTCATTGGCGGCCCGGAAGACCGGATCGTAGCTGGTCGCGATCTCCCGCAGATCGCGCGACTGGGTGACCCCCTCATAGGGGTCCGTGCCCAGCGGTATCGGATACACCCGGACCCGGGGATTGGTCGCCGAGTTCCAGCCCAGGCCGATATTGGAGCTGGCGAAGCGGATGTAGGCCA
Organism: Brevundimonas sp. M20; assembly: GCF_006547065.1. Lineage (NCBI taxonomy): Bacteria > Pseudomonadati > Pseudomonadota > Alphaproteobacteria > Caulobacterales > Caulobacteraceae > Brevundimonas > Brevundimonas sp. M20. The sequence continues at coordinate 1,080,195 of NZ_CP041243.1, read as the reverse complement.
GAGACCCGCCGTTGGGGGCGCCGAACGCGGCGTCGTCATAGAGCGAGCCCGGCATACAGCCCTGGCTGAGCTGGTTACGGATCAGACCGGCGGGCACGTTCACCGACCCGAGCGTCGCGGGCCCCGGATCGCGGGTGCAAAGCTGCTTGCCCGTGCGCGACCGGTTGTCGTCTTCCTCGAAATGCTCCCAGATCAGGTTGGCGCGGAAATTGTCCGTCGGCGTCCAGGCTGCGGACAACCGGGTCGACCACAGATCCCGGTCATTGACGTGTGTATCGTTGAAACTGTTGTAATCGAAGCCGTCGCGCTGGGTGAACGAACCGGCCGCGCGGATGGCGAAGGTGTCGCCCAGCGGAATATTGAGCATCGCCTGTCCGCGCAGGGAGCCGTAGTTGCCGGCCTCCCCAAGCACAAAGGCCTCATGGCGCCCGACCGGCAGATTCGGGAACATGTTGACCACGCCGCCGGTGGCGTTGCGGCCATAGAGAGTGCCCTGCGGTCCCCGCAGCACCTCGACCCGATCAACGTCCAGGTATTCCTGCTCAAACAGCCGGTTCCGGATCAGAGGCGTGTTGTTGAAGCTGACAGCGACCGCCGGGTCGCTGGAGGCTGACACGGCCTTGGTCCCGATCCCCCGGATCGAGAAATTGTACATGCTGAAGTTTGATTTCGAGAAGCTGACGTTCGGCACCGCCCGCAACAGCTCCGATCCGCCCTCGATGCGTAGCGAATCCAGCACCTCGGACGTCAGGGCCGTCACCGCGATCGGCACATCCTGAACGGACTGCTCCCGCTTCTGGGCCGTGACGATCACATCGTCGATGACCGTTGCAGTTGCATCATCCTGCGGCGTTGCGGGCTGGGGGGCGGACTGGGCCAGAGCCTGGCCTGCCCCGAACACCAGGGCGACGGCGGACACGGTCAGCGCCAGACGCGCGCGAATACAGGCCTGTGAAGCCATCAGATCCCTCCCAAGGCGCGCCGTTCCCCAACGGCGCTGATGTCGTTTCCTCCCGCCTCATGTTTCGCCGCTCGGCGGGACGGGACCACCGGCAGTTGCGACCAGCTTCGCACTACTGACGATCATGTCAATATCTATTGACATTAATGTCGGCGAAACCGACACCCTCGCTACTGACATTGGTGTTAATTTTGACCAGCGAGCGGGGCGTTCTCATGGAGCCGGATGCGATCATCGTGGGCGGAGGTCTGGCAGGCCTCGTCGCGGCCGATGAGCTGACCACGGCGGGACGCAGGGTCGCCCTCGTCGACCAGGAGACCCCGGCCAATCTCGGCGGTCAGGCCTGGTGGTCCTTCGGCGGACTGTTCCTCGTCGACAGCCCGGAGCAGCGACGACTTGGCGTCCGTGACTCGTTCGACCTGGCCTGGTCCGACTGGTCGGGAAGCGCGGGCTGGGACCGCCTCGGCGGGGCGCTGGCCGATGACGTCTGGGCTGTTCGCTGGGGCCGCGCCTATGTGGAGTTCGCCGCCGGCGAGAAGCGCCGCTGGCTTCGGAGCCGCGGCATACGTCTGACCCCTATGGTGGGGTGGGCTGAACGAGGCGATGGCCGCGCCGACGGTCACGGCAACTCCGTCCCTCGCTTCCACGTCGCCTGGGGTACAGGGACCGGCGTGACCGCGCCGCTCGTCGCGCGGGCGCGCGAGGCCGAGACGCGCGGTCTGTTGACCTTTCACCATCGCTGCCGCGTCGACACCCTGACGATCGAGGCCGGGCGCGTTACGGGTGTAGAGGGCGTTCGCCTCGCGCCGGACGCCGCGCCGAGGGGCGCCCCCACCAACAGACGCGTCACCGGCGCATTCAATCTCTCGGCTCCGGTTGTTCTGCTGGCGACGGGCGGTATCGGCGGCGACCACGCGCGGGTTCGTCGCCACTGGCCAGATCGTTTGGGGCGTCCCCCTCGCGACATGCTTACCGGTGTGCCCGCCCATGTTGACGGCCGGATGCTGGACATCGCCGCAGACGCGGGGGCGCGTGTCGTGAACCAGGATCGCCTGTGGTGCTACGTCGAGGGCCTGAAGAACTGGAACCCGGTCTGGCCGCGCCACGCGATCCGTGTGCTGCCCGGCCCGTCGGCGCTCTGGCTGGACGCCCTTGGCCGCCGCCTCCCCGCCCCGGCCTTGCCCGGGTTCGACACCCTGTCGACCCTTCGGCATCTGCGCACCACGCCGGACCTGGCTGGCTACGACCATTCCTGGTTCATCCTCACCCAGGCCATTCTGGAAAAGGAATTCGCCCTTTCCGGCTCCGAGCAGAACGCCGACCTCACGTCAGGCCGCTGGCTGGAGGTTCTGCGAACCCGGCTGGCCCCGGGCGCGACGCCGGAGGTAGAGGCCTTCAAGCGCCAGGGCGAGGACTTCGTGGTCGCCGACGATCTGGACACCCTTGTCGAACGCATGAACGCCCTGACCGCCCAGCCCCTGCTGGACCCGGCGCTGGTGCGTCGTCAGGTCGAGGCCCGCGACAGTCAATTCTCAAACCCCTTCTCCAAGGACGTTCAGGTGCGGGCCATCCATGATGCGCGGCGCTATCTTGGCGACCGCCTCGCGCGGGTCGCCCGCCCTCATCGCCTGCTGGATCCCGCCGCCGGTCCCCTGATCGGCGTCCGTCTTCGCATTCTGACGCGCAAGAGCCTCGGTGGTCTGCAAACAGACCTCGACAGCCGTGTTCTGCGCCCCGACGGCTCTGTGTTCGAGGGTCTTTACGCCGCCGGTGAAGCGGCCGGCTTCGGCGGCGGCGGCGCCCATGGCTACAATGCGCTGGAAGGCTCTTTCCTTGGCGGATGCATCTTCACCGGGCGCGCCGCCGGCCGAGCCATGAGCGTCGATCTCTAGGCGCCGGGCATCGATCAGTCGCCGTCCGAACGCTCAGGACTGACGACCAGATCGCGACGCAACAGCTTGCCCACCGCGCTGCGCGGCAAGGGCTCTGATCGAAACTCCACCACTCTCGGCGTCTTGTAGGCGGTCAGATGGGCGCGGCAGTGGCGCAGCAGCTCCGCCTCGTTCAGGGTCTCGCATCTCGGCACGACCACGATCTTCACACGCTCCCCCTGCACCGGATCCGGCAGGCCGAGCGCCGCCACCTCCGCCACCAGGGGATGGGCGGCGACGACGTCCTCAATCTCACTGGGATAGACGTTGAACCCGGACACCAGGATCATGTCCTTCAACCGATCCACCAGCCGGACCCGCCCGTCGGCCAGCATGACCCCCACGTCCCCGGTTCCGAGCCAGCCGTCGCCGGACAGGATCGCCGCCGTATCCTGCGGTCGGTTCCAGTATCCCGTCATGACCTGAGGACCGCGCACGCAAAGCTCGCCCGGCTCTTCCACGCCGCACCAGCTTCCGTCGGCGCGACGCATGCGGACCTCGGTGGACGGAACCGGCCGTCCGACCGTTCCGTCGAACCCCATCGAGTCCGGCCGGTCCAGATCGACGTGGCCGATGCAGACGATGGGCGAACATTCCGTCAGCCCGTATCCCTCCACCAGTGGTGCCCCGGTGACGGCCTCCCACGCCCGGGCGACAGCGCTTTGGGTGGCCATGCCTCCGGCGATGGTGAGCTTCAGATCCGAAAAATCCCGTCGGCGAAACGCCGGGGTCGCCAGCAGTCCCGCGAACAGGGTGTTGAGCCCGGCCAGACCAGCGAAGCGCTCGCGCGCCAGGATCAGGTTGACCAGTCGCGCATCCCTCGGATTGGCGATGAGCACATTGCGACCGCCCACGCCCGTGAACATCAGCAGGTTCGCCGTCAGTGAGAAAATATGGTAAAGCGGCAGCAGGGTCACATTGCTCACCGCCGTCTCCGGCGGGATTTGCCGCATCACCCATGCGCGCCCCTGCAGCACATTGGCCACGACGTTGCGGTGGCTCAGCATGGCGCCCTTGGCCGTCCCCGACGTTCCGCCCGTGTATTGCAGGAAGGCCAGATCATCCGCCTCGCGCGGCGCCCGGCGATAGCCGGCGGCCCGACCCCGGGCCAGCACCCGCCGCCACGGTTCAGCCGCGACCGGGCCGGTCCATCGCGCGGAGGCGGCGCGACCGCCGAGGGCGTTCACCAGCCATCGCCTGGGCGCCGGCATCAGATCGCCCAGACCCGTCAGCACGACCCGGCGCACGTCCGTTCCCGCCACCCCCTCCGCCAGCGTCCCGGCGAACAGGCGCGCCGCGACGACCACGCAGGCGCCGCTGTCCGCCAGCTGGTGACGCAGTTCGCGGGCGGTATAGAGCGGGTTGACGTTGACCACGACCGCGCCGGCCATCAGCACCCCGAACAGGGCGACCGGATACTGCAGGCAGTTGGGCATCATCAGCGCCACGCGGGCGCCGGGTTCCACCCCGATGGACTGCAGCCAGCCGGCGAAGGCGCGCGCTTCGGCCAGGGCCCTGCCGTAGGTCAGGCCGCTGCCCAGGCTGACGAAGCCGGTCCGCTCGCTGAACCGCTGCGCATCGGCCGCGAAGAGATCGTCAAGGCGAGGCTGTCGTGACAACTCTTCCAGGATGCAGACGGGCACGTCCGCCCGATAATGGTCTGTCCAGAAGCGTCGCGCCCACAGCGCATCGTCGCCCTCGGTCGCTCCGTCCACCCGCGCCGGCCCTAGTCCGCCCGCCGCCAGGTCTGCGTCCGGCACAGAACCCGCGCGATGCAGCCCCGCACGGCCAGCCTGTCCGGCGCCGTCAGGGTCAGCGTGCCGCGCTCGGCGGTCTGGCCGCTGTTGGGATCATACAGGGGACCGCCGCGCCACTCGTCCGGACCGCCGGTGAAATTTCTCAACACGAGCACCCCGCGCAGAGGCCTGTTCCGCAAGGCGGCGTCCCGGTTGCGGACATCCCGCTGATCCGCATTCCGACGCAGAGGGGCGGCGTCCACCAGCCGTCCGCACAGGGCGGCGCCGCACCGGTGAATTTCAACCACCCCGCCCTCGGCCGGCGTGCGCCAACGCCCGAGGACTGACGCCTCCTGCGCCGCGGCCGCGGACGGAACGGCGAAGAGAACGAGGCCGGCCAGCAGAACCGCTCGCATCAGGCGGCCCCGTGGTAGGCGTTACGGAACTCGGGCGGCACCCGATCATAGAGCGTCGCCCCCGCCAGCCCCAGCCGCGTCCGCGCGGCGACCAGCGGTTCGGCCAGCAGGGCCTCATAATCAAGCGCGGGCAACCAGGCCGCGCGTCGTCCTCGTCCGAACGCCTCCAGCACGGACCGGGCGCAGGGATGCCCCGTGCGCGCCCGGGCGAACTGGATCGCCACCCCCGCCGCGATCAACCCGAACCCCGGGCTGCGCGTCTGCGGCAGGGAGAAGGCGACCACGCAGGCCTCGCCCAGGGCATCGGTGCGGTAACCGGTCAGGACATGCCAGATGTCGTGCACATCACGCAGGCGTCTCGCGTACCAGGCATGCGGATGCGCCGCCTCGATCTCGGTATCGGCCACCTTGCGGCTTTCGTCGGCCAGACCATAGGCGGACAGGTTACGCTCGTCGATGAAGGCCAGGTACGCCGCCCCGACGCTGTCCGCGGGCAAGGTCTCCAGCCACTCGCGGTCCTGCAGTCGGTCCGCCAGCTCCCCCATCAGGAAGGCCTGCCGGGCGCCCTCGGAATCCTCCAGGAGCCTCTGGTAGCCCCGGCGCAGCGAACCGCCGGCCAGAGCGTTCATGATCTCGAACACCTGGGTGGTGTCCTCCTTGTCGGCGATCAGACGTCTCAAGGCCTTGAGCGCGCGCAGCGGCTCGACGCGACGCGGCTTCAGCCGCGTGGACGCCCGCGTCGCCGGATGACCGGGGCGGCGAAGGTCCGCCATATCGACCAACAATTCGGCTGTCACTTGCTCTCTCCGGGGGCTGAGCTTAACCATCGCTATCTACATGGATGTAACTTACATAGATGTCAATAGTAGCCTCTGGACGTCGGCGGCGCACGCCTGATGAAGCCCGCTCCGAAGCCCTGGTCTTCGCGCGGCGACGCCTGCTGGACGGCGGTCCTGACGCAGTGACGCTCAAGGCCGTCGCGGACGACCTCGGCATGAGCCACGCCAACCTCATCCATCACTTCGGCTCCGCCGCCGGCCTGCAATCGGCCCTTATGGGGTCGATGGTGTCCGACCTGGCCCAGGCGCTCGATGCGGCGATCGCCCGGCTTCGGACGGACGAGGGCGCTCCGCTGGAGCTGATCAACGCCGTCTTCGACGCCTTCGACAGGGGCGGCGCCGCGAAGCTGGCCGCCTGGATCGTTCTTCGGGGCGACCTGTCACACCTCGATCCGGTGCGCGACGCCGTGACCAATCTGGTGGACGCGGTGCGGGAAAAGCTCGGCGATCCCGACGGTCAGGCCCATACCCGCATTCCGGCGGCGGTGCTTTTCATCGCCGTCAGCGCGTTCGGCGAAGCCCTGATCGGCCCCCCGCTGCGCAAAATGCTGGATCAGGACGACGAATCCGGCCGCCAGATCATAGCGGGCCTGCTGCCTCATTTCCTTTTGAAGCCCGACGCCGTCTGACCGCTCGCCCGCCCGGACGGTCAGGATCGTCTTCCTCCCGCTGGCGTTGGATACCGGCGTAAACAGGGAGACCGGCTTGGACGCGTTGGACGCCTGGTTGAAACAGGGCGTAAGACCAGAGACCGCCGGTGCGGTCTTTGATCACCTGCCCGCGAGTCCGGTGGAGGCGCTGCAGGGGACGTGGGACGGCGCGGGACTGCCCAGCGGCCATCCCCTCGACGGTTTGCTCGAATACCATGGGTGGCGGGGCAAACGGTTCCGCGATCCCGACACGGTTGATCCCCTGCTGTTCCGTCACGGCTTCGGAACCCTGTCCGTGGCCGCGGCCCGCATCCCCTACAGCCTCATCCTGCGGCCGCCGCGGCTCGCGCGCGCCGCCGCCGCCCGACAGGCGGTCGCCGTCCTCTTGCCGCTGCTGTCCACGCACCGCCCCGGCGCTCGCCTTCGCCTCGCCCAGTGGGGCTCAAAAGTCTCGGCGGCGATGATCTACGACGGCCTGCCGATCATCGATCACTTCCGTTGGGTAGACCAGAACCGGGTCATGGGACTGATGGACTATCGGGACATGCCCGCCCCCTTCTTCTTCCTGCTGACCCGCGCGCCCGAAATCCGCGACGCCGGATAGCCCACCGCCTTCCCTCCGGCGGCCAACCTGCCTAGTTTCCGTGCCGTTCACGGGTGGAGGCTTTCCCATATGCGGCATCTCGGACTGACGGCTGTGTTCGCGACCCTCGCGCTGGGCGGTTGCGCCACGGCGCAGGAAGCGCCCCCTGCCCCGCCCACGCCCTATGAAGCCGTCGATCCCTTCATCGGCACGGCGGGCAAGGGGCACACCTTCCCCGGCGCCGTCGCCCCCTTCGGCATGGTGCAGCTCAGCCCCGACACCGACTTCCGCCCCTTCCGCCAGTCCTACGACTGGGCCGCGGGCTATCGCTATGACGACCCGACCATCCTCGGCTTCTCCCACACCCATTTCTCCGGCACCGGCCATTCGGATCTGGGCGACGTCCTGATCACCCCGATCTCGGGTGAGGTGCGCTGGGATGCGGGCGACCCGGCCCAGCCGGGTTCGGGCTATCGCTCCCGCTACAACAAGGCCTCCGAACGGGCCGAGCCCGGCTATTACGCCGTCAGCCTGACCGACTCGGGCGTGCGCGCCGAACTCACCGCCGGCGTTCGCGTCGGCCTGCATCGCTACAGCTTCCCCCGGTCCCAGCCCGCCCGGATCCTGCTGGACTTCCGCCCGTCCATCTATGACTACCCGGGCAAGGTGCTGTGGTCGCGCATCCGGGTGCATCCGGACGGCGCCGTCACCGGCTTCCGCGAAACGCGCGGCTGGGCGCCCGGCCGCCAGCTCTATTTCGCCATGCGCTTCTCCAAGCCGCTGGTCGGCTACCAGCTTCAGGATCGCGACACAGAGGTTCCGTATCGCGGCTTCCGTCAGCCGGGCCGCGATATGACGGACCGCGCGCAGGTGCAGGGCCGCCAGCTCGAGGCCGCCTTCGACTTCGGCCAGATCACCGGCCCCCTGATGGTCAAGGTCGCCGTCTCCTCGGTCGATGAGGCCGGCGCTCTCCGCAATCTGGAGTCCGAAGGCGGCGCCTTTGATTTCGACGCCGTCCGCGCCGCCAGTCGCAACGCATGGTCCGACGCGCTGCAGGCGGTCGAGATCGAGGCGCCCGAGGAGATGCGGACCAGTCTCTACACCGCCCTGTATCACTCGCTGATCGCGCCCTCGGTGCACGGCGACGTGGACGGCCGCTGGCGCGGGCCGGACAATGCCGTCCACCAGTCGGACTTCACCGTCCACTCGACCTTCAGCCTGTGGGACACCTTCCGCGCCCAGCATCCGCTGCTGACGCTCGTACAGCCCGACAGCCGCAACGCGGACATGGTCAACTCCCTGATCGCGGCCCAGCAGGTCAGCCCCTACGGCATCCTGCCGGTCTGGTCCTTCGCGGGTCAGGAGACCTGGACCATGATCGGCTACCACGCCGTCCCGGTCATCGCGGATGCGTATCTGAAGGGCGTGCAGGGCATCGACGGCGAGGCCGCGCTGAACGCCATGACCGCCAGCGCCACCTACCGTCCCTACGGCGGTCTGGGCGACTATATGGACCTCGGCTGGGTGCCGATCGACCGCGAGCCCGAGGCCGCGTCCAAGACTGTCGAATACGCCTACGACGACTGGACCATCGCCCGCATGGCCCAGCGGCTGGGTCGCTCCGACGTGCAGGCCGTCTTCGACCGCCGCGCGGGCTTCTGGCGCAACACCTTCGACCCGGAGACCGGCTTCGTCCGGGCCCGTCTGGCCGACGGGACCTTCCGCACGCCCTTCGACCCGACCGCCATCAACTACGGCTCGGACTATACCGAGGGCAACGCCTGGCAGTACTCATGGTTCGTGCCGCAGGACATGGCCGCGCTGGTCACCGCCATGGGGGGCGACGAAGCGACCGTCGCCAAGCTCGACGCCATGTTCGACTACGACAACACCGGGCTGGACTACTCCCACGCCGAGGACATCGCGGGTCTGATCGGCCAGTACATCCACGGCAACGAGCCCAGCCATCACTCGGCCTATGCCTACGTCTTCGCCGGCGCCCCCTGGCGCACGCAGGCGCGGCTGAAGCAGATCATGGACACCCAGTATCACGCCGGTCCGGCGGGTCTGGCGGGCAATGACGACGTCGGCCAGATGTCGGCCTGGCTGATGTTCACGGCGCTGGGCTTCTATCCGGTCACCCCCGCCTCGGGTCAGTATGTGATCGGCCGCCCGTTCGTGGATCGCGCGGTGCTGAACCTGCCCAATGGCAATCGCTTCATCATCTCCACCGAGGGACTGGCGGACGAGAACCTCTACGTCCAGTCGGTCACCCTGAACGGTCGTCCGCTGAACCGCACCTGGATCGGCCACGACGAGATTCAGGCCGGCGGCACGCTGCACTTCGTGATGGGGACGGAGCCGAACCTCGTCTGGGGGACCACGGCGGCGGAACGGCCGTATGCGATGACGGAGTATGGAGGCTAGGGACAAAATGCGTCAATGACGCACAAAATGATTGATCCCAAATACGTCAAGGGCGTATATTGATCATGGATTTCTTTCGAACCAAAAGTTACGAGAAGGGGCTGAAACGGCTGGCGAAGCTCGGGGCTTCACAGGCCGATCTGGATGCCATCGAGCCCATGATCGCCGCTAATCCGGAGACTGGCGACCTCATCAAGGGCTCAGGCGGTCTTCGAAAAATGCGCTTTGCCTACGGCGCGGCTGGAAAGAGCGGCGGCGGCAGAACGATCTACTATGTGCTGATAGGCGAAGATCAGGCCTATCTGCTGACCGCCTACCCCAAAGTCGACAAGGACGACTTGTCGGCCGACGAGCTCAAGATGTTCAAGGCTCTGATCAAGGAGTTGCTCAAGTGACCAAGCGCACCGCTACAGGTCTGGAGATCGAGGCTGCTCTCCGGGAAGCCATCGCCCACCGCAAGGGCGAGGTCACGCTGGCGTCACGTCATATCGACCCCATGTCACCCGAACGGATCAAAGCCATCCGCAAGTCCGTTGCGAAGAGCCCCAAGGAATTTGAGGCCCGGTTCGGCATTCCGGCTCGAACCGTGGAGGGCTGGGAACAGGACCGTCGTAAACCCGACCCCGCAGCCCGCGTCCTCCTGGCCGTGATCGAAAATGACCCGGGAGCAGTTGACAGGGCGCTGGACCCCGCCTGACGAGCCGGACGAGACGCGCGGCTCCTCACCCCCGCACAAACCCCCTCAGCACGCACGCCTCCGTGCTCAACTGCAGCCGGTCCAGGTCGATCCGCTTCGGCTCGGCGAACATGATGAAGTAGTACTTCATCTGCTCCGACCACCAGTAGCCGGGGCAGTTGTCGCCCTGCGCCATCGGCCGGGTCGTGATGTCGGCCAGCGAGGTGTAGCCGAAGGCCGCCTTCGAGGTCGCCTTCATGTGCTGATAGTGGAGCGCCGTCAGGACGCGATAGCGCTCGTCCCGGTCGCCCAGCCACAGGTTCAGGCAGGCGTCGGCGAACTCGGGGCGCAGGCCGGTGCCCTTGCCGCGCGGGGTGCGGGTCCGCACGTCGGTCGATTCCGGGATGATGACGTACTGCTCCTGCATCTCCGTATAGGTCGCCAGGAAGTCGTCACCCGCCGTCTTCAGCCCCACCTGTCCCAGCAGCCCCGCCAGATAGGCGCCCAGCACCGTCTGCGAATACGCGGTCGTCTCGGCGGTCTCATAGTCGACCATGGGGAACCACAGGCGGCCGTCGAAGCGCTTGCCCTGATGGGCCACCATCGCGCCCATGCACTCCTCGGCCCAGCGCTTCATGTCCGTGTCGCCGAACAGCTCCCAGCTGTCCCACAGATATTCGTAGAAGCTGTCCGCATAGACGTCGATCGAGGCGTTGCGGCTGGTGAACAGCCCCGTCTCCGCGTGGATGTTGGCGGCCATCAGCCCCTTGTCCGACCGCATGTCCAGCGCGTGCTTCATCGCCCGCTTGGCCGCCGCATAGTAGCGGTCGTCGCCGGTCAACTGGCCCAGAACCCCGAACTCGGTCGCATAGGTGCCGATCTCGGCCAGATTGGTCTCCGGATCGCGCACAGCCCCCGTCTTCAGGTTCACATAGCGGTACGGCAGGCCGTGCGGCGAGGCGTCGAACGCCTTCATCAGCCGGTCGGCCAGATCCTTCGCCTTCTCCAGCAGCACCGGATCGCCGCACGCCAGATGCGCCGACACCAGACCGCCGACCAGACGGATATTGGTCTCGAACACCTGAGAATAGGCGTCGATGTCGAACGACAGGCTGGACTTCACCCAGTCCAGCCCCGCCTGGAACTCCTCGTCCAGCTCCATGATCCACAGGGTGTCCAGCGCCTCGATCAGCGACAGGCCCAGATCATGGCCCTCGATGAAGAACGAGCGCGCGGTGCCGGAGACCGGATTGATCTCGTCCTTGCCCCAGGCCTTGGCGACATAGTGGTCCCACGCCCATTTGAACTCGGCCTTCACATCGGCGCCGAGGGCCGCCCAGTCTTCCCCGGACAGGGCCTCGCTCCGCAACGACGGCGCGGCTTGCGCGGGCAGGCCCGAAAGGCCGAGAGCGGCGAGACCGCCCGAAAGCGCGAGGGCGTGGCGGCGAGTCAGTCGGTTCTGGATCATGGCTCACCCTATCGCGGCCTGCGGCGCCTGCAACGGCTCAGGCTGCCTGATCATCCATCATCTTGCACGCGGCGATGAAGGCGTCCGGCACCGGCACGGTCCGGCGCGGCTCGTCCGGGGCCACGCACACATAGGTCAGGCCGACATCCGCCAGCAGTTCATCGCCCCGGAACACCGCGACCCGCGGCTGGAATGATGTCCGCCCGAACCGCTCGACCCGCGCGCCCAGCCGCAGCTCGTCGTCGAACCGCGCCGAGGCCCGGAAATCCACCGACGCGCCCGCCGCGAACATATCGATGCCCAGCTTCGCCAGCCCGTCCACCCCGGAGAAGCCGATGGCGCGCATGTATTCGCTCATCGCCACGTCGGCGTAGACCAGATAGTTCGGATTGAAGACCACGCCCTGCATGTCCACCTCGGCCCAGCGCACGCGCAGGGGCTCGAAGAAGGCGAAATTGGCGGGCGTCGAAGGGGTGTCGAAAGCAGGCATGCCGACACGCTAGGCCGACGCTTCAACGCCCCGCAAGGCGCCGCCACGTCAACGCCAGGTCAGCGAAAGGGATCTCAACCGAAGGCCGCCATCCCCTGGCTGTTCGGCATCCACGGCGGTTCCGGCATGGCGGCGCGGGCCTGCGCCTGCGCGCGGGTCCAGCGGTCGTGCAGGTCGGTGAAATAGGGATCGTCCGCCTCGATCCGCCGCACGTCGCCGCTGATCATGTCGCGGCGCAGGGTCAGCATGTCGAACGGCGCTCCCACCCCGACATTGCAGCGCATGGTGGTCGAGAACGAGATCAGCCCCAGCTTCACCGCCTCCGCCAACGGCGTGCTGCCGCGCAGCCCGCTGACCAGAATGGGCTTGCCATACTTGGCCTCGCCGATCTGCAGGAACGGCGTGTCCGCCCCGCACTCGATGAAATTGCCCTGGCTGTAGATGAGATACAGCTGCATCGGTCCGCCGGCGATCTGGCCGCCCAGCAGCATGGTCGCCGAGGTGTTCAGACTGTCCGCCTCCAGCGCCGGGGCGATCGACTGGCGGACGTTGCGCAGCGCATGACCCAGCAGCTGGGCGCAGCGGAACAGGGTCGGCGCGGTCTCCAGCGTCTCCGGCTCCTCCCCGACATTCAGATGGACGCCCTCGCGCACCATGGCCAGCGCCGTCTGGGTGACTGACAGATTGCCCGCCGTCGCCACGGCCAGCACCCGCTCGCCCGGCCTGTCGACGACGTGCAGCTTTCGATACGACGAGATGTTGTCGACGCCCGCATTGGTCCGCGTGTCGGCGATCATCGCCAACCCTTCATCGACCAGCAGGCCTACGCAGTAAGTCATTGGACGTGTCGTATCCCGCGAACGTCAGAATTCGACGAACCGTAACAGATTCCCGCGACCATCGACCCTGCGTTCACGCCTGTTGCTGACCCTGTTGCATGTCCGCATCACGCACCATCAGCTTGACCGCCAGCGTCTCCCCGGCCCCGCCGTAGGTGGCCCCGCGCACCGGCGCTGCGCCGAGGTAATCGAGCCCCGTCGCGATCCGGACGTAGCGCTCGGTCGGACAGATGCCGTTGGCCGGATCGAAGCCGACCCAGCCCAGGCCCTCGATCCAGGCCTCCGCCCAGGCGTGGGCGGCCTCCTGATCAGCCCGGTCCCGCCGCGCCAGATGGCCGGAGACATAGCGGGCCGGCACGCCCATGTGCCGGGCGCAGGCGATGAAGACGTGGGCATGGTCCTGACAAACCCCCCGTCCGAGGGCCAGCACCTCACTGGCGGTGTGGGTCGGCGTCGTCACCCCCACCTCGAAGGCCACCGACCCGTGTATCCCGGCCATCAGCCGATGCATCCGGTCCAGCGGCGGATGGGCCTGAAACTCCGACGCGAAGACCGAGATCAGCCTGTCCCGCTTCGTCAGGTCGGTGTCCCGCAGAAAGACCAGCGGCGACAGACGCTCCTGATCCGGCGGAATGACCCCCGCCGTGTCACTGGTCACCACCTCCCCGGTCACCCGGATGGTCAGGGTCTTCGTCGGCTGCTCGGTGTAGAGGGCGTGGACGATGTTGCCGAAGGCGTCCTCGGACTTGCGCAGACGCGCGTCCACGTCGGTCTCCACCTGCCAGTGACGCACGGTCTGCGCCTCGCTGGAGCGCGGCGTCAGACGCAGGTTCTGCACGATGAACCGCGCCGCCCGGTCATAGGCGTAGGTTGTGGTGTGATCGATCCCGATACGCATGGATCAGCTCAGATACTGTTCGTGGATGGCCTGCCCCAGTCGCCCGTTCTCATTCAGGAACGACTGGATGTATTCGTGCAGACCGGACTGGAAGATGGTTTCGATGCGGGAGGAGTCAAACGCCCGCATCCGCTCCGCCGCAAGTCGCTGCGCGGGGCCGCGTCGGCCGTAATCGTTGGCCAGCTTCTCCAGATAGCGCACGATGGACGCCTGACAGCTGGCCAGTGATCGCGGCATCTGCCGGTTCAGCACCAGCAGGTCCGCCACCAGCCAAGGCTTCACACTGTCCCGATAGACCCAGCGATAGGCCGTCAGGGCCGACACCTCGCGCAGCAGGGTCGTCCACTGGAAGTAATCCAGCTGACCGCCCACCCGTTCGCCCTCGGGCAGCAGCAGGTGATACTTCACGTCCAGCAGCCGGGCGGTGTTGTCGGCCCGCTCGATGGCCGCCCCCAGCCGCAGGAAATAATAGCCGTCGTTGCGCAGCATGGTCCGCGAGGCCGCGCCCTCGACTGACAGGGTCACGGTCTTCACCCACTCGAGGAAGTGGCCGAAGTCGTCGCGTCGGGTCGGTTGCCCCTGTTCGGCCAGCCCGTTCCAGGCGCCGTTGATCGCCTCCCACAGCTCCACCGTCAGCGCGGTCCGCACCGAGCGGGCGTTGGTCCGCGCCCGGGTGATGCAGGCGGCGATGGATGAGGCGTTGTCCGGCGAGAAGGCCAGATACTCCCGCACCGACTTCTCGGTCGGCGCCCGGCCCAGCGCCTTGGGCGCCCCGGCCGACGCCAGCGCGCTGGCCCACACCGTCTCGGCGTCCCCGTCGCCCCGCGTCGGGATGGCGGCCAACCGGATCGTGGCTTCCAGAATGCGGGCGAGGAAGTCCGCCCGCTCAATATAGCGGCCCGTCCAGTACAGGCTGTCTGCGGTACGAGAAAGCATCAGACGTCCAGCACCCAGGTGTCCTTGGTTCCGCCGCCCTGGCTGGAGTTCACCACCAGCGAGCCGGGCTTCAGCGCCACGCGGGTCAGGCCGCCGGGCGCCACCTTCACCCCGTCGGGGCTCGACAGCACGAAGGGCCGCAGATCGACGTGCCGTCCGTGCAGTTCGCCCTTGTCCAGCGTCGGCGCCGTCGACAGGGCCAGCGTCGGCTGGGCGATGAAGTCGTCGGGGTCATTGATCAGCTTCTTCCGGAAGCTTTCGATCTCGGCCTTGGTCGAGGCCGGGCCCACCAGCATGCCGTAGCCGCCCGAGCCGCCGACCTCCTTGACCACCAGATCGCCGAGGTTGGCCAGCACATGCTTCAGCGCGTCCGGCTCCCGACAGCGCCAGGTCGGCACATTGTTCAGGATCGGCTCCTCGCCGGTGAAGAAGCGGATGATCTCCGGCATGTAGGTATAGACCGCCTTGTCGTCGGCCACGCCGGTGCCGACCGCATTGGCCAGCGTCACCGTGCCCTCCTCATAGGCGTTCATCAGCCCCGGCACGCCCAGCGCCGAGTCCGGACGGAAGGTCAGCGGATCGAGGAAGGCGTCGTCGATACGGCGGTAGATCACATCCACCTGCTGTCGACCTTCGGTCGTGCGCATGAAGACCTTGCCGTCGTCGACGAACAGGTCCCGCCCCTCGACCAGTTCCACCCCCAGCTTGTCCGCCAGGAAGCTGTGCTCATAGTAGGCCGAGTTGAACGGCCCGGGCGTCAGCACCACGATCGTCGGATCGCTTCCCGCCGCTTCCGGCGCGCAGGCCCGCAGGCTGGCCAGCAGCATGTCCGCATAGGTCTCGACCGGCCGCACCGGATAGTCGGCGAACAGGTCCGGGAACAACCGCATCATCATCTCGCGGTTCTCCAGCATGTAGGAGACCCCCGACGGCGTGCGGCAATTGTCCTCCAGCACATAGAAGCCGTCCTCGCCGGTCCGCACCAGATCGACGCCCGCGATCTGCACCCAGATGTCGCGCGGCGGGCGGCGGCCCTGCATCTCGGGCGCATACTGCGGATTGGTCAGGATCAGTTCCGCCGGGACCACGCCGGCCTTCAGACATTCCTGCTTGCCGTAGACGTCGGCGAGGAAGGCGTTGATGGCCGAAACGCGCTGGATCAGCCCCTTCTCCAGCCCGCCCCATTCAGCGGCGCCGATGATGCGTGGCACCACGTCGAATGGGATCAGCCGCTCGCTGGACTCGGCGTCGCCATAGACGGCGAAGGTGACCCCCATCCGGCGGAAGAACAGCTCCGCCTGACGCGACCGCGCCTGCAACAGCCCTTCGGGCGCGTCGGCCAGCCACTTCGCCAGTCCGCGATAGCTGTCACGGACCTTCCCCCCGTAAACGGGCGCCCCACCGGACATTTCGTCGAAGGCCATGCCGCTCCCACCGCAATGAATATGCAGCGTGACCCGACAAGTGACGCTCGCGCAACAGGAATGTTGCGGTGCGGCAAAGGTTCAACCGGAAACGTACAGCCGCCGGCATGACGGCGAACCGCCCTCCTGCCCGGTAGCCACAAGACCATCGTTACCCAAACAGGCGGAGGGACCGGGCCCGATGAGCCCTCACGGCCAAGGCTGTCAGCTCCCCGTGAACGGCTGGAACAGCCCGGAATCGCTCCGGTTCTGAAGCTCCCCAACGAGAGGAGCTTCAGCCATGAACCCCACCCGATATCGACCGCAGAACGACCTTGGCCGCCGCGACGAGGAGCGTGGCCGGGAACCGCGTGACCGGCGTTACGACGAGGGCCGCAGTTGGTCCGAAGGCGATGGCGGGCGCACGGCCGAGGCCTGGCGCGGCCAAGGCCAGTATGATCGGGATGAGTACGACCGGAGTTCTTACGGTCAGGGCGACCATGATCGCGGCCGCCACGACCGCGACCCCAATCCGTCGCGGGCCTCAATCCGGAACTACGGCTACGATCAGGGCGGCTATTCCGACGGGCGCTACGGTCGCGGTGATCGCGACCACGGCGCCTCATCGTCGCCGGACTATCGCGGCGAGACCTTCACCCGATCGCAGTATGACCGCCCGGACCATGGACGCCCTGACTACGCTCGCTCGACGCGGCCCGATCACGGCTACGCCCCCGGCGCGCAAATCTGGGAGGGCTCCGGCCCCGGCTTTAAGGGCGAGGCGCGCGCGGACCGGTCAAACCATGATTTCGAGCCCGACTACCTGCATTGGCGCGAGCAGCAGATGTCGAACTTCGACCGCGACTATCACGACTGGCGCTCCGAACGGCGCGAGAAATTCTCCGCCGATTTCGACAACTGGCGCAGCAGCCGTCCGAAAGTTCAGGCGGAAAATCCCATCGTCGGTGACATTTCCGAGGGCGGAACCGGCGACGCATCCAAGATCAAAAACCGCTAGGGGACGCGTCCAGCGTTCGACGAAGGGCCCGGCTGATCGCCGGGCCCTTTTCGTTGCGCCGGTAACTGAACGTTATTCACCTGAACGACGTCCGAGCTTCATTTGCCGGTCGTCTCACCGTCGCTGTCACGGCATACAGCCCCGCTAGGTCGGGAGTCTCACTCCCCGGGGGCTGTCATGATTCATCGCGTTCAACGTTCGTCCACCCTGCTCGGCGCCAGCGCCCTGGGCATCGTCTGGGCTCTGGCCGGAGCCGCCCACGCCCAGCAGGCCGAACCGGCCCAGCTGGACGAGGTCATCGTCACCGCCCAGCTGCGCGAACAGAGCGCCGTCGAGGTGCCCTTCGCCCTGACCGCCTGGAACGGCGAGCGTCTGGAGCAGCTGGGCGTTCAGGACTTCGAGGAGCTGTCGGCGTTCACCCCCGGCTTCCTCGTCCAGAACCAGTCGCCGAACAACGCCGGCTTCGTGATGCGCGGCATCACCTCTGACTCGGGCGAGGCCTCCACCGAGCCGCGCGTATCGGTCTTCCAGGACGGCGTCTCGATCTCCAAATCCCGCGGCTCCTATGTCGAGCTGTTCGACATCGAGCGCATCGAGGTCGCCCGCGGCCCGCAGTCGACCCTCTACGGTCGCGGCGCCCTGATCGGCGCGGTCAACGTGATCCAGAACAAGGCCGAGATCGGCCACTGGGAGGCCGAAGGCCGCGCCGGCTTCGGCGACTATGACTACCGCATGGGCGAGCTGATGGTGAACGCCCCGGTGGGCGAGAACGCCGCCATCCGCTTCGCCACCCGCATGAAGGCCCGCGAAGGCTATGTGACCAACCTGCTCGGCGGCGCCGACTACAACGGCTTCGACACCCAGGCCTTCCGCCTCTCGGGCGCCTTCCAGCCGACCGAAGGCTTCCGCTTCGACCTGATCGCCAACTACCAGACCGACAGCGCGCCGGGCACCGCGTTCAAGTCGCTGGCCTATGCGCCGCAAGACCCGAACACCGGCGCCGTCATCGGTTCGGCTGAGCCGTGGGAGGGCGCCGCTCTTACCCCGGGAACCAACATCGACGGCGGTCAGGATCTGGGTCTGGACCGCGAAGTCTGGGGCCTGACCGGCATCGCCCGCCTCGACCTGTCGGACAGCCTGACCCTGACCTCGACCAGCGCCTACCGCAAGTTCGACTCCTACGAAGTCTTCGACGCGGACGGCATCTCCCTGCCCCTGCTCTCGGCCGTGGAAGACGCCCAAGGCGAACAATGGAGCCAGGAGCTTCGCCTGAACTGGGACAACGGCGGCGCCGTCTCGGGCTTCTTCGGCGTCGGCTACTTCAAGGAAGAGGGTTCGCAACGGACCCCGACCGAGTTCAACGAGCGCATCGCCCTTGCCCAGCTGGCCGGTCTGCTGGACGGCGCCCCCGGCGTCACCGGCCCGAACTTCCTGCCGCTGGCCTTCTATTCCAGCCCGACCCTGCTGGACCCGATTCTCGGCGGCCTCGGCCTGCCCGCCCCGGCCATTCCGGGCATCCGCGACAACCTCAAGGCCTCGCATATCGAGACCGCCACCAACACCAGCGAGCTGCAGTCGGTCGACCTGTTCGCCGACGTCACCTGGCGTCCGACGGATCGTCTGGAGTTCTCGGCGGGCGTCCGCTGGACGCAGGACGACAAGACCAGCGGCTTCTCGTCCGCCGTGCTCAACGGTCGTTCGGTCGCCGGCAGCCTGCTGGGCGTCCAGCAGATTCAGGGCCAGATCGCGCGACTGATCGCTTCCGGAACCCCGGCCGACCTGGCACAGGCCGCCCAGCTCGGCGCACTGGCCAACGGCATCGTCGGCCAGCTGGCCGTCCCGGGCGCGGCCACCGCGCCCTTCTCGACGACCTTCCCGGCCTTCGGCCTGACCTTCCAGCCGACCGCCAACAACGGCGACTTCATCTATCAGGATCTGGAAGACGACGGCTTCACCTGGCGCGTCACCGGCCGTTACGCCATCGGCGATGAAAGCAGCCTGTACGCCAACTACGCCCGCGGCCGTCGCCCGGCCGTTCTGGCCGCCGGCGCCCCCTCGGCCCCGTTCGGCGCCCCGGACTTCACCTTCGTGGACGCCGAGGAAGTCGACAGCTACGAGATCGGCGCCAAGACCACGGGTCTGTTCAACGGCGCCCTGCATCTGGACGGGTCGGTCTACCTCTACGACTACTCGAACTTCCAGACGACGATTCAGGTCGGCACCCAGTTCATCACCACCAACGCCGGTGAAGCCCGCGCCTACGGCTTCGAGGGTCAGGCCTTCCTGAGCCTGAATGAGTACGTCGATGTCTTCGGCACCTACGCCTACAACCACTCGCGGTTCGAGGCGGGCATCTACGACGGCAACCGCTTCCGTCTTTCGCCGGACAACCGCGCCTCTTTCGGCATGTCGGTCCGTGTGCCGCTGCCGGGTGGCGAACTGGCCGTCATGCCGACGTACACCTGGCAGTCGGAGATGTTCTTCGACGACAACAACGACCGCACCGACCTGCAGACCGGCAACTTCGTCCCCGACACCGTCGTGGACGAGTATCAGGACGCCTACGGCCTGCTGAACCTGCGCATCCGCTTCACCAGCGCGCAGGGCGACTGGTCGGTGGAAGCCTTCGCCGACAACCTGCTCGACGAGAAATACATCAAGGACGCGGGCAACACCGGCGACGGTCTGGGTCTGCCGACCTTCATCGCCGGCGAGCCCCGCACCGTCGGCCTCGTCTTCGGCGTGAAGTACTAGAGGTCGGATCATGAGCCTGCACCGTCGCGGTCTTCTCGGTCTTCTCAGCGCCGGTGCGGCGGGCGCAAGCCTGCCCGCCGCCGCCCGACAGGCCGTCGACGTCCAGTTCCTGCACGGGGTCGCCTCCGGCGATCCCCGTCAGGACGGGCTCCTGATCTGGACGCGCGTCACGCCGTCCGACCCGTCCGTCCGCGCCGTGCGGGTCGACTGGTCGGTCTGGCGCGACGGCGATGCGACCGCCTCTGTCGCCTCCGGCACGGTCGAGACCGGCCCCGAGCGCGACTTCACGGTCAAGGTGCCGGTCGCGGGCCTCCAGCCGGGCGTCGACTACCGCTACGCCTTCTCGGCGGGCGAGGTTAGCTCGCCTCAGGGCCGCGCTCGCACCCTGCCCGTCGGCCCGACCGCCGACGCGGTTCTGGCCGTCGCCTCCTGCCAGCTCTATCCGGGCGGCTACTTTAACGCCTGGGAGGTGGTGTCGAAGCTGGATCGCCTCGACGCCGTCATCCACCTGGGCGACTACATCTATGAATACGGCGCCGAGCCGGACTCCTACGGCATGACCACCGGCGCGCGTCTGAACCGCACGCCCCAGCCGCCGCACGAGATCGTCACCCTGGCCGACTACCGGCAGCGCCACGCCCAGTACAAGTCGGACCCGGACCTGCAGGCCGCCCACGCCCGCGCGCCCTTCATCTGCGTCTGGGACGATCACGAGGTCGCCAACGACACCTGGTCCGGCGGCGCCGAGAACCACCAGTCAGAAACCGAAGGCGACTTCCTCGTCCGCAAGGCCGCCGCCCTGAAGGCCTATTTCGAGTGGATGCCGATCCGCGAACCGGAAGGCGGCCTAACCGAGGACGCCATCTATCGCAGCTTCGACTTCGGCGATCTGGCCAGCCTGCTGATGGTCGAGACCCGGCTGGTCGCCCGTCAGGAAGCCCTCAGCTTCGCCACCGACATGCCGGTCGTCGGCACGGGCCGCAACGCCCGCCCGGACGTCGACGCCTTCCGCGCCAAGCTCAACGCTCCCGACCGCGACCTTCTGGGCGACGCCCAGCGCGACTGGATCCGCTCCACCCTGACCGCCTCGCGCGAGGCCGGTCGTCCGTGGCAGGTCATCGGCAATCAGGTCGTCATGGGCCGGGTGCAGGGACCGGACATCACCAGGATGGCCTCCCCGCTGGAGGTCACCGTCCTGCTGGCCCGCCTGCCCGCCGCCGTCCGCGCCGAGGTTCGCCAGTCGATCGAGCTGTTCAAGCTGGGCGTGCCGTTCAACCTCGACAGCTGGGACGGCTATCCCGCCGGTCGCGAGCGTCTGTACGGCGCCTTCGCTGACGCGGGCGTCCAGCCCATCGTTCTGGCCGGCGACAGCCATGCCTTCTGGGTCAATGATCTGAAGGACGCCTCAGGCCGCCGCGCTGCTGTCGAGTTCGCCACCAGCGCCATCTCCAGCCCCTCGCCCGGCGACCACGTCCAGGGCGTCCCCCTCGGCGCGGCCCTGAACGCGGCGAATGAAGAAGTCCTGCTCTGCGACCAGACGGCCAAGGGCTTCGTCCTGCTGACCCTCACCCCGACCGAAGCGAAGGCCGAACTCCACACCGTCTCGACCATCTTCGACAAACGCTACGACGCCTCGGTGCTGAAGACCTACACGGTGGCCAAAACCGCCGACGGCAACGGGCCGCTGGTAGAGTCCTGACCCTCTCCCATTGGGAGAGGGAGACCGCGCCCAACGGCGCAGCCGTTGTTCTGCGCGCGGTCGGGTGAGAGTCGACCGTCAGAAGTCTGTTTCACCAACAGGCGGCACGGCTCATAGAGGACTTGGCAGGCACGGATGCGAGAGCAATGCTCGCACCCATGCAATCAGAGATCGCTATGCTAGACACTTCCCTGCCCCGATACCCAAAAGGGGCTGTCATCGCCTTCGCCGTGCTGGCGGTTGCGGCCTGCGGGGAACGGCAGCCAAAAGAATACCGCCCCACCGCTTCTATCGAGCGTCCCGCGACGGAATATGAAACCCGGCGGGTCCTGCTTGAGGGACCACGGACACTGTTCGAGAGTGATCTGGACGACGGCCGCTCCGAGTGGTTCACCTCTGAAGGGCACTATGATCGGACCGGCGGGGTCACGCTGAGCGGTCGTTACGAGGTCCGCGGCAACAGGGTCTGTACGAGTGTTTCGCTGGAAACCCCGCTGGACAACTGCCGGAGCCTCGTCATCGCCCCCGACGGCCCCCGCTTCATCTATCTCCCCCAGGACCTCGCCCGATAGGGAGACCAGAGGGGGCGGCGCCCTTTCGGGCGTCCGCCCCGATGATCCCGCCGGGCCTTACTCCGCCGCCCGCGGCGGTGCGTTCTTCACATACTGGTCCAGCCAGCGCACCGTTTCCCACAGCGTGTGCCCGACCGACTCCCGCGCGCGATAGCCGTGGGCTTCCAGCGGCAGGACCACGTAACGCACCTGCGCCCCATTGCCCTTCAGCGCCGCATAGAAGCGTTCCGACTGCACCGGGAAGGTGCCCGAGTTGTCGTCCGCCTCGCCGTGGATCAGCAGGATCGGCTCATTGACCCGGTTGGCGAAGGCGAAGGGCGACATCTCGTTGTACGTCTCCGGCGCCTCCCAATAGGTCCGCTGCTCCGCCTGGAAACCGAACGGCGTCAGGGTCCGGTTATAGGCGCCCGACCGCGCGATGCCGGTGCGGAACAGGTCGGTGTGGGCCAGCAGGTTGGCGGTCATGAAGGCGCCGTAGCTGTGCCCGCCGACGGCGATCCGGTCGCGGTCCGCCACGCCCAGCTCGACCACCGCATTGACCGCCGCCTCGGCGCTGGCCGTCAGTTGCTCGATGTAGGTGTCGTTCGGCTCGGCGCCGTCCTTGCCGATGATCGGCATCGACGGGTCGTCCAGCACCGCATAGCCCTGCGTCAGCAGGAACAGATGGCTCGATCCGCCCGGCCGCACGAAGCGGTTGGCGGTGTCCACCACCTGCCCGGCCACGGCGGCGTCGGTGAACTCGGCCGGATAGGCCCACATCACCAGCGGCAGCGGACCGTCGCGGTCCTTGTCGTACCCTGCGGGCAGATACAGCGTGCCGGACAGCTGCACCCCGTCGGCGCGGGTGTAGGTGATCAGCTGACGCGACACGCCCGCCAGCTGCGGCGCCGGATCGGTGAAGTGCGTCAGCGGCGTGGTCGTCGCGGCGTTCAGATCGCGCACGAACAGGTTGGCCGGATCGTTCTTCGTCTCGCGCCGAGTCACCAGACGGCGCGCGCCGTCATCCAGCACCCCGACGATGCTCTCGTATTCGCCGGTGGCCGAGGTCCACAGACGCTCCGACTGGCCGGTGTTCAGGTCCATGGCGGCGAGGAAGGGATACTCCCCTTCCCGCGTCGCGCCCGGTCCGGTCATCAGCAGGCGACCGTCGGCGGCGAAGCGCGCCACATTGAAGCCCTGCGCGTTCGGCTCGGTCAGGGGCGAACCCGGATTGTTGTACTGGTCCTGATAGTTCCGCTCCAGCAGCACCCGGCCCGTTCCCGGGTTCGACGGGTCGATGACGTAGCGGGTCTCGTGACGGGTGTTGAACCAGCGGCTGGTCACCAGCGCGGTGTCCGCATCGCCCCAGGTGATCCCGCCGTAGCGCTCGTTCAGGTCGATCAGGGTCGTCGGCTGCGCGTTGAACGGCGCGGCCAGCATGAAGACGCGGTCGCGCACTTCCGACGGCGTGCGCGGATCGCCGCCGTCCTGCGCCTCGGTCCAGACCAGGGTGGCGGGCGCATCGGCGCGCCACTGGATCGAGCGCGGGCCGGGCGCCACGGCGTCGAACGGCGTCGGCACATTATCCCGCAGCGGCAGGTCAGCGACCTGATGGACCGCGCGCCCCTGCAGGTCGATCACCCGCGTCTCGGACGGGAACAGACCGGCGGGCACCACATAGCTGTAGGGCCGCTTGACCGTCGTGGTCAGCACATGGCGCCCGTCCGGCGAGACACTGGCGCCCAGATAGACCGCAGGCGCGCCGAGATCGCGCGCGCCCCGGCCGTTGATCGGCACATAGGTCAGCTGCGAGGTGAAGTAGTGGTCGAACAGGGCCTCGTCGCCCGCGTCGCTCAGCAGGTCCTGATAGGTCCGCGCCGGGGCCACCCGGCCCATGCTCTCGGCCACGATCGGACCGGCGGGCGGACGGCTGACGTCCGGCGCCGCGCCCCGGCCCTGCGGAGTCAGGCGCACCACCAGACCGGCGCTGTCCGGCGTCCAGTCAAAGGCGCTTCCGGTGGCCGCGTTGACCCGCGCCTCCGTCAGCTTGCTCGCCCGCGCCGTGGCGACGTCCACCACCCACAGCTCCAGCCCCGTCGGGGCGTCCATCAGCAGGGCCACCTTCGATCCGTCCGGCGACCAGCTGGGCGACAGGAAGCGCGCATTGGCCGGCAGTTGCACCGCCCGCGCCTCGCCGCCCGCGACCGGCTGGAAGCTCAGCCCGGTCAGCCAGCTGACCCGGCTGTTGGCCTGACCATTGTTGCGCGGATTGATGCGATAACCGCCCAGCCGAAGCATCGGCTCGGCCAGCTCGGCGATGGGCGGCAGGTTCGACCGGTCGAACAGCGCCAGCGTCGTCCGGTTCGGGCTCAGGCTCGAGCTCGGGGTCGGCTTGGTGTCCAGAATGTCAGCGATGGGCGACGGGGGCTGCTGATAGGTCAGGGCCTCCTGCGCCATGGCGGGACCGGCGACGGCGGCCAGCAGGACAAAGGCGGGCAGAGCCCGGGCGAGCAGACGATGACGCATGAAACAGCCCCTTGAGCGCCCGCTCACTCACGGGCGGCGGCACGCTAGAGGTCGTCTCCGAGTCCGGTCAAGCCGCTGTTATGGTGTATCAGTACGCGGCGGTGCGGGCTGCTGCCCCGGGAAGCGCGCGTCCTTGGCCCCGAACCACGCCTCGCGCAGCCCCTGCCTCGGCATGTCGGTCCCCACCTGCGCCAGCTGCCCGACCCAGGCTTCCGACACGCGCTCCACCGTCTCCGACACCCAGCCCGGCGCCTGCTGGTGCGACCAGTTCAGCGGCGAGACGGCGTTGAAGACCAGCAGGAACAGCCCGGCGATCACCAGCGTCTGGGTCGTCCAGCGCAGGTCCCGCGCGGCCAGCCCCTCATCATCAATGGGCGGTCCCGGCGGGAAGGCGAACCGCCCCAGCGCGACCAGCGGATTGGCCCGCTCGACCAGCGGCTCCGGCGCGGTCGGCAGGTCGTGGGCGTCGGCCGACTGTATCCAGTCGCTCGGCGGGTCCTGCGGAACCGGCAGGCTTTCATACAGCGGCGGGAACGGCGACTCCGGTCGATGCGTCGGGAAGGGCTCCAGCGGAACTCCGCCCTGCCCGTTCTGATCCTTCTCGTCGGTCATGCTCGTTCCCAACGCCTCAGAACTGGAAATAGATGAAGGGCGCCACGCCCTCGGGCCGCACGGCCTCGACCAGCAGGATGGCGATCCCGACCAGCACGCCCAGCGTGATCGACGGCGCCGCCTTCAGCCGCTCGGCCACGCCCTCGACCGCGCGCGGCGGCAGCCAGTGCATCGCCAGCCCGCCCATGATCAGCACCAGCAACAGCGGCGTCAGCATCGTCACCGGCCCGATCCGGCCCAGCCCGGCCAGCATCCCCATCGCCAGATCGAAGGTCTCGGCCCGGAACAGGATCCAGCCCAGACAGACGATGTGGAAGGTGATCAGAACCCCGACCGCCGTCGGCATCATCTTGCGGTCCCCGAACACCGAACGGCCCAGACGCTCGACCACCTGCACCCCGCCGTGCAGCGCGCCCCACGCCAGGAAAGTCCACGCCGCCCCGTGCCACAGGCCGCCCAGCAGCATGGTGATGAAGACGTTCAGGCATGACCGGATCAGCCCCTTGCGACCCCCGCCCAGCGGCACATACAGATAGTCGCGCAGCCAGCTGGACAGGCTGATGTGCCACCGCCGCCAGAAGTCCTGCATCGAACTGGCCCGGTACGGCTGGTCGAAATTGCGCGGGAACGAATAGCCCAGCAGGGCCGCGATCCCGATCGCCATGTCCGAATAGGCCGAGAAGTCGCAGTAGATCTGCACCGCATAGCCATAGACCGCCGCCGCGATGTCGATCCCCGAATGCGCCGACGGATCGAAGAAGACCGGATCGACCAGATTCACCGACAGCTCGGACGCGATCACCGTCTTCTTGAACAGACCCCAGCAGATCAGCAGCAGGCCATGCGTCGCCATCTCCCGCGTCAGCCGCGGCGACCGCTCGAACTGGGGCAGCAGGTCCGACGCCCGCACGATGGGTCCGGCCACCAGATGCGGGAAGAAGCTCATCAGCAGCATGACATCCAGCAGGCTCTTCGCCGGCGGCGTCTTCCCGCGATGCACGTCCACGACATAGCTGATGCCCTGGAAGGTGAAGAACGAGATCCCCACCGGCAGCACGATCTCCAGCAGCGGCAGGTCCCGCTCCCAGCCGAACTGCGCCAGCAGATCGCCCGCCTGCTCCACGAAGAAGCCGTAGTATTTGAAGAAGCCGAGGATCAGCAGGTTCACCGCCACGCCCAGCCCGACCAGCCAGCCGCGTTTCGCCTCGACGCCGTCCCGCTCCATCTTGCGCGCGATCAGCGCCGCTATGGCCCAGTTCAGGACCGCCGACAGGATCAGCAGGCCGACGAACCGCCAGTCCCACTGGGCGTAGAAGAACCAGCTGGCCAGCAGCAGGAACAGCTTGCGCCGCCCGTTCTCGCGATCCAGAGACCAGGTGGTGAAATAGACGAACAGGAAGAAGACGCCGAAGGCGAGCGTGGGAAACAGCACTACTCCACGCCCCCCTGCCCAAGGGACTGTCCTGCCTTCCAGCGGTCATAGGCGGCCATCAGGTCGCCCGACAGGATGCCGCCGATCCAGTCGGCCCCCGCGCTCGTGAAATGCACCCGGTCGCCGCGCATCAGGGGCTCGGCCCCCAGCGCCAGACGATCCGCCGAACAGTCTCCCCCCATCCGTCCGTGCCAGTCCCAGAACGCAACGCCCAGATCGGCGGCGACCCGGCGTTGCACATCCCGGACCACCGCCAGCTTCGGCGGCGGCGCCCGCATCCCGTCGGCGCTGCAACCGCCCGTCACGCCGCCGCGCAGCCCGTCCGGCGCGCCCAGCAGCATCAGCGCCGCCCCCGGCGCCAGCCGCCGCATCCGCGCGATCTGCCCGCGCAGCAGCGCCTCATACGCCGCGCCGTCCAGCCCGTCGTCGAATCCATCATTGACGCCGTAAGCCAGCACGATCAGGTCTGGCCGCCAGGCGCCCAGTTCCGCCGCCACGGTCGCCTCGTCCCGCGCCGCCAGATCGCGCAGGCTGGCCCCGACCCGTCCCAGATTGGACACCGTCACGCCCCGCGCCGCGCCGGTCAGACGCACCGAGTCGATCACCGCCCCGTCGCCGCCCGCCACCAGCCGCACCGACCGCGTCGGCGCGGGCAGGATCATCTCGCGACAGACCGCGTCACCGCCCCGGCCAAGGTCCAGTTCGCGGCCCACGCCGCCCGCCTCGACCGACAGCACCGATCCGTTGGCCGCTCCGCGCCCGCAGACGCCCAGCACCGTCGCCTCGACGCCCGGCTCCAGATCGAAGCCCATCACCGCGTCCCGCGTGCCCGTCGCCCGCGTCCCCGCCAGACCGGTGCGCGGCGTCGGCGTCCCGGCCGGAGGCTGCAACGGCGCGTTCTCCATCACCCAGCCGCGCTGGCCCACCGTCACCTGATAGGGCGCATAGCCCTCATACGGGACGCCCGGCGGCAGCACGCCCCGCCCCGCCCGTCCGAACCGCCGTTGCAGGTCGACCCGCAGCTTGCCCGTGATCCGGTCGCCCGCCGTGTGACTGTCACCGATCTGCAGGATGTGGACAGGCCGGTCCCGCGTGCCCGCCTCCGTCGCCGCCAGCGCCTCGAACACGCCATCCAGCGCGTCCGGCCGGCACAGCCCGCCCGGACAGACCCCCACACCGGGCTCAGGCGTCGTCTGCGCCACATACGGCGTCTGCGCCACGACCGGAGCCGCAACCGCCATCAGCACCGCGATCAGCGCGCCCTGCGCCGCTTTCATGGTCAGTTCGCTGGCGCGGTCAAGCCCGCATCGCGTTTCAGCCGCTCGGCCACCGGCGCGCTCATCCGCAGATACCCGGCCATCGACATATGGATGCCGTCGTTGGCCCGCATCAGCGTCCGCCGTCCCGCGTCGTTCGGCAGATAGGCTTCGTACCCGCCGTCGGCGTTCGAGGTCAGGGCCGTTGTTTCGATATAGGGCACGCCCAGCGCCCGCATCCGCGCCGACACCACCTCATTGATCAGGGCCATCCGCCCGTCAAAGCTCTCACGCTTCATGCGCGGCAGGCCGACCCAGTACACCGCCACGTCGCGGCTACGCAGCAGCGCGACCAGATCATCCACCCGCTTCGCATAGGCGGCCTTCCAGCCCTCGGTGCCGAAGGCGTGGACCGTGCCGTCCAGCTCGATCCCCTGCGCGTCATTGGTCCCGAACAGCACCACGGCCACGTCCACCGGCTGCTCGTCCAGCTGGCCGCGCGTCCTGGCTTGGATGTCCACATAGTCGTAGCGGCTCAGGCCGGTGGAGACCTGCGAGAACTTGGTCACACTGACGTTCGGCTGGCCGTGCAGGTCGCGGTACAGGCCCGCGTACAGGCCGTCGGCCATCGAGTCCCCGAACACGCCGATGCGCAGCTGCCCCTTGGCCAGACGCTCGCTCAGCGGCGTCACAGCGGCGACGGGGGCGGAAACAGCGGCAGCCACGACCGGCGCGGCCTCCCCTTCGGCGGACGGCGGCGCCTCGGCCGAGGCCTGTCCGCCCAGCAGGAGGGTCGGACGGCGCATCCATTCGCGCCCGTCAGGCGTCAGCGCCAGCCCCGCGACCACGCCGACCAGAAACACACCCGTCAATGCATTGATGCCGAACTTCAACGCTTCGTCCCCCGGAACGCCTACCAGACGCCTTTTACCCTATCGGCGGTCTCCCGCCACCGCACGCCCGTGTGAAGCGAAGAAAAAGGTTAACCCCTGTCACGAAAGTCCGCGCCTTTGAGGAGCTCCGGTTGGTACGTGGCGGCTGGATAAATGGCGCACGACACGCCAAAGCTTGTTGGGATGATCACTGACAGGACCCGCCACAGGATGAAAACGACACTTCTCACCCTGCTCGTCGCGGGCCTCATCGGCGTGGGTGGAGACGGTCGAGCACAAGCCGCTGTGGAGACCGTTAACGGCGCGGGCCCGCCCCCTTTTCGCTCACCGGCGATGATCGCTCTGGGCAATGCAGCCTGTGCAGGCGAGAGCGATGCGATTCGCCGTAGTCTTGCCGACGGAGCCGCCGTGGACGGTGAGGGCGAGGCCGGGATTACCCCGCTCCTTTGGGCTTTGCGCTGTCGATCCATCGAAGGCGTCCGTGCACTTCTAGACGCCGGAGCGGACCCGGACATGGTGATCAACGGAATCCCGACAGTGATTTTCGCTACACGATTGGAGAACGTTGAGTTCCTGTCTGCCTTCCTGGAACATGGAGCGAACCCCAATACCTCGTACGATGCGACGTGGTCGTCTCTGCTGGACGTGGCGTTGTTGCATGGCATCAACGGACGCGGCTGGGACCACTGGGACTTGCTGCTGCGTTCGGGCGTGGACGTAAACCTGCCCACCCAAAGTCGCCAGACGACGGCGATGAAGGCGGTCCGGGCCACCCACTATGATCGAGCGATCGAATTGCTTGAACGTGGGTACCACTATGATCTGCCGGAGCTCCGCAGGATCGCGACCTCAACGATCGCCATCGCCAGAAGCAGGGGCGATCCGACCACGCGACTTCGCCTCGTTGCATTGTTGGATGAGCGTATCAGCCACCCCTTGGACAGCCCCGGACCTTGAGCGTCTAGATCGTCGCGCCGCTGAACCTCAGCCCCACTTCGCCTGCGCCCACGACGCCACGAAATAGCCGACGGTGGCGCAGGTCCCGGTCAGCACGGTCCCCCAGGCCAGATCGATCAGCGTCAGCTTCATCGACCAGTTGGCCAGCGTCGCCTGGTTGGTCAGGTCGTAGGTGGCGTAGCAGACGAACCCCAGCGCGGCGCCGTTGATCAGCGCCCTTGTCCAGTTCCCCTCCTTCAGCGCCGGGGCGATGGCCAGAAACACCGTCGCGCCGATGGAGATCAGATAGAAGGCCACCGCCGCGACCATGTTCGGCTTGTCGGCGAGGATCGGCCCCAGCACCGGCTTGTACAGCCGCTCCGTCATCGTCGTCAGCCACACCGCGTCTATCGCCGCGAAGGTCAGCCCCGCGCCCAGATAGGCGAACAGATACTTCAGCATCGCTCTCTCCTCAGGCCGGCTTCAGCCGGTAGTGGGTCACGTCCCAGGTCTTGCCGCCGTCGTTCCCGAACAGGCCCGCCGTCGCCATGTAGAACCGCCGCCAGCGCCGCCGCCACAGTTCGGCGTCCGCGCCATAGGTCTCGCGCATCAGCTCCATCACCCGGTCGGACTGCGCGTCCATGTTCTTCAGCCAGTCATCGGCGGTGCGTTTGTAGTTCACCCCGTTCCAGGTCCACTGCTGCTCCACCTCGAACAGGTCCGGGAACTCCCGCATCAGCCCCCGGCTGGGCATCACCCCGCCGGTGAAGAAATGCTGGGCGATGAAATCGCCGCTGTCGGTGTGGTCGAACCGGTAGGGCGCGTCCCGGTGGGTGAAGATGTGCACGAACATCCGGCCGTCCGCCTTCAGCCAGCCCTTCGCCCGGGTCAGCAGCGCCCGCCAATTGGCCATGTGCTCGAACATCTCGACCGAGACGATCCGGTCGAACACCGCGTCCGTCTGGAAGTCGTTCATGTCACAGGTGATGACCGTCAGATTGGTCAGCCCCCGCGCCTTCGCCTCGGCCTCTATATGACCGCGCTGGCCGTGGCTGTTCGACACCGCCGTGATCCGGCTGTCCGGATAGCGCTCGGCCATCCACAGGCTCAGCGAACCCCAGCCGCAACCCAGCTCCAGCACCGACTGCCCATCCGCCAGACCGGCGTTCAGACAGGTGGTGGCCAGCGCCACCTCCTCCGCCTGATCCAGCGTCGTCGTAGGATTGGGATAAAGGCAGCAGGAATACTTCAGCCGCTTGCCCAGACAGATCCGGAAAAACTCGGGCGGCAGTTCATAGTGCTGGTCGTTGGCCGCGTCCGTGTGCTCGGCGATGGCCCGCTCGGCCATCTGTCGGGCGAAGGCGGCCTGATCGTGCGGCCCCTCCCGGTCCAGACG
Source organism: Brevundimonas sp. M20 (assembly GCF_006547065.1). NCBI lineage: Bacteria > Pseudomonadati > Pseudomonadota > Alphaproteobacteria > Caulobacterales > Caulobacteraceae > Brevundimonas > Brevundimonas sp. M20. Next base: position 1,048,869 of record NZ_CP041243.1, on the reverse strand, counting down.
TCTGCGCGCCTCATTGACCAGACTGTCGATGGCGGGCCGTGTGACGAAATCCGGGAACGGCGCGTCCTGCAGATGGCGAATGGCGACATTGGCGATGTTCATGCCCTGCATACGCACAAGACCGCTCATCGGATGCGCCACGCCCTTCGCTTCCGCGACCAACGGCGACACGACCAATTCTGACGCATCGGCCTGCTAGATTAAGCTCGGACGCCCCGGCTCAACTGATAGACGATCACCCGGATAATATTCCGCCCTCCTCCAACCCCCAATTCCCTCAAACCCCCGCCACCACTGGATTTCCGCCCGATCAGCCCCATAGACGACATAGACGGGATAGACGGCATAGACGGTGTATTTGCATCGTCTCCACCGTCTCACCCGTCCCGGTTTTCGGCCCCCGCTCCGCTGATCACCGAAAAGGCTGATCGGCCACACTTGCCCCGCCCGCCCCCTCGCGTTAGGGACGAACCAAGGTCGCCGATATTCATCAGGCGATGAAAATATGAGGAAGCGATGCGGAAGATCTTTCCCGACGTAGCGTCCGCGCTGGACGGCCTGACCTTTGACGGCATGACCGTCATGTCCGGCGGTTTCGGCCTGTGCGGCATTCCCGAGAAGCTGATCGCGGGCCTGCGCGACTCGGGCGTGAAGGGGATCACCGTCATCTCCAACAACGCCGGCGTCGACGGCTTCGGTCTCGGCCAACTGCTGGAGACCAGGCAGATCGCCAGGATGATCTCGTCCTACGTCGGCGAGAACAAGGAGTTCGAGCGCCAGTACCTGGCCGGCGAGCTCCAGCTGGAGTTCAACCCGCAGGGCACCCTGGCCGAGCGCATACGCGCGGGCGGCGCGGGCATCCCCGCCTTCTTCACCGCCACCGGCGTCGGCACCCTCGTCGCCGAGGGCAAGGAAGTGCGCAACTTCAACGGCCGCGACTACGTCATGGAGACCGGCCTCGTCGCCGACCTCGCCATCGTCAAGGCGTGGAAGGCCGATGGCCGCGGCAATCTCCAGTTCCGCAAGACGGCCCGCAACTTCAATCCGATGATGGCCACGGCGGGCAAGGTGACGGTTGTGGAGGTCGAGCATATCGTCCCCACCGGCTCGCTGGACCCCGACCACATCCACACCCCGGGCATCTACGTCGACCGCATCGTCCTCACCGAGTCCGAGAAGCGCATCGAACAGAGGACAGTGCGACAGCGCGAAGCCGTCTAGCAGGGGGTAGGGTGTCGGGTGTGGGGTGTGGGGTGTGGGGTGTATGAAATGAATAAGCCACTCTCATCCTACCGCGAGCTGGGCGTCTGGCGAGATGGGATCGCCCTTGTGAAGGCCTGCTACCTGATCACCCAACGCTTCCCAAAGGACGAACTGTTCGGTCTGACATCGCAAATCAGGCGGTCCGCAGTGTCTGTTCCCGCGAATATCGCCGAAGGATACGGTCGGGGGAGCCGCAGGGACTACGTCAGACACCTGATGATCGCTCAGGGTTCGCTGAAAGAGCTGGAGACACATCCCATCATCGCCGCCGAAGTGGATTGCGGCCCAAAGACAGACATCGAGCCGATCCTGACACGTTGCGACCAACTGGGTCGCGGCCTCGGCGCCCTTATCCGCTCGCTTCGAGCAAAAGACGACTGACACCCCGACGCCCGACACCCGACACCCGACACCCCCATTCCCCACAACCCGGATAACCCAATGGCCCGCACTCGCGAACAACTCGCCGCCCGCGCCGCCCGCGAACTTCAGGACGGCTTTTACGTGAACCTGGGCATCGGCATCCCGACGCTGGTCGCCAACTACATCCCGCACGGCATGGAGGTCACCCTCCAGTCCGAGAACGGCATGCTCGGCATGGGTCCCTTCCCTTATGAGGACGAGGTCGATCCGGACCTGATCAATGCGGGCAAGCAGACCATCACCGCCATCCCCGAGAGCAGCTATTTCAGCTCCTCGGACAGCTTCGCCATGATCCGCGGCGGCCACATCAACCTGTCCATCCTGGGCGCCATGGAAGTGGCCGAGAACGGCGACATCGCCAACTGGATGATCCCGGGCAAGCTGGTGAAGGGCATGGGCGGCGCCATGGACCTCGTCGCCGGGGTCAAGCGCGTGGTCGTGGTCATGGATCACGCCAACAAGCACGGCCAGTCCAAGGTGCTGAAATCCTGCACCCTTCCCCTGACCGGCACGGGCGTGGTCAGCCGCATCATCACCGACCTGTGCGTCTTCGACGTCAAGCCGAACGGCGCCGGTCTGGAACTGATCGAACTGGCCGACGGCGTCACCCTCGACGAGGTCGCCGCGAAGACCGAGGCCACCTACACCGTTGCCGACAGCCTGAAGGCGTAGTTAACCTTTCACCCGGCGGGTCGCCCGCGCTCAATCAGCCTTTGCGGCGTAGCGCAATCAAAGAACCCGCGGGGTGGGAGTATCGAGATGGCTGACGGGTCTTATCGCCGACAGGGCAATGCGCCTGCGCCGGACGCCGCACAGGTTGAGGCGGTCCATGACGCCTGGCAGGACGATCAGGCCCACGCCTTCGCCGAGCCCGCTCGCGCCTCTGCGGTCGAGAAGATCGAGCGCGCCCTGGCCGCCGCCCGCACCGGCGACCTGACCGAGGCCCACGCCCAGCTGACCCACGCCCGCTCCGTGCTGGAGGGCCTGCGGCCGGAGGCTCTGGAGCCCCGCCGGGGTCTGGCGGGCCTGTTCGACAGCCGGGGCCGCCGCCTCAAGACCTTCCGCGCCGCCTACACCCGCGCCGCCGCCACGGTGGACGAGGTAGGGCGCGAACTGGCGGGCTGGATCGAGGGCGTCGGCCGCCGCTCGACCGCGCTGGACACCATCTGGGCCGAGGCGCGCGACGCCGTGGTCGAGCTCGACGCGCACCTCGCCGCCGCCGCCCGTCGTCTGACCGGCCATTTGCCCGCGCAGGACGAGCCGCCCCACCCGCTGGCGGCGCGCAAGGCCACGCTCGACGCCTGCCGCGACGCCGCCGTCGCCGCCCTGCCCCTGATCCGCAACACCCAGAACACCGACGTCCGCTTCGCCGACCTGCTCAAGCCCTGCGCCGAGGGCGCCGTCGCCTGGCGCGACGACTGGAAGGAGGCGCTGGGTCTTTCAGGGCGCAAGCCCAGAAAGGTCCGCCCGGACCGCGAGCGCCTGCTGCGCCTGCGCGACGACCTCCTCGCCCGCATCGACCGCGCCCTGAAAGGCATCACCGCCGCCCGCGACCGCCGCGCCGACATCGAGGCCCGACTGGCGGGCGTCCGGAACGGGCTTTAGGTGACGATCCTGCCGATCCGCACCAGCGCCCCGCTGGGGTCGCTGACCTGGCTGATCGTCCGTTAGCCCGCCGGGACGTTCCGGGCGTTCCGGTCCGTCCACTCCACGATCTGGGTGTTCAGATCGCGGCTGGCCTCGTCGAAGGCGCTGATGATGGCGCCGACGCGGTTCTCGGCGGCGGGCTTCTCGACCAGGAAGACCTGCTCGGCCGTCACCGACCGGTCCTCGGCGTTCAGCAGCCTGACGCGGGTGATGATGGTCGCCACCGGCGCCGCGCCCGGCGAGGCGTAGCGCGCCTCGAAGGTCCGCACATCGATGTCCAGCGCCTGTCCCGAGCGGGTCAGCTCACGCGGCCCGACCAGACGCACCCGTTCGGCCTGGGCGGCGAAGGCGCTCTCCAGCGCATCACTGAACAGGACGTCCGCCGAACTGACCCAGCGCGCGCCCTTGATATAGGCCGCCTCCGTCCCGGTGACGCCGAGGATGCGATCCCCGCGCACCGCCTGGGCGAACTCGGCGCGGCGCATGACGACCTGCACCCCGGCCACCGATCGCTCATTCTGCCCCATGGGCAGGTTGCCGAAGCGGTACAGCTGGACCGGCTCGGGCGTCGACAGCAGCGAGCATCCGCCCAGCAGGGCCACGGCGGCGACCGCGGCGGCGACCTTCAGAATACGCGTCACGGCTGGACCTCCATTTCACGGCTTTCGGGACGGGCGATGAAGTCGCGCGGGCTCGAGCGCACATCGTCGATCAGGGACTGCAGCGAGCGAATGGCGTCGTCCAGCTCGTTGATGGTCTGCTGCAGTTGCGGCAGGCCTGTCGCGGCGAACTCGCCCAGCGGCTGTTCGAGGTTGGTCGCGGACCGGTTGATCGACGCCGCCGCCGCCTTGGCTTCCTCCGCCGCGCTGTTGACGTTGGCGACCGCGCGCGCGCCGTCACCCTCGACCAGCAGTCGGGTGCTGGTGGCCAGCCGCTCGTACTCCGCGACGGCCGAGTTGGCGCGGGTCAGGGCCTGCTCCAGCTGTTCGAACATGCTCTTGCGGGCTTCCAGCTCGCTGGTCAGGGACTCGATGTTCTTCAGGCTGGTCGAGAAGCTGCGGACGTTGTCGTCGGACAGCACCCGGTTGATCCGGTTCAACGCATCCACCGTCTGGGCCAGCACCGTGCCGGAGCCGGACAGCAGTTCCGCGATCGGCGACGGCTGGCTCTGGATCACCGGATAGACGTTGTCCGGATACTGATCCTTGAGGATGGCGCTGTTCGGATCGCCCGCCGTGATCTGGATATAGTTCAGACCCGTGATGCCCTGCGGCTCCAGCTGGGCGCGACTGGTCACCCGCACCGGCGTGTTGGCGTCCACGCGGATGCGCGCGATGACCTGGTCGCCCTTGTTCGGGTCCAGGTTCAGGTCCGTGACCTCGCCGACGCGGATGCCGTTGAAATGCACCTCCCCGCCTTCCGACAGCCCGCGCACAGGCCCGTAGAAGACGATGTCATAGATGTCGTACTCGTTGTTGAACTGGAGGCGGGCCAGCCAGATCGTGAACACGGCCAGCGCCGCCAGTAGGGCGACGGTGGCGATGCCGACGGCGGCGTAGTGGGCGTCTCTTTCCATTGTCCGGCTCTCCTCAAGCCGCCTTGTGGACGGCGCGACCGCGCGGTCCGAGGAAGTATTCCCTGATCCAGGGATGGTCGGATGTCTCAAGCTCCTGCACGGAGGCCTTGGCCACCACATGCTTGTCCGCCAGCACCGCCACCTTGTCGGTGATGGCGTAGAGGCTGTCGAGGTCGTGGGTGATCATGAAAACCGTCAGGCCCAGATCGTCGGACAGCTGTCGGATCAGATCGTCAAAGGCCGCTGCGCCGATGGGGTCCAGCCCCGCCGTCGGCTCGTCGAGGAACAGCAGCTCCGGGTCCAGCGCCAGGGCCCGGGCCAGCCCGACCCGCTTGCGCATGCCGCCCGAAAGTTCCGCCGGCTTCAGGTGGTGCGACTCCGGCTTCAGCCCGACCATGGCGATCTTCATCTCCGCCAGTTCGCGGATCACGTCGCGTGGCAGCCGGGTGTGCTCCACCAGCGGCGAAGCGACATTGTCGATCACGCTCAGGGACGAGAACAGGGCGCCCTGCTGGAACAGGATGCCGGTCCGGCGTTCGACGTCCGCCTCCTGCGCCTTGGTCATGGCCGAACGGTCGTGGCCCAGAAGGCTGATGGTCCCGCCCTCGGGCTCCTTGAGGCCGATGATGGTGTTCAGCAGCACCGTCTTGCCGGTGCCCGAACCGCCCACGACCCCCAGCACCTCGCCCCGCTCGACATCGAGGTTCAGGTCCTCATGGATCACACGCTCGCCGAACTGGCTCAGCAGGCCGCGCACCTCGATCAGCTTCTCGGGCGCCTTGGGGAAGGTCGGGATATGCGGAGCCGTCATATGTTCAGCTCCAGGAAGATGAGCGCGAAGACGGCGTCCAGCGAGATGATGGCGAAGATGGCCTGCACCACCGCCGCCGTGACGCGACGCCCCAGGCTCTCGACGTCGCCGGCCACCGCCATGCCCTGGCGGCAGCCGATGGCGGCGATGACGATGGCGAACACCGGCGCCTTGATCATCCCGACCATCAGATGGTTGCCCATCATCGGGTCTTCGCTGATGCGCTGGATGAAGAAGGTGGGGCCGTAGCTGAGCTGACTCCACGTCACCAGCAGGCCGCCGAACAGGCCCGAAATGATGCCGATGAAGGTCAGGATCGGCATCATCGCCAGCATGGCCGCCAGACGCGGAATGACCAGCGCCTGGAACGGGTTGACCCCCATCACCTGCATGGCGTCGACTTCCTGGTTCATTCGCATCGAGCCGATCTCGGCGGCGAACGACGAGGCCGAACGGCCAGCCAGCAGGATGGCCGTGATCAGCACCGCCAGTTCGCGCAGGGTCGCCACCGCGACCAGTTGCACGGTGAACACCCCGGCCCCGAACTGGGTCAGCAGATTGGCCCCCAGGAAGGCGATGACCGCGCCGATGAAGAAGTTGGTGACGGCCACGATCGGAATGGCGTCCAGGCCAGCGCGCTCGCCCTGACTGAACCAGGCCGGCCAGCGGATCTGGTTCCAATGCTTGACGGTCGAACCGGTCGCCACGACCAGTCGTCCGAGGAAGGCCATCGACAGGGTGGTCTCGGCGCCGACGTCATGAACCCCGCGCCCGACCTTGGCGAAGCCGCGGATCCAGCCTGCCGACTGCTTCGGCGGCCCGGCGCTTTCGCGCTCCAGCTTCTCGATCATCGCATAGGTGCGACCGGCTTCGGGCCGCGCGGTCCAGGCTCCATCGGGCAGTTTGACGTGTCCGGCCTGAATGATCGCCAACGCGCCCGCGGTGTCGAACCGCCCCAGTCCAGACAGGTCGACCGCGGCGATGTCACGTCCATGCAGTTGATCATCAAGGCGGCGCGACACACGACCCAGCTCGGTCGCGGTCCAGTCGCCGGTCAGACGCAGGGTCAGGCCCGGCCCGCCGTCATCAATCTGGAAGTCCGCTGCAGCCATGCCCCTACCTAAAACGCCCCGTCCCGGATGCCTATCGCCGTCCACGGCAAAGCTGCTCTACATATCACAACGCAACGCAGCCGTATTCGTTCAGCCACGGTTTCAAACGTTTACGCTTCAAAGCAGTCGTTGGACCATCTTCAGGTCCGCGACGAAGCGCTCTCGCGCCACCGCCGCCGCCTCGCGATCCGGAAGACGCAGCAGATACGAAGGATGAACAGTCAGCAAGGCCGTCGCGTCGGGCAGCGGGATCGCCCGCCCCCGCGCCTTCATCACCTCCGGCTTGCGGCCCATCACGCCCTGCGCGGCCGTCCCGCCCAGCATCAGGATCACCTTCGGCTTCACCAGCGACCGCTCCGCGTCCAGCCACCAGCGGCAGGCGGTGATCTCGCTGGTCGTCGGGGTCTGGTGAATGCGCCGCTTGCCGCGCGGCGTATGCTTGAAGTGGCGAACGGCGTTGGTGACGAAGGCGTCGTCGCGGTCGATCCCCGCCTCGGCCAGCGCCGCGTCCAGGACCTGCCCAGCCGGGCCGACGAAGGGTTTGCCCGCCAGATCCTCCTGATCGCCGGGCTGCTCGCCGACGATCATCAGCCGCGCCGGCCTCGCCCCCTGCCCGCACACGCCCTGCGTCGCATCGCGCCACAACGGGCAACGACGGCAGGCCTGCACCGCCTGCCCCAGCTCCTCCAGACTGGACGGCGTAAAACCTTCCTCGAACGCCCGATCCCGGTTCAGGCGCGACAAGGTCTTGGCCAGACGCGGGTTGGGTTCGGGTGCAGGCGCGGCCACCATCGCCGCCTCCCGCGCCGCCGCGGATGCGATCAGGTCCGGGATCAGCGCCGCCTCGGGCAGGTTGGCCCAGTATCGCTTGGGCATCTCGCCCTGCATGGTCTTCGTCTTGAGCCGGGCAGGATTGAAGGTCGAGGCGTAATAGGTCTTCCAGAAGTCCTCGATTTCATCCTCGGCGGGCGCCATGTCGCGCGTGGCGGGCGGACCGAAGGTCATGTGCCGCGTATCCCAGTGCGCCTGCCCGTCGGGTGTCAGGATTGACCAGCGCATCGTGGTGAACCGGCGGGCGAAGAAAGGCGCCGTCCGCTCCAGCACCCGATGCGCGGGCTCGAACCAGCTGATCCAGTGCTCATCCCCCTCCTCTTCCGCCAACCGGAAGCGGACAAAGGCCTTCATCTTGTGGCTGGCCCGGCTGACGTTCTTCGCTCTTTCAAAGGCGTCGGCGACGTCGCGGTCAGAGACCACCCTGATCAGGTCCGGCTCCCGCTCCAGCCGCCACAGGAGGCGATAGAGCAGATCGAACCGGTCCTCGGACCGATGCAGGATCACCGCCTGCGCCAGTTCGACGAAGGCGCGAGGGACCGGAAACTGCGCGCCCTGCCCTCCATCCTGCGGCTCCAGCTCGTCAAACAGCCCGCCGTCGTCACGCCCGACCCGAAACGCGGCCTCACCCGGCCGCACGCCCGCCGACCGGAACGCCCGCGCCGCCTTGCGCCAACCATCGAAGTCAGTCTCGCTGTCCAGCGTCGCGACGCGCATCAGAACAGGCTCAGCTGTTTCGGCGCCGGGTCCGGCGAGATGCGGGCCCGAAGGTCCGCCGCATCCGTCAATCCGCCCGGCGTCCAGTCCAGCGCGCTGATGAAGGGCCGCACCTTGTCGATCCCCCGGCACAGACGGGCGATGTCCTCCAGCCGCAGGGTGCGATAGCGGCGAACAGAAATCATCCGGTCCACCGACTTCACCCCCAACCCGGGCACGCGCAACAGCATCTCGCGCGAGGCCGTGTTCACATCGACCGGGAAATGCTCCCGGCGGTTCAGCGCCCAGGCCAGCTTGGGGTCGATGGCCAGATCAAGCATGCCGCCGACCGTCGCCTCGCCGATCTCGGGCGGACTGAAGCCGTAAAACCGCATCAGCCAGTCCGCCTGATACAGCCGATGCTCGCGCATCAACGGCGGCTTTTGCAGCGGCAGGCTGGACGAGGCGTCAGGGATCGGGCTGAAGGCGGAATAATAGACCCGGCGCAGGCCATAGCCGCCGTACAGCGAGGCCGAACGGTCGATGATCTCCGTGTCCGGAGCGCCGTCCGCGCCGACGATCAACTGGGTCGACTGGCCCGCCGGCGCGAATTTCGGCGGCTTGATCCGGTCGCGCTTCTCCGGCTTCGCGGCTTCGACGCCCAGACGCACCTGCCCCATCGCCTTCTTGATGACTCCGACGTCCTTCTGCGGGGCCAGTCGTTGCAAGGCCTCGTCGCGCGGCAGTTCGATATTGGCCGACAGCCGATCAGCATAAAGCCCCGCCATCTCCACCAGCTTCGGGTCCGCCTCCGGGATCAGCTTCAGATGGATGTAGCCGCGAAAGCCGTGCACCTCCCTCAGCGTCTTCGCCACCAGGACCAGCTGCTCCATCGTATAGTCGCCGGACCGGATGATCCCCGACGACAGGAACAGGCCCTCGATGTAGTTCCGGCGATAGAAGTTCAGCGTCAGGTCCACGACCTCCTGCACATTGAACCGCGCCCTAGGCACATTCGAACTCGCCCGATTGATGCAGTAGGCGCAGTCGTAGATGCAGAAGTTGGTCAGCAGGATCTTCAGCAGGGAAACGCATCGGCCGTCCGGTGTGTAGGCGTGGCAGATGCCCATGCCTTCGGTCGAGCCCAGCCCCTTGCTGTCCGACGAGTCCCGCTTCGACGTCCCGGACGACGCGCAACTGGCGTCATACTTGGCCGCGTCAGCGAGGACCGAGAGCTTTTGCCGGAGATCGAGTTGCGCCATTTGTTCTCACTATGTTCCATAGCGAGAATGCCTGTCCAGCGTGGCCGTTGCTGATTTTCCGGATTTAACTCAGGAAGTTGAGCAGCGAGACCTGTCTGAGCTGGTTGATCACCTGCGCCGAGGCCTCGATGGCGATCTGGGACAGCTGAAGGTCCGTCACCGCCTTGGCCATGTCCGCGTCGGTGCGGTTCGAGACCAGCTCCGACAATGACTCGATCTGGGCCTTGTGCCCCTTGGTGATGTTCTCGACCTGATTGGCCAGCGAGCCGGTCGTGGCGCCCTTGTCGATCACCCCCTGCCCCGCCGTTTCCAGCCGGGTCAGCTGGGCCGCCAGAAAGGCCTTCTGCGTCTCGTTCAGCTTGCCGGTCAGGGGACCGTTGGGGCCCGTGCTGTAGTTCTGGATGTCCCGCAGGACCTCCATCACATCCGTACCGACGTCATTGGCGAGGAAGCCCGTCTCCAGCGTCGTACCCTCGGCGACGCGGCTGGCCGTCTTCAGGCTGTCGTTGTTGAAGATGGAGGCGACGCTGGGCGCCGCGGCCAGTTCAGTCAGGTTGGTGACGTCCACCGGCTGGGTGTTCACCTGCGTGCCCGCGAACAGATAGCCGCCCTGATGGCGCATATTCAGGCCGCCGCGGATGGTCTGGAACTGGCCTTCCAGCTCCAGCATCAGCGAGGTCGCCGAGTCCGAGGCCAAGGCGTTGCCGATGGTCGCGCGCGCGGCCTCGACCCCGTCGCTGATCTGGGTCAGCGCCAGATCCTGGGTGGTCAGCCGCGCGGTGACCGCATCGGACGTATCCAGAAAGCCCTGCAGCCGGCTCTGCGCGCCCTTCAGGGCGGTCAGGGTCTCGGACTGGCGGCCGAAGCCGGTCAGGTCGGTGGCGTTCTTCTGGGTGGATACCCGTTCCTGCGCCTCCGCCGCCCGGGTCTGGGCGGACATGAGGTCGAGCAGGGCCGACTGGTAGTTACCGAAGGTCGCGACGCGGTTCATCAGACCATCCCCAGAAGCGTATCGTACATATCCCTGGCCGCCTGAATGAGGCGGGCCGAGGCGTTGAAGGCCTGCTGGTAGGTGGTCATCAGCACCAGCTCCTCATCCAGATTGACGCCCTCATAGGCGCTGCGGCGGGCGGTCGCCTCGCTGTAGAGCGCGGCGGAGGATTCCTTGGTATTCTTCGCCGCCGTCGCCTTGCCGCCGATCTCGCCGGCCAGTTCGGACGCGTAGCGCGAGACCGAAATGGAGCCGCCGGACGAACCGCCCGCAGCCTGAAAATTGGCGCTGCGCTCACCGGCGTCCGCCAGCAGCAGGGCGCCGCGACCGTCACCGGAACTGAGCGCCGGCGTGCCTGCCGCGGCGGCAAGGTTCAGTTGGGCCAGCGCCAGCTTCGACGGGTTCTGACGGATGTCCGTTCGCAGCGAGAAGCCGTCCGCCCGCGAGGCGCGAACCCCGGCGCCGATACCGAACATCTCGCTGGCGGACACGCCGGACGGGATCTGGACCGTGTTGTCGTTCAACACCGTCATCTTCGGCGCGGAGCTGTTGAAGGCGCTGAAGCTCAGCGAACCGTCCGCGGCCAGCGAGAAGGCGCCGTAGGCTCCTACCCCGGTCGATGGACTGTTCAGGGCGTTCAGCAGATCGCCCACCGTCCCGCCCGGCGGCACCGCCACCTCGATGTCCCGGATCCGCGAGCCGGTCTCGCTGCTGAAGCGGAACGTCATGGTCTCGCCGGCGGTGAAGCCGTGCGGCGAGGCCAGGGTCAGGCCGGTGTCATACAGCGCCGGACGATCCGTCGAGATCAGGTCGTTCAGGCCGAAGTAGTGGGAGAAGCCGCGCCCCGCCTTGTTCGACGGTGTCGTCGCGTCATCGGCGATGGCGATGCCGTTGGCGCTGTTGCTTGCCACGATCGACAGCTTGCCATCCACGAACTGCGCCGTGGCCGCCCCGCCCAGCTGGGTGTTCAGCGTCGCCAGGAAGGTGGTCGGGTCGGCGGCGACGCCGTTCACCGTCATCGTCGCGCCGCTGAAGACGATGTCGACCCGCTGCTGGATTACGCCCGCGCTGTTGGTCACCGCGATGGTGGTCTGGCCGGTGAAGCCCGCTATGGCGCTCTCGAGCGACTGTCCGACATTGCGACCGTCCAACCGGTTCGGCGCCGGCACCGAGGCGTTGGCGTTGTGGGCGCGGTTCAGCTCGTCGGCGACATGGGTGATCAGTTCCGCCAGACGGGCGGAGGCGGCGGGCGCCTCGACATCGCGCAGCTCGACCAGCCCCTTGATCTCGCCCGAGTTTACGCTGTCGAGCAGCGACATTTTCGAGCCGCCCGGCTCATTGATCCAGATGTCGTTGAAGGCGGTCTGGCCGGTCACCGTGCCCGCGCGTTGGTAGGACAGCGTCGCCGCGCCCTCCCCCGCCAGCGAGGCGCCGTTGCCGGTGCGGATCGAGATGCCGCCGATGCTGCGCGCCGTGACCTTGATGTCCATCAGCTCGGCCAGCTGACTGACCAGAGCCGCCTGCGCCGTCTCGGCTCCGGAGGCATCGGCGTTGACGACCTTGGCCCGCGAAATCTCGACGTTCAGAGCCTCGATCTGGCCCAGCAGGTCGTTGGCCTTTTCAACCGCGCTCTGGATGCGCCCGTCGGCGTCCTCGCGCACAGCCTGAATCTGGGTGGCGATCCGCGCGGCTTCGTCGAACAGCGCCTGTGTCTTGAACAGGGCGTCCTGACGACGGGGCGAGGACGTCGGGTCCTCGGCGCTGGAGGCGAAGGCGGAGAAGACGCCGTCCACCTGCGAGAAGAAACCGGTCGTGCCGCCCGGATCGCCGAACAGCGACTGGATGCGATCATACAGCTCGTACTTCACGCCCTGACGGGCCGCCTCGGCGCCGGCGTTGAAGCTGGCGGCCTGAAGAAAGCGGTCGGTGGCCAGCCGGATGCGCGTGACTTCAACGCCGCTGCCGACACCCTGGCTGGACAGCGACACCTGATCGGCGACCTTGCGGACATAGCCGGGCGTGTTGACGTTCGCGACGTTGTCCGAGACGACGCGCAATTGAGTCTGCGCCGCGATCAGGCCGGTATTGGCGTTGTTCAGGATGCTGGTCACCGACATGCGCGGACCTCCATCGAACGGGCGCCCGGCAAGGTCTGCCAGCCGCCACGCGCTTTTTGCCCGGCAGGCCGTTCAAGCCCGCCGGGCAAGTCCTTGATTTCACGCAAGATCGCGTTTCGCGCCTGTGTCATGACCGGCAAGGGGCGCAAACGGCGGGCCAAACGCCGGGACATGGCCGGGCGGTCAACGGCGCCGGGCAAGATTCGTCGGCACGCGGCAAGTTTGGACCGTCAGGGCAGAGCCTGACCGGCGAAGGCACAGCCCCTCAACCCAGCAAAATCAGGGGTTTGAGGCGGTTTTCACGAGTGGCCCGCGACTTGCGCCGCGGCTTTCGAATGTCCGGCGCAGCAGGCGCCCCCGTCACCCGCCCCGGCGAAATCCGCCACGGACCCCATGTCGACCGCATCAGCACTGCTGTCACTGATCGCGCCTTCCGCACCGACGACCTCGCAAGGGTCGGCGACGGCTGACGCGTCGGCGTTCGAGGGCCTGCTGGCTTCGATGCTGGGCGCCGGCGCGACGGGCGACGCCGGGAAGGGCCTGCTCTCGAGCGGCGCCGCGTCGCTGATCCAGACCGGCCTGGCGCTCACCACCCCGAGCCCCGCCCTGCGGTCGCTCCTTCTGATGAGCGGCGCGGATCTGTCGGTTGTTGCGGACGAGGCTTCGGCGCCCCTGGTCGACGGCGAGAGTGGCGATGCCGCCGCCACGCCCGCCCCCACCCCCGCCGTCGCGACAGTCGCCGATACCGACATCGCGCCGGCGCCTGTGGACGCCGAGCCTGTTCAGCCGACCGCTGACGCGGCCGCCCCGAACACCCCGGTCATCGCGCCGGTCATTACGCCCCCGGTTGTCTCGGCGCCTGTCGTTTCGGCGGCGGAACCGGCCGTGACTGGCGAGACCTCCGCCCCGACACCGATCGCTGCCGCTCCGGAAGCGATCCCGGCCGCCGCTGCGCCGTCGGAACCGGTCGCCCCCGTCGTCACGGCTCCGACCTCGACGGTTGAGACGGTCGTCGAAACCGTCCCCGCAGCCCAACCGACACCTGCGCAGGCCCAGACCCCGGCTCAGCCCATCGCGCCGGTCGCCACCACGCCCCTGCCTGTCGAAAAGAGCAAGACCTCCACGACCGTCGACACCGGCCCGCAGGTCCGGCCCGACGTGAAGGCCGACGTGCCCGAAACGCCTGAGATCCGCCCGACCGAACCCGTCGAGCCGAACCTCAAGGGCGCAGTGGCTCAACCGCTGACGCAACCGCCCGAGACCGTGAACGCCGTCTTCGCCACCCCGCAACGGCGGTCTGTCGGCGGCCTGGCCTACGGCCGCCGGGACGACAGCGCCATGATCGAGGTCGCCCGCTCGCTGACCGAAGGCGGATTGGAAGCCGATCCTGTGGCTCCGACGCCGGAGACCCTGCCGCCGGCGCCGGTGGTCCTGGACAAGACAACCGCCCGGCCGCTGGTGCAGCCGCCGGTCTCCGCCGCCGTCCCCACGGGCGCGCCGCTCGAGGATGACGCCACCGCCTCCATCGGAACCGCTGAAACGCTCGAGACCGCTGAGACGCCGGATCTGACCGACGTCGTCCTGCCGTCGGTCCCGGAAGCCGAAGGCAAGGCCGCCGATACGTCGCGCCCGGTTGAGGCGCCGAACCTGCGCGCCCTGGCGGATCGCGCGTCGCGGACGCTCGAGACCAACGCCGCCGTGGACACCGGCGCCCCCTCGACCCCGGTGACGACGACGCCGCAGGCCCCGACCACCCTGGCCCAGGCTCCCGCCGTGAACACCGTCGCTGCGCCCGCCGCATCCGCGATTGAGACCGCCGTGAGCGCCGACGCCTCCGACGAGGCCGCCGTCTCCGACGCGCCGGTCGATGCGGCCAGCCCGGAAGCGCCGCCGTCGGCCCAGACCGCCCACACCACCCGCGAGGCGCTGGGTTCGACCCTGTCGCGCGCCGCGATCGACGCCACCGCCCAGATCGCCGCCCAGATCCTGAAAAAGCTGGAAGGTCGCTCGACCCGCTTCGAGATGTCCCTGACCCCGGACGAGCTGGGCCGCGTGGACGTGAAGCTGGAGATCGACGCCGAAGGCCGTCTGGCCGCCCGTCTGGCCTTCGATAACCCCGCCGCCGCGACCGACCTGAAGGGCCGTGTCGACGAGCTGCGCCGTCAGCTGGAGCAGCAGGGCTTCCAGCTGTCGGATGACGCCCTTGAGTTCACCCAGCGCGACAGCGGCTCCAGCGCCTTTGATCGCGGACAGGACAGCCGACAGGGCCAGGACGGGAGCCAATCCCGCGCCTTCTCCGCCGCCTCGCGCCTGAACACCGAAGCCGACATCGTCGCCCAGCCTCCCCGCTGGCAGTCGCTGTCCCTCGCGCCCACGGGCGTGGATATGAAGGTCTGATCGATGGTTGATGCCGTCACCACCTCGAACGCCGCGGGCCGGATCAACAGCGGCGGCGCGACGCTGGCCTCGAACTTCGAGACCTTCCTGACCCTGCTGACCACACAGCTGCGCAATCAGGACCCGCTGTCACCGGTCGACTCCAACGAGTTCACCGCCCAGCTGACCCAGATGGCCGGCGTCGAGCAGCAACTGCTTACCAACGACCTGCTGACCAGTCTGCTGGCGGCCCAGTCCGCGGGCGGACTGGACAACGCCTCCAACTACATCGGCAAGCAGGTGACCGCCGCCTGGTCCGCCACCTCGCTGGAAGACGGCAAGGCCACCTGGTCCTACGAGCTGGGGGGCACGGCCTCGGACGTGAAGCTGCAGGTGCTGGACGGCACGGGCAAGGTGGTCTGGGAAGGCCAGGGCGCCGAGAAGGGCATCGGCGTGCACGACTTCACGTGGGACGGCAAGATGACCGGCGGCGACACGGCCGAAAACGGCGGCGTCTACACGCTGAAGGTCACCGCCACGAACGCCAACGGCGGCAAGGTCGACAGCCAGACCCTGATCCGCGGCCGCGTCACTGGCGTCGAGATGTACGACGGCGCGCCGTATCTGGTGATCGGCGACTCGATCCTTCCGCTTTCGACCGTGATCTCGCTCAACGAGATCCGCGAACAGCAAGCTGACAACGACGATGCGGAGAATCCGCCCGTCCCTGACGAGGAGGTGGCCGCATGACGCGCTCCGCCGCCTTCCCGAACCCTATCCTTCAAGGAGCGTAATCCATGAGCCTGAACAGCGCCATGCTGGCCGGCGTGTCCGGCCTCGCCGCCAACTCCACCGCCCTGGCCGCGATTTCCCAGAACATCGCGAACGTGAACACCGTCGGCTACAAGCGGACGAACGCCGAGTTCCAGACGCTGGTGAACAGCCAGACCCGCGCCGGCGGCAGCTATTCCGCCGGTGGCGTGATGGCCAACGCCCGCTCGTTCATCAGTCAGGAAGGTCAGCTGCAACGCACGACCGAAGCCACCGACCTGTCGATCAACGGTCAGGGCTTCTTCGTCACCACGACCCAGGCTGAAAACGTCGGCGCCACCGACACCCGCCTGTTCACCCGCGCCGGCGCCTTCCGCGTCGACAACATGGGCTATCTGAAGAACAGCGCCGGTCTGTACCTGCAGGGCTGGCCGGTCGACTCGAACGGTGAAATCGCCACCGACCCGTCGGACCTGTCGCGTCTGCGCTCGATCAACATCGGCTCGGTCGGCGGCACCGCCGAACCGACCACCCGCGTCCAGATCAACGCCAACCTGCGCTCGACCCAGGACGTGTCGTCGGCGGCCGCCCCGAACACCTACAACAACGTCCAGGACGCCGCCGTGCCGCCGGTCGGCCACAATATGTCGGTCGCCTACAAGCGCACGGGCACGGGCACCTATGAGGTGACGATCAAGACCGGCATCACCTCGATCACCGGTACGGCGACCTACAACGCCGCCGGCGCCCTGACCGGCTTCGTGCCGTCGGGCGGGACCAACGGCTCGGCCACCGCCACGGCCACGGCCCTGACCATCACCCCGACCAGCGGCACCCCGCCGGTCGCCGGCACCGCCTTCGCCATCAACTTCGCCGACATCGGCATGGGCACGGACGGCATCGCCGAGACCAAGTACGACCCGACCGTCAACTCGATGGCCATGTACAACGCCGACGCCGACAACCCCGTCGGCGTGAAGCCCGACTTCAAGATGAACATCCCGGTTTCGGACTCCAAGGGCGGCCAGCGCAATCTGGAAATCCGCTTCCTGAAGAGCGCCGAGCCGAACCAGTGGTACGCCGAAATCGTCGCCGTTCCGGCTGAGGACGTCGTGACCGGCGCCCCCTACTCGAACGGCCAGATCAAGACCGGCCTGATCGCCTTCACCCCCTCGGGCCGTCTGGACATCGAGACGATGCAGGGCTGGCCGGCGGGCACGGGCCTGTTCGACGACCCGACCCAGGCTTCGCTGACCTTCCTGGAATCCGACCCGAGCAACACCATCGACCCGGCTGACCCGCTGGACAACGGCAAGGTCAAATGGGCGGACGGCCTGGGCATCGCCGCCCAGACGGTGACGCTGGACCTGAACACCTCGGCGGGCGGTCTGAGCCAGCTGAACACCGCCTCGGTGGTGCAATCGACCGTCACCAACGGCACGGCGTTCGGCAATCTGAGCGAAATCACCATTGATGAAGGCGGCTTCGTCACCGCCATCTTCGACAACGGCGTCATGCGCCGCATCGCCCAGGTCGCGGTCGCCACCTTCCCCAGCCCCGACAGCCTCAAGGAAGTCAGCGGCAACGCATATTCCGTCAGCCTGGAGTCCGGCACCTTCAACCTGAAGGCGGCGGGAACCGGCGGTGCGGGCACCCTGGCGTCGCAGCAGCTGGAATCCTCGACGGTCGACCTGTCGGCGGAGTTCACCGGTCTGATCACCACCCAGCGGGCCTACTCCGCCTCGTCCAAGATCATCACCACCGCCGACGAAATGCTCGCTGAACTGATCAACATCAAACGCTGATATTCAGGTAACTGACGGTTAGTCTCGATGAAGACTTCGTTCGATATTGGGGGTGTGGACGGAAGGGATTTTATCCTTTCCTTCACCACGACGCTTAAACGGCCCTTAGCGGCCGGGCGCTACCTTGCACGCTCAATGGTGGTGGTGAATGAGGCATAAGCCCATGTTGCAAGAGCGACGCCTTAATAGTCGAGGCGAAGAATATGTGGTCGGACCGACCGGCACGCCGCTGACGCTGCGTGACCTGCCGCCGGCCAATACGGATCGCTGGGTGATCCGTCGCAAGGCCGAGGTCGTGGCTGCCGTTCGCGGGGGTTTGATCAGCCTTGAAGACGCGCTGGCCCGGTATCGCCTGACGGCGGAAGAGTTCATCGCCTGGCAGAAGGCGATCGACAAATGGGGCATGCAGGGTCTGCGGACCACGCGTATCCAGCACTATCGCGGCTGATTTCTCTCCCCGCGCAGCGCCTGCAGCGGCCGCCCCGGCAACGGGGCGGCCGTTGTCGTTTCAGCCTGATGTGATGCGGGGCCTCGAAATCGCTCCCCTTTGATCCTAAATGGCCGCCATGAGTTTCGCCGAGGACATCTGCCCCGTTCCCGATATCGCCCCCATGGCCTCGCCGCAGGACATGGACGCGGCGATCGAGAGCGCGCGCCGGGCCGTCGGCCTGCCCGTCGGCAGCCGCGTGGTCGCCGCCATGTCGGGCGGCGTGGACTCCACCGTCGTCGCCGGCCTGCTGCACAAGGCGGGCTATGACGTCGTCGGCGTGACCCTCCAGCTTTACGACCACGGCGCGGCGCTCAAGAAGAAGGGCGCCTGCTGCGCCGGTCAGGACATTCACGACGCCCGGCTGGCGGCCGAGACCCTCGGCATCCCGCACTATGTGCTGGACTACGAAAGCCGCTTCCGTGACGCGGTCATCGACCAGTTCGCCGACAGCTATCTGCGCGGCGAGACGCCGGTGCCCTGCATCCGCTGCAACCAGACTGTGAAGTTCCGCGACCTGCTGGACGTCGCCCGCGATCTGGGCGCCGAGGCCATGGCCACGGGCCACTACGTCCGCCGCGCCGTCGGCGCCGACGGTCGGGCGCAAATGCGCAAGGCCATCGACCACTCGCGCGACCAGTCCTACTTCCTGTTCGCCACCACGCCGGAGCAGCTGGACTACCTGCGCTTCCCGCTGGCCGATCTGGAGAAGCCGCAGGTACGCGGCGTGGCGCTTGAACTCGGCCTGCGCATCGCGGCCAAGCCGGACAGCCAGGATATCTGCTTCGTCCCCAGCGGCGACTACCGCTCGCTGATCGACAAGCTGCGCCCGGAAGGCCGCGAGGCCGGCGAGATCGTGCACATGGACGGCCGCACCCTTGGCCGGCACGCGGGCATCACCGACTACACCATCGGTCAGCGCCGGGGTCTTAACGTCGCCGTGGGCGAGCCCCTGTTCGTGACGAAGCTGGATCCGGTGAAGCGCCACGTCATCGTCGGCCCGCGCGAGGCCCTGCTGACCGCGTCCCTGACGCTGGACGAGACCAACTGGCTGGGCGACCAGCCCACCATCGCCGCGGCCGCCGCTGAAGGCGCGCCCGTGCTGGCGCGTGTTCGCTCGACCCGGCCGCCCTCCCCGGCCCGCCTTAAAATCGAGGACGGCGACGTCAGCGTGGTGTTCGAGAAGGGCGAGGAAGGCGTGGCCCCCGGTCAGGCCTGCGCCCTCTATGACCCCGCCGACACCGAACGCCTGCTGGGCGGCGGTTTCATCACCGCGACGACCGCTGTTGCCTGAGGTTTCAGCGGAGACGCTGGCGCTCGCCGCCCGGCACGGCCTGCCGGTCGAGATGCTGTACCTGCGCGACGCGTACCCGCGCGAGCGCTGGGCCGAGCCGGGCCTCGACCAGACCGCCGCCTTCTGGCTCCAGATGCACGGCTCCTTCCGGGGGCATCAGGGGCATATGGACGGACTGGTCAGCCAGTGGCGCGCGGGCGGCGACATCCGCGCCCTGCACCGTCAGCTGATCCCGGCGCTCCAGTCCTTCCTCCAGCACCTCGACGGTCACCACCGCATCGAGAGCGGCCAGTATTTCCCGGCCATGCGCAAGATCGAGCCGAAGATCGCCCGTGGCATCGACCTGCTGGACCGGGACCACGGCGCCATCCACCACACGCTGGAGACCCTCTTCCAGTCCGGCATGGCCTTCCATCAGGCGATCTCGGCCAACGCTCCGGACGCCGCCGACAGGGCCGCCCGGCTGGGCGACGCCATCGACGCCGGAGCCGAGCCCCTGCTGCGCCATCTGGAGGACGAGGAAGACATCGTTATCCCCCTGATCCAGCTGCGCGGCTTCCAGCACTGATCGAAAATCGGGGCTGGCCGTCCGCTGAAGCTTCGGATATCAGCGCCCTCCCGAAAACGAGACGACCCATGTTCGCCTTCTCCTACGCCACCTCCCGGCTGCCCATGCAGCTCGACCGCCAGGCGGTCGAGGGCAATGGCGCGTGCGCGGAGGGAGTGTAAGGGAACGACAGGGCCGTAACGGCTTCGGTTTTCAAGCAACCCCTCCCGCCACCGGCCGGAGGGGTTGCTTGTATCCGCAAGACATCTCTCCCGCCGGTCCGGAAGGATCAGACGAAAGAAAGGAGAGACCCATGCGCGACTATGACGTGATCGACAGCCCGGGCGCGCCTATCAAGGCGTGGACCCGTGGCGTGCCGATCGAGGACGCCGCGCTCAAGCAGCTGAAGAACGTGGCCTCGCTGCCGTTCATCCACAAGCACGTGGCGGTCATGCCGGACGTGCACTGGGGCATGGGCGCGACGGTGGGGTCGGTGATCCCGACCGTGGGGGCCATCATCCCGGCCGCCGTGGGCGTGGACATCGGCTGCGGCATGATGGCGGTGCGGACCTCGATCCGCGCCGAGCACCTGCCGGACGACCTGTCGGGCATCCGTTCCGCCATCGAGGCGGCCGTTCCGCACGGCCGGACCGACAACGGCGGGCGCAACGACAAGGGCGCCTGGGCCGATGAGCCCCCGGCCTCGGCGGTCACCCGCTGGGCCGACCTCAAGGCCGGCTATGACGCCGTGGTGGAGAAGCACCCCAAGGCGGCGCACCCGCGTGGCTTCGGCCATCTGGGCACGCTGGGCACGGGCAACCACTTCATCGAGCTGTGCCTCGATGAGGCGGGCGACGTGTGGGTGATGCTGCACTCCGGCTCGCGGGGCGTGGGCAACCGTTTCGGTTCCTACTTCATCGAGCGGGCCAAGCATGAAGCGCGTCGCTGGTTCCTGAACCTGCCGGATCAGGATCTGGCCTACTTCCCGGAAGGATCGGAGGGCTTCATCGACTACGTCCGCGCGGTGTCCTGGGCCCAGAAGTACGCCCGGGCCAACCGCGAGGTGATGATGGACAGCGTTCTGAACGTGCTGCGCGCGTTCTGGCCGGATCTGGAGACGACGCAGGAGGCGGTGAACTGTCACCACAACTACGTCTCGAAGGAGCGCCACTTCGGCAAGGACGTGTTCCTGACCCGGAAGGGCGCGGTGTCGGCCAAGCTGGACGAACTGGGCATCATCCCCGGCTCGATGGGGGCGAAATCCTTCATCGTGCGCGGCAAGGGCAATGCGGAAAGCTTCTGCACCTGCTCGCACGGCGCCGGTCGGGCCATGAGCCGGACCGAGGCCAAGCGCCGCTTCACGGTGGAGGACCACGTCCGCGCCACCCAGGGCGTCGAGTGCCGGAAGGACGCAGACGTGATCGACGAAACGCCGATGGCCTACAAGGACATCGACGCGGTCATCGCGGCCCAGTCCGAGCTGATCGAGGTCGTGCACACCCTGCGTCAGGTGGTGTGCGTAAAGGGATGACGGAGGCCGGTCGTGCGCAAGCGCGGCCGGCTTTCGTCGTTTCGCATCATCCCTTCGGCGGGCGTTGCGCCAGCACCTTCCTGAGCTGGCGTCCCACCGCCAGCGGGCGGCCGTCCGGGGCCCAGGCGGTGGCGTCCTCGACCGTCCAGCCGCCGTGGCTGTCGCGTGAGACGAACTCGAAATAGGCCCAGCCGTCCGGCGCGGCGTCCTCGGGGATCGGCCCGAAGAAGTCGTAGCGCAGGTCCGCCGTGGCCGAGATCGCCGGCGGGGCGGGCAGCATGGTCCAGTAGACCGGGAAGGTGGCGTCCAGCAGGAAGGCCAGCCGCGCCTCATCCAGCGGCTTGCCGTCGACAGTGCGCATCCACACCCCCATCCGATCCGTCTCATTACGACCGAACAGCTGGATGCCGCCGACGAAGCGATGCTCGACATGGTCCGTGAAGTGCGGGCCGAACTGCGGGTCCAGCGGGGTCAGGGGCTGGTCGCCCAAGGGCGGCGGTATGATCGAGGCGGCGCGCAGTTCCGGCCCGTCTCCCGGCGCGCCGAAGGTGACCAGTCCGGTCATGGCCAGCCGTTCGGGCTGACCGGCGCGGATCGAGACATAGGAGGCCGAACGGCCCCCGCGCAGCAGCTCGCTGGTGATGCTCATCGGCTCGAACTTCGCGCCGATGAGGAACTGGGTCGCCACCGTCCGCAGCGGGGTGGTGATGCCCAGGCTCTCGCGCGCCGCCTTGGCCGCCAGCGCCGCCATCAGCCCGCCGAAGGGCGAGCCCCGCTCGGGCGGCGCCATGCGCGGGGCGTTGGAGAAGGCGCCGTTCATCGGGGCGATCAGACCGCCCTCGCCGTCCGGGGTCAGGGTCAGGGCTTCATCGAGGGTCTGTTGCGTCATGGGGTCGGTCTATCGGCGGAAAGAAGCGGGCGGAAGACCTGCGTCCTCCGCCCGAAGTCGAGGGATCGGCGCCGTGCCGGGAAGCTCCCGGACACGTCCGTATCTAAACAAGACTGACTTAGTGGGTTCAGATTGGCAACCCTCTTGCAAAAAGCCTGACGTGGCGTCACTTTTACGGTCATGGGACGCACAGCCGACTACTCTCGCCAAAGCTGCACGGTGGCCGCCACTCTTGAGGTGATCGGCGACCCGTGGACGATGCTGGTCATTCGCGACGCCTTCAACGGCGTCAGCCGCTTCGAGCAGTGGCAGGAGCGTCTGGGCGTCGCCCGCAACGTGCTGGCCGCCCGGCTGAAAACTCTTGTCCAGCACGGCGTGCTTGAGCCCCGGCTTTATTCGGAGCGCCCGCCGCGCAACGAGTATGTCCTGACCGCCAAGGGCAAGGATCTGTACGGCGTTCTGGTGACCCTGCACGCCTGGGGCGCCAAGCATGTCTATGGCGAGGAGAACGCCGGGCTGAAGATGGTGCACAAGGACTGCGGCCACGACCTGAACCCCCGCATCGCCTGCGCCCATTGCAATGAGATCGTGAAGCCGCGTGACATCCAGCTGATCCACGACCGCACCCGCCTGACCGTGGGCGAGGTCATGCCCAAGGACGAGGTGGCCTGAGCCTCACCTCTCCATTCGCCCACTTGAGAAGCCCTCCCCCTCGAGGGGGGAGGGTTGGGTGGGGGTGGATGCAGGCGCTTTGAGAACGACCTCGTAAGGCTGCGTCGACCTCTCCAAACGCTCCCGGCCTTTCAATCTCCAGCCCTCACCCCCATCCCCGACCCTTCTCCCCTCGAGGGGGAAGGGAGCGACGCAGTCGGTCCAAAGCCTCGGCCCCTCTGCCACCCCCTACGTCCAAATTTGACGCATCGGCCTGCTAACCTTTGACGGCTCGGGTCTTTGACAATCTGCAGGTTGAACCCCTCGTTCAATCACCCCGCCTCCCGGGAAAAAGTACACTTTTCTGCACCTATTTTTTAATTGCGTGCCTTCCGAACGCCCCCCGGTGAGCCCCCCACCCCGCCAATCACGCTATCCTCCTCGCATGACCGACTCACAGACTGACGGCCGCTGCGGCTGGTGCGGGACCACCGACGCCCTCTACATCGCCTATCACGACGAGGAATGGGGCGTGCCCGAGTACGATCCGCGCGCCCTGTGGGAGAAGCTGATCCTCGACGGCTTTCAGGCCGGGCTGGCGTGGATCACCATTCTGAGGAAGCGCGAGGGCATCCGCGACGCCTTCGACAACTTCGACCCGGAGAAGGTCGCCGCCTATGGCGAGGCCGATATCGAGCGGCTGCTGAACGACCCGCGCATCATCCGTTCACGCGCCAAGATCAACGCGGCCATCCGCGGGGCGCAAATCTGGCTGGAGATGCGCGACAACGGCGAGGACTTCTCCGCCTGGCTCTGGTCCTTCGTCGGCGGCGCGCCGATCCAGAACGACTGGTCCGACTTCCGCGAGGCTCCGGTGAAGACGCCCGAGAGCGAGGCCATGGCCAGGGCGCTGAAGAAGCGCGGCTTCAACTTCTGCGGCCCGGTCATCGTCTATGCCTTCATGCAGGCCACAGGTCTCGTGAACGATCACCCGCGCTCATGCTTCCGCTATGAAGAAATCCGTGCGATGGGAGCCTCGCGGACGTTCACCGCCAAGGCCTGACCTCCGGTATTTTGTAGCTGTCCGCTTCCCACCCGTTGCGGACATCGCTTCGAGCAGTCAGGCTCGATCCATGCCTGTCGTATATCGCTCCGTCGTCAACACATCCGGCTTCCAACGCATCGATCTCTTCGAGCAACAAGAGGGCGTTTACGTCCTTGTTTATGAGGCAGAGCGGCCTCATTCATCGACGCGCGACTACCTGCAAGACACATGGAAGCTGGCAAAAGAGCTGTGCTTTGAGGAGTTTGGCGTGCCGTTCGAATCTTGGCAGCGCATGGACGTTGCACAGCCGCCCCGTTGATAGGTGCCGTCCGCTTCCCACCCATCTCTGACCGCTAACGGGTCCGCTCTCGGCAAAATGTGATGTCACTCGTTATGCCAACTGTAGTTACCTCGATGCAGGCGGTCGGCATGGTCAACGACCACCAGACGACCTGCTTCCGTCACAAGGCCGTCCGCGATATGGCCCGCCCGTGAGTTCTGATCGCGCCTTCCCCACCCTGGCCCTCGAGACCCTGCTGGCCCAGTCCGCCGGCGGTCTGGTCTGTGGCGTGGACGAGGCCGGGCGTGGGCCTTGGGCCGGGCCGGTGTCCGCCGGTGCGGTGATCCTGAACCCCGACGACCTGCCGCCCGGCATCGACGACTCCAAGGCCCTGACCGGGAAGCGCCGCGCCGCGCTGGAGCCCGAGATCAAGGCCCGCGCCATCGCCTGGGGCGTCGGCTTCGCCTCGGCCCGCGAGATCGAGGAGCTGAACATCATCGGCGCAACGGGCCTCGCCATGTGCCGGGCCATCGAGGCCATGGCGGTCCAGCCGGTCGCGGCGCTGGTGGACGGGAACTACCGGTTCCCCCTGCCCTGCCCGATCCAGACGGTCGTCAAGGGCGACAGCCTGTCCCTATCGATCGCCGCGGCCTCGATCTTGGCCAAGACGGCGCGGGATCGAGTGATGATCGAGATGGACGCCCTCTACCCCGCCTACGGCTTCGCCCGGCACAAGGGCTACAACGCCCCGATCCACGCTGAGGCGCTCAGGCTGCACGGCCCCTGCCCCGAACACCGTCGGACATGGGGACCGGTGAAGGCGCTGCTTGAGGGCTAGATATGAAGCGCCCCGCCCAGCATGGCGCCCATCAGGGCCGCGACCACGCCACCGCCGACGATGACGGCCCAGCCGGGAATGGCCCGCGCCATCTCGCCGAGGGTCGGTTCGGGGACCGGCGCCGTATCGTTGGCGGGACGGTGATCGAAGCGAGGGGCCGAAGGCGCCTTCCAGCTGACGACGCCGAACGCATCGGCGGCCCGGTCGTAGGCGCGAACGCCTTCCATGCGGCGCGAGGGGGTCATGTGCAGCGTGTCCATGCCCGACTGAACGGTCCTGGACTCAAGCCGTTCCCTTCGCCCCCGCCTCAGGCGGCGTCGGCGATCTCGATCCGGCGCTCGCCGACCACGAACAGATACTCGACGTTCCGCAGTCGCCCGACCGCCCCGACCTTCTCCCCCTTGGGGTTATGGATGCCGATGCGGGCGCCGACGTAGCGGGGCCGGGCGATCTCGATCACCTGCACCTCGCCCCGGGCGGACAGCATGGCCACCAGTTGCTCCCGGCTCAGATAGCCCTCGTCATTGAAGGACACGACCAGATTGGGGGCCTTCAGATCGGCGATCACGCTCTCCAGCGCCGGACCGATACCGGGGCGGCTGTTGAAGGCGCTCTTGCGGGTCTTCACGTCGATCCGCTTGTTCGCCACCCCATAGGTCTCGGGCTTGTCCCACAGGACCAGACTTTCCCAGCAGTGGTAGTTCCCGAGGTAGGAATGCTGATTGTACGGCGGGTCCAGATAGACCAGATCGGCTTCGATCTCGGGCGCGATGGCGACGGCATCCGCATGCGTCGCCTTGCACGGCCCGCCCGCCACGCCCGGCAGGATGTCGGGCATCCGCAGCTCCAGCGGCTTCAGCGCCCGCGGCGCCCAGGACTTCATATAGGCCATCTGCAGACCGGCCGTGGAATCGACCCGGTCCGCCGCCTCCATCAGGGCCACCAGCGCGATGGCCTCCAGCTCAGGCTCCAGCGCCAGCGTCGCGATCCGCTCGCGCATGGCGTCGATGACGGCGCCGTTGTCGGGATGGAAGAAGCGGGCGTCCTCGCAGAAGGCCTTGGTGAACCAGCCCGCCTCGGGCTTCACCGCGCGCAGGTCCGTCAGAACCGCCTCGGCCCGTTCCAGCCAGCGCTGCCGATCCGCCTGCACATAGGCGGTGGCGAGGGTATGCGCATAGGCATTGTGGTCATTGGACCAGACCCGGAAGCCCTGCCCCTTCAGCGCATGGCCCACGCGGGCCGAGCCGGAGAACAGGTCGCACACAGCTCCCCCCTGCGGCAGCAGGGCGGCGACCGCAGCCGACACCTGACCCAGCAGGGCGCGTTTGGAGCCGATGTACTTGATCACGTCGCCTCCCCTCGCGAGGGATCAGGCGCGCCCCTTGCCGCCCTTCTTCGTCGGAGCATGGGCCAGACGCAGCAGATTCGCAGCCCCCGGCGCGCCGAAGGGCGTTCCCGCCAGGATCAGGATGCGCTGCCCGGGCTCGGCCAGACCATAGGTCATGGCG
Source organism: Brevundimonas sp. M20 (assembly GCF_006547065.1). Taxonomy (NCBI): domain Bacteria; kingdom Pseudomonadati; phylum Pseudomonadota; class Alphaproteobacteria; order Caulobacterales; family Caulobacteraceae; genus Brevundimonas; species Brevundimonas sp. M20. Next base: position 1,022,118 of record NZ_CP041243.1, on the reverse strand, counting down.
CTGTTCACGGCGTCCTCGGTGACGTCCTCCAGCGAGGTCGGCTCCTTGCCCAGCCGCGTCTCCAGCCCCCAGACCAGAGCCAGACGGCGGGCGGTGTCGGGGTTCGGGGTCAGAGCCAGCACCGGCTGCAACGGCCGCTCACGGGCCATGCGCCGGGCCGTCCCGCCAAGGGTGGTGAAGACCACGATACAGGCCGTCGACTGGGCCTCCGCCGCCTTGCGCGCGGCGGCCACGAGGGCGTCGGCGTCGAAGTCGTGCATGCCCGCATGTTCAGCGTCCATCAGGCTGGGCCACAGGGGATCGCTCTCGACCCGCTCGATGATCCGGCTCATCACCGAGACGGCCTCCAGCGGATACTGGCCCGAGGCGGTCTCGGCCGAAAGCATCAGGGCGTCCGCGCCCTCATAGGCGGCGTTGGCCACGTCGGAGGCTTCAGCCCGGGTCGGCGCCGGGGCGCTGGTCATCGATTCCAGCATCTGGGTCGCGACGATCACCGGCACGCCGCGGTCGCGGGCGGCGCGGATGATCTGCTTCTGCGCGACCGGCACCTCTTCAGGCTCCAGCTCCACGCCCAGATCGCCACGGGCGACCATGACGCCGTCGCAGTAGTCCAGAATGCTCTCCAGCTGTTCCAGAGCCTGCGGCTTCTCGATCTTGGCCAGACAGGCGGCCCTGCCCTTCACCAGCTGCTTCAGCTCGGCCATGTCCTCGGCCTTCTGAACGAAGCTGAGGGCGACCCAGTCGACCCCGATCCGCAGGGCGAAGGCCAGATCCTCGCGATCCTTGGGCGTCAGGGCCGAGACCGGGATCACCGCCTCCGGCACCGCCACGCCCTTGCGGTCCGAAAGCTTGGAGCCGCTCTCGACCGTGACGTCGGCCCACTCATCCGTGCGCTCGCCGACGCGCAGCCGCACCCGGCCGTCATCCAGCAGCAGCAACATGCCGGTACGCAGGGCCCGGAAGATTTCGGGGTGCGGCATCTGCACCCGCGTCGCGTCGCCCGGCGTCGGGTCGAGGTCGAAGCGCATCTTGTGCCCCGGCGCCACGTCGATCTCGACGTCAGCGAAGCGGCCCAGCCGCAGCTTGGGCCCCTGCAGGTCAGCCAGAACGCCCAGCGGACGCTTCAGCGCCATCTCGGCACCGCGCACGGCCTTCAGGGCGGCGGCGTGATCTTCATGCGAGCCGTGGCTGAAGTTCAGGCGAAAGACGTCCACACCCGCTTGGGCGAGCGCCTTCACCGTCCCGGGGGCCCGACTGGCGGGTCCAAGGGTGGCGACAATACGGGCGCGCCGGGCTCTGTTCATCGTGTGGCTCTGGTCTTTTTACGAGTGCGAGCCCCTTGTGCCTGTGAAAGGCGAAGCGGGTAAGGCCGCTCTGTGTCCTCGAAACACGAGTTTATGAACCCGCCTCACCGGCCCGTCGGACAGGTGGAGCCGCCGGGCGCCTGCAGGTCGATGCAGCGGCCATCCAGCCCCGCCGGAGCCTGCACGCCGATGATCGGCGCCAGGGTCGGGGCGATGTCGATGGTGCGGATGGGCAGGAACCGCTCCTGACCCTCCGCGCCCGGCCACCAGAAGATGATCGGCACGCGGCGATCATAATCCCAGGGCGTGCCGTGGTTGGCGATTGTCGCGCCCACACGACCGCCGGTCACGACGTTCTCGCTCAGAGCGATGACGATGTCCGGCGAACGACCCGCGACGGTCGACAGACGCATGCGCTGGCGCACGGTCATCAGGTCCGGGGTCAGGTCGGCGGGCGGCGTGGACTCGGCCAGCAGGACCTCACGGCTTTCGGCGAAGGCGATATCCGGATTGGCGCGCAGCAGCGGCAGGGCGGCCTCGACCACGCGGGTGCGCAGCGGCTCGGGCAGGCCCTTCAGATCCTTGTCGCCGACCACCAGCCCACTGCCGCCCGACGCCAGCGGATTGTCGGCCAGACCGAACTGCGCCTTCAGCGTTTCATTGATCGCGGCCAGACGGCGGACGTCGAAACGGTGGGCGTGAGGATAGCCACGCACAGCCAGACGCTCGACGAAGTCCGAGCCGCCATGATCGGCGGTCAGCACCACGATCGCGCCCTGCGGCAGGCGCTGCAGGAACTGCCCGAGAGCGGCGTCCAGACGATACATCTGCTCACACATCTCCGGCCCCTGGGTGCCGAAGGTGTGTCCGATGCGGTCCGTGCCCGACAGGCTGACGCCCAGCATATCCACCACGCCGCGACGGCCCAGTTGCTTCGTCTCCAGCAGCTCGGTCGCGGCCTCCAGCGTCAGCTCATCCAGCATGGGCGAGGTGTCCAGCTTCAGGTTTTCCGGAGGCAGGGACGAGTTGAAGGTCCGGCCGTTGATCATCCACTGACCGTCCAAGCCACGGCAGGCGTCGTGCTGGATCGTCCAGTGCGGCGGCGTGACCCGCAGACGTTCGGCGATCCGGCTGTTCAGGGCGGCGACGGGCTGCAGGCGATCCTGCGCCATCTGGCCCGGCTCCACATAGGTCGTGAAGCCAAAGCCGTCCGTATACCAGAAGGCGCCGTCGCCGAGATGGCCGTTCAGATTGATCGCCCCGCGATCCTTGCCCGACACGGCATAGACCCGGCTCTGCGGGCTGGCGGTCTTCAGCCAGTCCGCCAGGGTCGTGGCCTGAAGTTGCTCCGGACCGACGACGCCGTTGTCTGTGGTGTCATCGCCATGGGCCAGATGGTTCTGGGGCGCGAACAGGCAGTAGACTTCCTTGCCCGTCGCCGGATCTATCCAGTCGTTGGCCGGAATGCCGGTGCGGGCCGGGTTCATACCGGTCAGGACCGTGGAGTGGCCGGGGCAGGTCTCGGTGAGGCCGTGCTGCTGGAAGCCGTTGGCATGGACCCGCCCCTGCTGCGCCAGCGTCGCCAGCCCGCCGCTGAAGTTGTCCCGATACTGGTTGAAAAGATTGGCGCTGAACTGGTCGATGACGATAGTCACCACCACCGTCGGGCGGGAGGTCGATTCCGTGACAGCAGCCGGTGCGGGGGCGACGGTGGACGCCGCTTGCGCCTCTCCCTTCGGCAGCCAGCTCTGGACTGTGGCGCACCCGCCCAGAGCCATCAGGGCGGCGGCGGCGACAAAGGTCGTGGGGACTCGGATCACTGAAGCATCTCCTGCGGTCGCAGCCGCCTAGCGCTTCAGCGCGACAGCCCTGCGACAGGCGCGGACTGCTACGCTCCCCGGACGGTCGAGGCTAGCCCTGCGTCGCGTTCCATGCGCTCACGAAGGCGCGCGCCCGCTCTCCGACATCCGATGCGGTCATGCCCGGTTTGAACAGCGCCCCACCGATGCCGAAGCCCGATGCGCCCGCCGCTTTCCAGCCCGCCAGATTGTCCGGCGTCACACCTCCGACAGCATAGAGTCGCTGATCCACCGGCAAGACCGCGCGCAAGGCCTTCAGCCCGGCCGGGCCGGCGATCTCGGACGGAAACAGCTTCAGCACCTGCGCCCCGGCCTTCAGCGCGGCGAACGCCTCGGTGGCGGTGAAGACGCCGGGCATGGACAGGGCGTCGACCGCGATGGTCTCGCGGATCACATCGGCGTCGGCGTTGGGGGAAATGATGATCTGGCCCCTCGCCTTGACGACATCCCGGACCGCACCGGGCGTCAGGACCGTGCCCGCGCCGACCACCGCGCGATCGCCAAGCGCCTCGCGCAGCAGGCGGATGCTCTCCAGCGGACGGGGCGAGTTCAGCGGCACCTCGAGGCAGGTGAAGCCCGCCGCCAGCAGGGCCTCGCCGACATCGACAGCGTCCTCCGGCGTCAGTCCGCGCAGGATGGCCACCAGAGGCAGGGCGTCGAGACGCTCCAGAATTTTCGCAGTCATCGCATCGCCTTCCACGTTCGCCACAGACCGGCGGCGGTGGCCGCATCCACGTCCGCGACCGCCACATCCCCAAGTCCGGCCAGCGCCAACGCCTGTCGATACCGGGTGACCAGCGCCGGGGCGCCGAGCAGGGCGATCCGCCCGGTCAGGCCCTCACGCGCCTCGCCCGCGATCTCGGCGCCGATCAACATGCCGGACAGGTAGTCCTGCAAACCCGTCGGCGCAACGCGCCCGGCCAGCATGCCGACACGGGTCCCGAACAGGCTTTGCCCCAGAGGACCGTCCTCCAGACCTGCCAGAACACCTGCCTCGAAGGCCGCGTCGTCGGTTCCGGCAACCCCGCCGACGAACGAAGGACTGACGCTCAGCGCGGCGAACAGTTCGCCGGTCATATGGGTGCTGAAATCGACGATGCGTCCGCTTTCCAGCCGCGCCCACTTGCTGTGGGTGCCCGGTGCAATGACGCGATCAAACCCGGCGTCCAGACCGAACAACTGGGTCTCTTCGCCGCGCATGACGTCGTCCAGACAGCCGTCACGCCACACCGCCACCCCGGGCAGAATGCGGACCTCGGGTGCATCGGCGGGCGTCACCGCATAACTGGCGATGTCGTCCAGACCGGCGGGACAGGGCGCATAGGGCGCCTCCAGCCACCGGCCACGCGCGCCCGCCATGCCGCAGACGATGACCGGCAAATCTTCCGCCAGCCAGTCGGCGGCGACTTCGGTCAGGACATCGGCGAACTGATGGGACGCCAAGGTCGAGGCTCCTCGCCCGTCCGCGCGGCGATCCAGAACTGTTCCCTCCGCGCCCATGCGGAAGACCCGCAGATTGCTGGACCCCCAGTCCACGCCGATCAGGGCTGTCGCTGTACTCATGATATCCGGACTAGCGGAAAAGGAACGGCGCGGCGATGACCGCCGCGCCGATTAAAGTTCACGGCCCGGAGCAATAGGGAGACCGCCGGACCGCCGCGAAGCCGCTGAGGGAAGGGCCGAAGGCTTTCCAGCCGGTCGACCTTTCAGCAGGGATCGCGTTTTCACCAATGCAAATATGCTTCATGGGTGACAAATCCGTCAAGGTCATTCTAGATAGCGCTAACATTCCGACACAGAAGCGGTTTGAGGGAACATGACGGACGGGAAACGCGGTTTCACACGGAGAGAGGCGGCCGCGTTCGCTGCGGCGACACCCCTGCTGGCGGGCGCGGCGCCGCCGGAGGCGCCCGCAGCCTATCGCTGGCGGAACGTGAAGGTCGGTGCGGGCGGCTTCATCCCCGGCATCGTCTTCAGCCGCGTCGAACGCGATCTGGCCTATGCCCGCTCCGACATGGGGGGCGCCTATCGCTGGGACTCCGGTCAGTCGCGCTGGCTGCCGCTGCAGGACGACACCCCGATCCCGAATGACTACGGCGTCGAGAGCATCGCGCCCGATCCGGTCGATGCGAATGTGGTTCACGCCGCCGTCGGCGTCAGCCGCCACGCCCCGGCGGCCATGCTGCGCTCGGAAGATCGCGGCACGACCTGGCGCCGCACGCCTGTCGACTTCCGCATGGGCGGCAATGAAGACGGACGCGGCCTGGGCGAACGTCTGGCCATCGACCCGAACGACACCCGCATCCTCTACTACGGCTCGCGCCATGACGGCTTGCAACGCAGCACCGACGGCGGGTTGAGCTGGCGACGGGTGAACAGCTTTCCCGTTCGCGGCCTTGGACCGGACCTGAACGGCCCCACGCACGGCGGACTGTCCTTTGTCATCTTCGACCCTGCCAGCGGAACCCCCGGCGCGGGCTCGCGCATCATTCTGGTCGGGGTAGCCGATCCCGGCGGGCCACGACTGTTCCGATCAACCGACGCAGGCGCCAGTTGGGCGGCGGTCGAAGGCGGCCCTCGCCCCGAGCTGTCCGCCGCCAAGGCGGAACTCGATGATCGTGGCGTCCTGTTCCTGACCTGCTGCCTCGGCATCGGCCCCAACGGCGTCAGCGACGGGCAGGTCTGGCGGCTGGATACGAAGACCGACCAATGGCGCGACATCACCCCGCCCCGTCCACTGGGCGGCTTCATGGGCGTGGCGATTGATCGGACCAAGCCGGGCGTCGTCATGGTCTCGACCATGAACCGCTGGCAGCCCGGCGACACCCTGTGGCGCTCGATCGACGACGGCCGCAGCTGGAACAGCCTCCGCGAACAGGCGCGTCGCGACGTCAGCGCCACCCCCTATCTCTACTGGGGCAATGACGAACCGGATTTCGGCTGGTGGCTGGCGGCCCTGGCCATAGACCCCTTCAACGGCGACCGGGCCGTCTATGCGACCGGCGCCACCGTCTACGCGACCATCAATCTGTCCGAGGCCGACCATCGCCGCGCGACCGACTGGACGCCCTGGGTCGAGGGGATAGAGCAGACGGCGGTTATCACCCTTGTCAGCCCCCCGACCGGACCGCACCTGCTGACCGGGTTCGGAGACATCTCCGGCTTCGCTCACGAAGATCTGGATCGATCACCGGACCTGCAATTCACCACCCCGGTCTTCGCCAACACCAACCAGATTGATTACGCCGGTCGCGCGCCGCAGATCGTGGTGCGCAGCGGCACCCCACACGAGGGGGTCGGATCGGACGGGCATGACGGCTCGACCATCGCCTGGTCGGAGGATGCCGGCCGCAGCTGGAAGCCTTTGGGGCGCCCCCGCCCGGCGGGGCCCGCAGAAGTCTCCAGCCATCCCCGGATGGACCTGTACCGGGATGCGCCGATCACGGTGACGGCCGACGGGTCGACCTTCGTGCTGGCCACGCCTCAGGTGATGTGGTCCGCCGACAGGGGCGTCGGCTGGCGGCCATCGCAAGGGCTGCCCCCACTGATGCGCCCGGTCGCCGACCGGGTCGATCCGGGCCTGCTGTATGCGCTCGACTTCTCGAACGGCGGCTGGTTCGTCAGCACGGACGGCGCGCGAAGCTTCGCGCAGATCGCCAGCCGGGGCCTGCCCGCTGATCTGAATCCCGACCGCGCCACCTGGCGGGAGCAGGCCTGGCCGCTGAAGGCCACGCCACGCCACGAGGGGGATCTGTGGTTCCTTTCGCAAAGTGGCCTGTTCCGCAGCCGCAACGCCGGACAGTCCTTCGACCGGATCGCGACGGACCTGTCGGTCGAGATGATGGACTTCGGTCGCTCGCCCCCCGGAAAGACCTACCCGGCCCTGTTCGCCATCGGCACGCGCGGCGACGTCCGGGGCGTGTGGCGCTCGGACGATGAGGGCGTCAGCTGGATCCGGGTCAATGACGCCCGGCATGAGTACGCCCGCCGCTTCCGAGCCATCGCGGGCGACCCACGCGTCTTCGGGCGGGTCTATGTCGCCACGGACGGTCGCGGCGTGGTCTATGGGGAACCGGAGGCGCAATCGTGAGCAGCACCCGTCGCAATCTTCTGAAGGCCGGCCTCGCCGCCTCGGCCCTTCCGGTGGCGGGCTGCGCGACGACCGGCGGCGCCGCGGGCTCCGGCCCGTTCAGGCCGACGTGGGACTCGCTGATCTCCGGCTATTCGACGCCGGACTGGTTCCGTGACGCCAAGCTGGGCCTGTGGGCGCACTGGGGGCCGCAGTGCGTGCCCGAGTTCGGCGACTGGTACGGCCGCCAGATGTATATCCAGGGCAATCCCTTCTACGAACATCACCTTCGGCACTACGGCCACCCCAGCGAGACCGGCTTCCTGAACATCATCGGCCAGTGGAAGGCCGACGCCTGGCAGCCGGAAGAACTGCTGGATCTCTTCCAGGCCGCCGGCGCCCGCTACGTCGTGGCGATGGCCCAGCACCACGATAACCTCGATCTCTTCGACTCGAAGCATCACGCCTGGAACAGCACCCGGGTCGGACCGGGCAAGGACATCGTCGGAACATGGGAGCGGCTGGTGCGTCAGCGCGGCCTGCGCTTCGGCGTCAGCAACCACGGCGCCCATGCCTGGCACTGGTGGCAGACGGCCTACGGCTACGACGCCGAGGGGCCGCGCGCCGGTCGCCGCTATGACGCCGCCACCCTGACCCGCGCCGACGGCGCCGGCAAATGGTGGTACGGGCTGGACCCGCAGGAGCTCTACACCGGCCCGACGTTCGCACCGCCCAACGGCATCAGCTCCATCGCCGAAATGAACGCCTGGCACGACGAACGGGACGGCCAGTGGATCGAGACCCCGCCCGAGAACAACCCCGCCTTCACCCGGTCATGGGTGGCCCGCCAGCGCGATCTCGTCGACCGGTACAAGCCGGACCTCGTCTATTTCGACAACTACGGCCTGCCGCTGGGTCAGCATGGGCTGGACGCCACCGCTTATCTCTACAACGCCTCGCTGGAGTGGCGTGGCGAACTGCCGGTCGTGAACGGCAAGCGGCTGGAACCCCGACAGCGGCGCGGCATCGTCGAGACCGTCGAACGCGGTTTCAACGACGCCCTGATGCCCGAGCCCTGGCAGACCGACACCTGCATCGGTGACTGGCACTACAACCGCAGCCGCTTCGAGCATCACAGCTATGTTCCGGCGAAGAGCGTGGTGCAGCGGCTGTGCGACGTGGTGTCCAAGAACGGCAACCTGCTGCTCAGCATCCCGATGCGCGGCGACGGCTCAATAGACGCCGATGAGCGCGCCATCCTCGGCGATCTGGCGGCCTGGGTCCGGGTCAACGGCGAGGCTATCTTCGAAAGCCGTCCCTGGCGCATGTACGGCGAAGGCCCCACGGCGGTGGCGGCGGGCATGCACGGCGAGGGCGGCGCCCGGCCGTGGACCTCCGGGGACATCCGCTTCACCACCCGCGCGGGCATCCTCTACGCGCTCGCTCTGGACTGGCCCGAGGACGGCAAGGTCCGCATCCGCGCTCTCGGTCGTCAGGCGCTGGAAGGCCGTGCGGTAGAACGGGTCGAGCTGGTCGGCGGCGGCGCCCTGCCCTTCAGCCAGACAGCGGAGGGACTGGTGATCGACCTGCCCTCGGACCGCCCCGTGGCCTTCGTCCCCGCCTTCCGCATTCGCGGGGCCGGGCTGGTCTGAACGAAAAGGGCCGGACGGGATCTCTCCCGCCCGGCCCGCTGTCTGATGGGGATCGCCGCTTAGCGAACCGGCAGCTCGAACGGGACGGCCGGCAGATTGTCCGGGCCGTACAGGTTGCAGACCGGGCTGTCGGCCCAGCAGAACCGCACGAAGCTGGCTTGCGGCGCGTTCAGCCACACCGTTGAGCCCTGAACCGTCCCCGGCGTGAAGCGGCAGGCCTTGTCCTGATCACAGACCTCGAAACCGACCGCGTCGGTCGCACTGAGCGTCACCAGCCCCGTGCCCGCATGGGCGAAGTCGATGCGGATGCGGTCGCCCTCGCGCACGGCGCTGACCGGCGAAGGCGAGCGGGCGACGGTCATGTCTCCCGCCAGGCGACGGGCCTCGAGCGAGAGGCGGCGACCGACTTCGCGCTTGTTGGTCGGATGGATGTCGTAGCGGTCGCCGATGTCGATGGCGACGGCGAGGCCCGCGTGTGGATCGGCCTCGACCACCTGACGCTGGACGTCCCGCAGGTCGGCCCAGGCCGAGGCGTGCGGCTCACTCCACGCCGGGCCGAAATTGGCCAACTGGACGACGAGGAAGGCGGCGTCCGGATTCTCGAACCGGGCGCGCCAGTCCGCCATGAGACCGGTCAGCAGACGGCTGTAGCCGACCGGATCGTTGACGTTCGACTCGCCTTGGTACCAGGCGAAGCCGGTCAGGGCGTAGGGACCAATCCCGGCGACCATGCCGTTATAGAGGGTGGTCGTGCCGCTGCCGCCGATCCACGGCACGCGCGGCGGTCCGGGCAGGCTGCCCAGCGCCGCGGAGGTCTGGAAGCGCCACGGAGCCGCCAGCGAGACGATCGAGCCGTCGGCCAGCTCGATCCGCTTGGTCTCCGCCGGTCCCCACATGCCGCCGCCGCCGCCGAGGTCGAGCGCGCCGACCGCGATGACGTTGCGGCCCGGACGCAGGACGCCCGCCGGAATGACGTAGTCGCGCGGGGTATCCCAGCCCTGCATGCCGCCGATGCGGTGACCGTTGACGAAGACGACGTCCATGTCGTCAACGGGCCCGAGGCTGATCTTCGCCTCGCCCCGCGCCTGCGCGCGGGTCAGCTGGATCGAGGTGCGATACCAGCCGGTGCCGTCATAGTTGCCGAGGGCCGGGCCGTCGGTCTCCCAGAAGCCTTCCGGCTTGGCCAGTTTCCAGCCGCTGTCGTCAAAGCGGGCGTCGGACCACGGGACGGTCTCCTTCAGCCCCGGATCGTTGGCGCGCCACCACTGTTCGGAAATCCGGTTCCAGTGCGCCGTGCCGGTCTCGGGCGAAGTCGCATAGGCGGACAGGAGGTCCAGCGTCTCGGCGTAGTCCCCCGCCTGACGCAGGGACGCTTCACTCAACCAATCCTCGATGATCGAGCCACCCCAGGAGGCCGAGATCAGGCCGATCGGCACCTGTTGGGCGCGCCGAAGTTCCTGTCCCATGAAGTAGCAGGCAGCGCCGAAGTTCGGGGTGCTGGCCGGGCCGGAGGCCTGCCAGACACTGCCCGCCGGCAGCCCGGTTTCATCGACGCGGGCCTCGCTACGGCGGTTGACCAGCAGCAGGCGCATCTGGGGATCGGTCGAGTTGGCGACCTCGGTCTCGGCGTTGGTCACCTGACGCAGACCGAACTCCATGTTCGACTGACCCGAGCACAGCCAGACATCGCCGATCAGGATGTCGTTCAGGGTCTGGGTCTGTCCACCGGACTGCGCCGACAGAACGTAGGGGCCGCCCGCCGCCGGGGGCGCGACGTTCGCGCGCCAGCGACCGTCTTCACCAGCGGTCGCCTGCGTGCTGTTCTGTCCGAGCGTGACCGAGACGGTCGCCCCCGGCCGGGCACGCCCCCAGACCGGAACCGGGCCGCCGCGTTGCAGGACGGCGTGGTCCTGAAACACATCAGCCATCAGGGGCGCGGTCGTCGGCGTCTGGGCATGAGCCGCCCCCGCCGCCAGCATGAAAGCGAGAGCCAGCGACCCCGAACGTAGCATCATGACCTGTCTTCCCTCGGACTAGCGGCGGCGAACCTGAACGGCCGCGCCGGTGTACTCGACGACCTGCGCATTGGCCGCGTCCCAGTCCAGAGCGGAACGGTTCGTCCCGTTGATGAAGCGAACGCGGAAGGTGCGGTTCGCCGCCATGCCCGGGTACGAACCCTCGCGCGCGCCGATGGTCAGGACGCCCGAACGCTGGTCCCAACGCAGCGGGATTCGCGAGAACTCGCCCCGCTCGTAGCCGTAGGTCGTGCCTGCGTCGTCATACAGATCGAAGCTGCCGTCGGCGCCCTGATAGACGGTCAGGGTGATCGGGCCATCCAGCTTCTCGGCGGTGTGCTGCACCTGCGGGCCGGTTGGCAGGATCGAGCCGGCGCGGACATAGACCGGGATGCGGTCCAGCGGCGCCTCGACGGTCACCTCGCGTCCGCCGGTCTGCTTGCGGCCGGTGTACAGGTCATACCAGTCAGCCCCAGCCGGGAAATAGACGCTGCGGCTGCGGGCCCGGTACTGGTGCACCGGCGCGACCATCAGGGACGGGCCAAGGAGGTACTGGTCGTTGATGTCCAGCACCTTGTGGTCAGCGGCGAAGTCCATGGCCAGACCGCGCATGATGGTGCCGTCGCGGTGCCAGCTGTCGCCCGCCAGGGTGTAGATGTAGGGCATCAGGCGATAGCGCAGGCGCATCTGGTCGCCGAAGGCGGCGTACAGATCGGTGCCCGGCTCGGCCAGATTGTAAACCTCGCGCAGCGGGAACTCGCCGTGCGAACGGAAGATCGGCGAGAAGGCGCCGAACTGGAACCAGCGCAGGTTCAACTCCTCCCATTCGGCCTTGTCTTCGGGCTTCATCCCGGCCGGATTGGAGTAGCGCGCCTCGACCGCGAAGCCGCCGATGTCGTGGGTCCAGTTGGGCAGGCCCGACAGACCCGCGTTGACGCCCGCCGACACCTGCTCGCGCAGGTCGTCCCAGCGCGCCACGACGTCGCCCGACCACAGGGTCGAACCGGTGCGCTGCAGACCGCCCCAGGCCGAGCGGGTCAGGATGTAGGTGCGGGTGTCCGGCTGCTCGGCGCGGAAGCGCTGATAGACGCCCTCGGCATTGACCAGCGGATAGGAGTTGAAGACCAGCGCGCCCGGACCGGCGGCGGTCGGTCCCATGCGCAGGGTGCGCTCGGGGATATCGAGGTTGGAGTGCATGTCCGGCTCGACCGAATCCAGCCACCAGCCGTCGAAGCCCATACCCTTGAAGCTGTCGGAAATCTGACGCCAGTACAGGTCCCGCGCCGCAGGCAGATAGGGGTCGTAGAAGCTGTTCGCATAGCCCGGCCCGACCCAGTCCCTCGCCCCCATGTCCACGTTGCGCGTGTACATGCCGCCGATGGCCTCAAGCTCCTTGTAGTGCTCGGTCGTCGGATAGAATTTCGGCCAGACCGAGATGATGATGTTGGCGTTCATGTCGTGAACGTCGCGCACCATCTGCGCCGGATCAGGGAAACGGGCGCTGTCGAACTCGTGCGAGCCCCAGGCGTTCTCCGGCCAGTAGAACCAGTCCTGCACCACGTTATCGATCGGCAGGTTCAGTTCACGATAGCGGCGGACGGTGTCCACAACCTCGGCCTGGGTGTTGTAGCGCTGGCGGCTCTGCCAGAAGCCATAGGCCCAGCGCGGCAGCATGACGGCCTTGCCGGTCAGGCCGCGATAGCCGGCCTGCACCTGATCCAAGTTCTCACCACGGATGAAATAGTAGTCCAGGTCCGTCCCGGCCTGCGACCACAGCGACAGGGCCTGCTGGTCCTGCTCGGCCTGCGGGTCGAGGTGGCGCAGGGCGATGTAGCCGTCGCCGGGGATCCATTCGACCTTGATCGACACCTGACGGTTCGCCGGCAGCTCGACCTCGAAATCGTGGAACCACGGGTTCCAGTTCTGGCGCCAGCGGTCAATACGCAGCTCGCCGTCGATCCAGACGCGGGCGTAGTTGGACGAGTAGAGCTTGAATTTGTGCAGCCCCGCATGCGGGGTCTCGATGGTGCCTTCCCAGGTGACGCGGACGCCCTCCTGCCCCGAGCGCCCCATGTCACCGACCTGCACCGGCTGGGCAGGCTGGGCCTTGAAGCCTTCGGGCCAGCGCTGCTGGTCACGGATGAACTCGTAGTTCACCTCGTGCTCCTGCCGTTGAACCTTCAGTTCGTCATTCTGGAAATAGCTGGCGGTCAGACCGCCGAAGCGGCCCGTGGCGTCGCGGAGGATCAGGCGTTGATCCAGCATCCCGTACTCGCGGGGATCACCGAAACGGGTGATCGAGTTGTTGTCCCACAGCAGGCCGTAGCCGCCGGTCGAGGCGACGAAGGGAATGCCCACGTCGATGTTGTGCTGGGCCAGTTCAACGTCATGGCCGCGATAGTTGGCGACGCCTTGCTGGTGCTGTCCCAGGCCGTAGAAGGCGTCATCGGCGCCCGGTTCGAACACCTGACGGACGGTGTTGTAGCGGTGCGAACCCGTCTGATCCTCAATGGTGACCGGGGCGATTTCCCGGCCGTTCACGCGCTCGGCGAGGATCACCTGCCCCGAAGGATCGAGGAACCTCACGGCGCCGGTGGTCAGCGTCACCTCGGCGGTGACTTCGGCGGCCTTCACCAGCACCACGTCCGCGCGCTGCTCGACGGTGAAGCCGGTGGTCTGCGGGGTGGCCGTGACCATCAGGCTGGCCGGAGCCTCGAAGCTGTCATCGGGCGAGGCGGTGACACGGATGGTGCGCGGTCCATAGACCTGAAGACGCACGGCTCTCGCCTCACCGCTCGACGGAACGACGATGACGCCGTCGGGCAGGCGCTGGACGCGCTCGGTCGAGACCGACTGCACCATCGGCGAGGCGACGGCCCAGACCGGCGCCGCTGCGGCCAGAACAAGCGCCATCGCGGCGGATTTCAGGAGACGGGCGTGGGTCATGGCAAACACTCGTAACGTCGTCGGTCAGTAGGTGGCGGTGACCACGCGCAGCAGGCGCGGACGGTCGGTGAAGTTCAGGCCGTAGTCCGTCTGGTCGCCGTTCCAGATGCGTTCGAACACCCAGTTCTGGCGCTCGTCGAAATGGCCTTCCTCGATGCGCAGCACCATTCGGCGCTTCCCGTCGGTCGAGGGCTTGGCGTTGAAATCGACGCGGACGCGATAGCCGGTGACGATGAACTCACCGGGCGAGATTTCGGCGAAGACGGCGCCGCCACCGGGCGTCTCGGTGCCCGGCACCACGTCCTGCGGTCCGAGCCAGGTCCATTCGGGCTGACCGAACTGCCAGCGGCGATAGCCGACAGTGGCGGTCCACGCACCCAGATCGACCGTCTGCGAGCTGCGGTCGTCCGGCTCGGACACCCCGCGCACCTTGCCTTCCCACGACAGGCGGGCCCAGACCCGCTGCCAGGGGGCGATGACCCGATAGACGTCGCGCAACGGCGTCAGTGTCTCCTCGGTGACTTCCTGAGCGCCGAGCGGATAGTTGGCATAGCCGGTGTAGTCGATGCCGAACGGCGAGTAGCCGAGGCCGCCACGTCCGAGCACCGAAAAAAGGAAGCGGGCGTACTGCACGTCATTGCCGGTCTCGGCCACGAACAGCGCATTGTCGGCCCGTCCATAGCGGTCGAGGTGAGCCTCGTAGGTCCGCGAGGGGCGGTCGTAGATATCGGGCGACAGGAAGTCGATGGCGGGCGCGGCGGCCTGCCAGACCTCGATCACATTCCAGGTCGGCCCGCCGGAGGCATAGCTGTCGGGGGCCTGATGCTCGACGGGATTGCGCAGTGCCGCGTTGACATACATCGGCAGCGGATAGACCGCCTTCCCGGCCGCGGCGATCTCGCCGACGTAGGAGCCGATAGCCCAGGCGTGAAAGAACTCGTCGGCGTCATCACCGAAAACCTGACGCCAGGTTCCGGGCGCCTTGCCAAGACGCGTCAGCAGGGCCTGCGGCACAGGGCCGTCGAACAGCGCCTGCGCTTCGGGACCGTAGTCGCGGACCGAACCATAGGTGCCGGTCTCGTTCTCAGGCTGGACCATGATCACCGTATGCCGGTCGCCGTCGATGCGACGCAGGTGGGTCATCAGGGCGACGAAAGCGCGTTTGTCGGCCTCAAGCGTCGTGCGTGAGTGCGGCGACATCGCATAGGACGCCGTGCCGTCCTGACGGGTCAGCAGCGGGAAGCGCTCGGGGTTCAGCTTGACCCAGGCCGGCGCGTATTTCGGCGCGGTGTTCTTCCAGGTGGCGAACCACAGCAGGACCAGACGCACATTGTTGCGGCGCGCCTCGGCCACGACGTGATCGACGAAGCTGAAGTCAAACTGTCCCTCGACCGGTTCGATCTGCTCCCAGCCGATCGGCACCTGAACGGTGTTGGCTCCGATGAAATTCACCGCGGGCCAGGCTTCGGCCAGTGGAGCCGGATAGTTGGAGGAGTTGTTGACCTGCGCGCCCAGGATGGTGAACGGCGCGCCGTCCACGATCAGGGCATGGCGGCCGTCCTGATTCAGCACATGCGGGATCGCGGCCTCGCCCCGCGCCGACGTCTGCCCCTGGGCGGCGGCTCCGATCGTCAGTGCGAGGCATCCCGCGAGAAAGGCCAGCGCGCGCGGCCGGGCGTTCACAAAACTCACCCCAGTCTCTCCGGTCTACCAATCGAAGGGAGGAGAGAGGGGGCGAAGCCCCCTCTCTCGCAGTCGCCCTAGAAGGCGGCGCGCAGAACGATCGCGACGCGACGATCCGTATCCACCCAGTTGTAGGGCGGCTTGCGGGTCTCGTTGCCCACCTTCAGCACGGTCCGTTCGTTGAGGATATTGGTCGACTGCAGACCGATCTTCAGATCATCATTGATGTTGTAGAAGATCGAGCCGTCCAGCTGGCCATAGTCGCTGGCCCAGACCGGCGCGTTCACGTTCGCGGCCGAGGTGGTCAGCAGATATTCTTCACGCCAGTTGTAGGCCAGTCGGGCGGAGATTCCGTACCGCTCGTACAACAGGGCCGCGTTGTAGCTGGTGCGCGACATGCCTTCGAGCGGCAGGGCGTCAGCGGAGGCCGTGTTCTGCAAGGGATCCAGCACGTTCTGGCTGGTGTTGCGACCACCATTGCTGTCGATGAAGGTGAAGTTGCCCTGCACCCCGAAGCCGCCCATCCAGCCCGGCAGGAAATCGAAGAACTGCTGATAGGCCAGCTCGAACCCGTCGACAGTGCCTTCATCCCCGTTGACGTAGCGCGTCATCAGGAAGTCGTAGGTGACGCCGCCGTTGGTGTACGACTGGGTCTCGGTCCCGGTGAAGATGTAGTCGGTGATGTCCTTGTGGAACACCGCCAGGGTCACACTGCCGGTCGGAGCGAAATACCATTCAAGGCTGAGGTCGTAGTTGGTCGCCTTGATCGGATCGAGCGCCGGGTTGCCGCCGACGCCGGTGAAGGGCGCGACGTCATCCAGGGTGTAGCCGTCGGCCTCGAAATTGATCGACAGGTTGGTGAACGGCTGCAGCTGGTACATCTCAGGCCGCACCATGGCGCGCGACACGGCGAAGCGCGCCTGCAGATCATCACGCAGGAAGACGCGCAGGTTCAGGCTGGGAAGGACGTCCGTATAGCTGTGATCGACGCTCGCGCCGTCCAGCGAGCCGCCGGTCGAGAAGGCGACGGCGCGGTTGAAGGCCGTACAATCGGCCGTCGGGTTACCGACGGGCGGGCACGCCCCGGAGATCACCGGCAGGGTGGTGATGGTGTTCGTTTGCGTATTGGTCCGCACGATACGAACGCCGACGTTACCGTCGAAGCGCCGACCGAACATCGACTCGTCTCCGCCGAACCGGGCGTAGATATAGCCGGCCTGTGTTTCCTCGGTCAGCTCGGTGATGCCGCCGTTGCCGCCGCCCAGGCGATAGCTCTCATAGTCGTCCGAAAGCGGCGTCCAGCCCCAGCCGGAGCTCTGGGTGTTGCGCAGGATATCATAGGCATTCGCCGTGCCGCCGCTGACCAGCGCCGCGGTGGGGAACCAGGCCACGCCCGGAACCGGCGCGTCGCCACGGAAGAAGTTGGTGAACGAGAACAGCTCGGACGAAGCCGGCAGGCGCGGATCGACCGTGCCGCCCGGATAGCCGGTGTCGTCCAGATAGACGACCGCTCCCCCACCGTTGCCCCAGTACTGGTTGGACAGAAGCCCCCAGTTATAGCCGGTCTGGCGGTTGATGTAGTTCTTCTCGGTGCCGCGCACACCCATCGCGACCGACTTCCAGAATCCATCCGGATTCTCGAAGGTGTAGGTGGCGTCCAGACGACCGGCGAGTTCGTCGGCCTCATTGTCCTCGATGTGATCCATCGCCGCCGCCCACCAGTAGGTCGACTGATCGGTCGGCGTGCCGCCCGTGGAGGTGACCGTCGGCAGGTCGCCGTCGATGGTGATCGTCAGATCGGGGCGGTTCTCCAGCTGGGTGAAGGCCGTCATCGAGTAGATTTCGGCCGTCGACTTCACATACTGCAGGTCGCCGGTGACCGACCATGGCGAGTTCGGCGTGTACTGGAAGCCGACCGAGACCTCGCCGGTCCGCTTGGTGTCGTCGCCGACACGCGTATCGGTGTTGTAGTTGGCTTGGGGAACAGTACCGCCAATGAAGACGTCGTCTTCATTGTAGCGGTAGGTGGAGTTGGGTGAGAGAATGCTCTCGGTGCCGAGCGCGCGCTCGATATTGTAGGCATCCGCCTGCGATCCGAGAGCCTGGAAGGTGAAGAGCAGGTCGGCATTCGGACGCCACTGCGCCGCCAGAGCGACCGCGGTGCGCTCCTGCTCCCAGTCGATGGTCCGCCAGCCCAGATACTTGGGCACATAGACCGTGTCGCCCGCGACCCGTCCGTCCGAAGCGTTGCCGGCGTCCAGCACAACCGGATCATAGCGGTCCACCGAGATCGAGTCGGTGCGGTTGCCCACGTTCGAAACACTGATGTTGGCCAGCAGGCCGATCTCGCCGATGCCGGTGTCCCAGCGGTTCGACCCGATCATGCTGCCCGACCAGAAGCCGCGCTCCGACAGGTCGCCGTAGTTGTAGTCGGTGTTCACCGCCAGCAGATGGCCGCGGTTATCGAACGGAACCCGCGTGCGCAGGTTGATCGTACCGGCGATGCCGCCCTCAATCATGTTGGCGGCCACGTTCTTGTAGACGTCCACGCCGGCGAGCAGGTCGGCCGAGACATCCTCGAAGCTCAGCCCACGGCCGTTGGACGCCGAAAAGATGTCGCGCCCGTTGGTTTCGGACCGAACCCACGACAGGCCGCGAACGAACACGCCGCCGCCTTCGGCCGCCAGACGGGCGGGGTCACGGGCGGCGTTGGTGCGCTGAAGGGTCACGCCGGACACGCGTTGCAGCGCCTCGGACACGGAACGGTCCGGCAGCGCGCCGATGTCCACCGCGGTGATCGAATCCACGATCACTTCGGAATCCTGCTTGATGGACTGGGCGCTCTGCAGCTGCGCGCGAATGCCGGTAACCACGACCTCGTCCAGCTGGGCCGCGTCCTCATCCGGATCCTGGGCCGCGGGCGCGGTTTGCGCCAGGGCGCTCATGGGCGTCAGCGCCACGAGACTGAACAGTGACGCGCCACACAGCAGGGCCGCGCGGCCGTTACGCTTGATATGGGACAAGGTTGTCGTCCTTCCTGCATGCGCCAGCCGCTTTAGCGGTCTTGAGCGCGGTCCTCCCCGAGACGAAACAGAGCCTGAAACACCCCGCCGTCATTTCAAGGATGCACGGAGTTTCACGCGTTGAAAAGTAAATTCTGTTAGCGCTACCATTTCTCCGGCTTGCGTGACGCGGTCTCCATGGCGTTCAGTGTCCCGAAGCTGGCGTCAGACTGGCCGGAGGAAACATGGGCGATACCGATCCCCGCATCACGAGCGTTCTCATCGTCGGTGGGGGCACCGCAGGCTGGATGGCGGCGGCGGCCCTGTCCCGCGCTTTCGGCGACCTGCCTGAACCGGGCAGGCCGGTCATCCGTCTGGTCGAGTCCGATGCGATCGGCACCGTCGGCGTCGGCGAGGCCACCATCCCCCCGATACGGCAGTTCAACCGCTCCATTGGTCTGGACGAAGCCGACTTCATGGCCAGCACGGGGGCGACGCCGAAACTGGGTATCGCCTTCCACGATTGGATGGGGAGCGGCTCCCGCTATTTCCACGGCTTCGGCGACCATGGACCGGACGTTCAGGGCCAGCCCTACCGGCAGCACCTGTTCAGGCTGAAGGCGGAGGGCCGCCTGTCCAGTCTTGATCCCTGGTCCGTCCCCGCAGTGATGGCCGAAAGCGGACGATTCGGCCCGCCAGTTTCCGATCCCCGCTCCATCCTGTCCGCCTATTCCTACGCCTATCATTTCGACGCGGGACTGTTCGCCAAGCGTCTGTCCGCCTTGGCCCAGACCGCTGGTGTCGCGCGGGTGGAGGGACGGATCAGCGATGTCGAGGCCGCCGACGGACGGGTGCAGGCGATCCGGCTGGAGGACGGGCGGCGCCTAGAAGCCGATCTGTTCATCGACTGCTCTGGCTTCCGCGGCCTGCTGATCGAGGGTGCGTTGCAGGCAGGCTATGAGGACTGGAGCCGTTGGCTTCCGTGTGATCGGGCCATCGCCCTGCCGACCTCCGCCAGTCGTCCGCCAGACCTCTACACGACCGCCCGCGCCGCCTCGGCGGGCTGGTGCTGGCGCATTCCGCTGCAACATCGGGTGGGCAACGGCTACGTCTATTCGAGCGCCTTCATCAATGACGACGACGCGCTCGATGAACTTGTGAACGGGCTTGAGGCCCCGGCCGAGGCTGAACCGAACCGGCTGCGTTTCGTAACCGGTCGCCGCCGCGCGGCGTGGAAGGGCAATGTGGTCGCTCTGGGGCTGGCGTCGGGCTTCCTCGAGCCGCTGGAGTCGACCAGCATCAACCTGATCCAGACCGGCATCGGGCGGTTGCTGGAGCTCTTCCCTGATCGGGAGTTCGATCCGGCGCTGATCGCCGAATACAACCGCCGTACCGAGCTGGAGTGGATCGGGGTGCGGGACTTCATCATCGCGCACTACCATCTGGCGGGGCGAACCGAAGGCGCGCTCTGGGCCCACTGCCGCGAGACCGCGCCTCCGGACAGTCTGGCGGAACGGCTGGAGCTGTTCCGGGCCCGTGGCGAGATTGACCCCAGTCACTACGATTCCTTCCGCGAGGCCAGCTGGACCTCGGTCCTGACCGGGCTGGACGTCTGGCCGCGCAAGGTTGCGCCGCAGGTCTCCGCGCTCGACCTCGACGTCGTGGAGCGTCAGGCCTTGAAAATCTCCGAGCTTATCGCCCGGGCGACCGCCACCCTGCCTGACCGGCTCGAATTTCTCCGTGGCGTCCAGATGAAGACCGAGGCGAGATGAGCACACCTCCTGAGCCGATCCGGAAAGTCCTGATTGTCGGCGGGGGAACCGCCGGCTGGATGACCGCCGCCGCACTGTCTCACGTGCTGCGCGGAGCCGTACAGGTCGAGCTGGTCGAATCCGAAGCCATCGGCACGGTGGGCGTCGGAGAGGCGACCATTCCGCCGATCCTGCTTTTCAACGCCTTGCTCGGAATCGACGAGAACGAATTCCTGCGCGAGACCCAAGCGACCTACAAGCTTGGCATCCAGTTCCAGGACTGGTTCCGAAAGGGTCACGCCTATTTCCATCCGTTCGGCCAGTATGGCTCCCGCGTCGGGGCCGCGTCCTTCCATCAGTACTGGCTCCGTCTCCAAGCGGCCGGGCTGGACGACGATCTGGACGCCTACTCGGCGCCGGCGATGGCCGCCCGTCTGGGCCGCTTCGCCCGCCCGCAGGGCGATCCGCGATCCATCAACGCCGCGATGGCCTACGCCTTCCACTTTGACGCCTCCCTGTATGCGCGCTTTCTGCGGGGGCGCGCCGAGCGGGCCGGCGTTGTCAGGCATGAGGGCCGTATCGCTGATGTCCGGATGGCCCCCAACGGCGACATCGGCGCGGTGGCGCTGGAGGACGGGCGTGTTCTGGACGCCGATTTCTTCATCGACTGTTCGGGCTTCCGCGGCCTTCTGATCGAAGGCGCGCTGAAGACGGGTTACGAGGACTGGACTCACTGGCTCCCCTGCGACCGGGCCGTCGCCCTGCCTTGCGCGCGGGTCGAACCGCCGACGCCCTACACCCGCTCCACAGCGCTGGAGGCCGGCTGGCGCTGGCGCATCCCCCTCCAGCACCGCACCGGCAACGGCTATGTCTATTGCAGCGAGCACATCAGCGATGACGAGGCGCTGGCCCGGCTTCGCGGGTCCATCGACGGCGAATGTCTTGCCGATCCCAACCTACTGCGCTTCCACACCGGGCGACGCAAGAAGGCCTGGAACCGGAACTGTCTGGCGATCGGCCTGTCCTCCGGTTTCCTGGAGCCGCTGGAGTCGACCAGCATTCACCTGATCCAGACCGGCATCACACGTCTGTTGCTCAGTTTCCCTGACACGGCGTTTTCGCAGCCCGACATCGACAACTACAATCACCTGTCACAGCTGGAGTACGAGCGGGTCCGTGATTTCGTCGTGCTTCACTACAAGGCCACCGAGCGCACCGACACGCCCCTGTGGCGTCAGGTCGGCGCCATGGAGATACCGGACAGTCTGCGCCGGAAGATGGAGCTGTTCCGGAGCCGCGGGCGGGTCTTCCGTTTCGAGGATGAGCTGTTCCAGGACACCAGCTGGATCGCGGTGCTTCTGGGCCAGGGCGTGAGGCCGGAGCGTCACGACCCGATCACCGAGGTCATGCCGCTGGAGGCCACCCGCGATCACCTGCACCGAATGCGGGCGTTGATCCGTGACGGTGTCGAGCGCATGCCGACCCATGATGACTTCATTCGGGGCGCGGTGCAGGCCGCGCCCCGCTGAGGTTCGTCACCACCAGATCGAATAGACCGCGATCAGGAACGCGATGACGCCGAGCGCCGCGATGTTGAAGCCCATGGTCGTCTTGTAGCTGACACCCGCGAAGCTGATCGGCAGGGTGGTCTCCCTCTGCGGCGCGATGAACGACACCAGGATCGCCGCCAGCAGCGAGGCGATGAAGACCACGCCCACGCGGTTCATGAACGGCATGGTGAAGATATCTGCCGATTGCAGCCACCAGAAGACGCCCGACAGCACCACCGACAGGATGGCCCCGGTCAGGGCGCCGGCCTGCGACGCCCTCGGCCAGAACATGCCCAGCATGAAGATCACCACGATGCCCGGGGTGAAGAAGCCGGTGAACTCCTGAATGTACTGGAAACCCTGCTCGAAGCCGCCAAGCAGCGGACGGGCGGCGATCACGCCGACGACCATGGCCACCACCGCCGCGATCCGGCCGACCGTGACCAGTTGCTTCTCGGACGCGCCCTTGTTGGCCTTGGCGTAGAGGTCCAGCGTGAAGATGGTGGCGATGGAGTTGATCTTGGACGCCAGCGAGGCGACCACCGCGGCCATCAGGGCGGCGAAGACGATGCCCTTCAGCCCGATGGGCAGCAGGTTCATCATCGTCGGATAGGCCTGATCCGGCTTGGGCAGGCCGGGCGCCAGGATCAGCGCCGCCATGCCCGGGAGCACCACGATCACCGGCATCAGCAGCTTCAGATAGGCGGCGAAGGCGATGCCCTTCTGGGCCTCCTGCACCGACTTGGCCGCCAGCGCCCGCTGGATGATGTATTGGTTGAAGCCCCAGTAGCTCAGATTCATGATCCACATCCCGCCCAAGATGACGGAGAGGCCCGGCAGGTCCTTGAAGTAGGGGCTGTCAGGCGAGAGGATCATGTCGAACTTCTCGGGGAACTCGGTCGTCAGACGGCTGAACCCGCCCAGTACGCCCGCGTCGCCGCCGATCTGGCCCAGTGCGATGAAGCCGATGATCAGGCCGCCGGCGACCAACAGGGTCACCTGCACGATGTCCGTCAGGGCCACGGCCTTCAGACCGCCCCACAGTTGATAGGCCAGGGCGAAGACGCCGATGGCGACGATGGCCCACATCTGGTCCATGCCGGTCACCGTGGTCACGGCGATCGAGCCCAGCCACAGGATCGAGGTCACGTTCACGAAGACGTAGAGAACCAGCCAGAAGCCGGCCATCACGTTGCGGATCGTCGTGCCGTACCGCTGCTCGAGGAACTGCGGCATGGTGTAGATGTTGTTGGCGAGGAAGATCGGCAGGAACCACTTGCCGACAATCAGCAGGGTCAGGGCCGCCATCCACTCATAGGAGGCGATAGCCAGACCGATCAGGTAGCCCGAACCCGACATGCCGATGATCTGCTCGGCCGAGATGTTGGCGGCGATCAGCGAGGCGCCGATGGCCCACCAGGGCAGAGCCTTGGACGCCAGGAAGTAGTCGGTCGAGTTCTTCTGCGCGCCCCCCTTGTCGCGGGACACCCACTGGGCGAGAGCGAAAATGAACACCGCATAGATTGCGAGCAGGATCAGGTCGATCGGCGCCAGCGTCATGGTATCGTCTCCCCCGGCCGTCTTCGGCTCGAAGGTCCGACGCTAGGTTCAATTTTCACAATCGGCAATCGCTTTTACAGGTGATAACAATATGGCATTGGCGACTGAGGGAGATTCCATGCTGGACAGCGTTGACGACGAAAGCCGCAAATACCGCGCCCCGGCGTTGGAAAAGGGGCTGGACGTTCTCGAGCTGCTGTCCCAGCACGGCGCGCCCCTGACGCCGTCGCAGATGTCGGCCATGCTGGGCCGTTCGGTCAGCGAGCTGTTCCGGATGATCCAGGTGCTGGAGTTCCGCGGCTATATCGAACCGACGACGTCCGGTTATCGACTGACCAACCGGCTGTTTGCCCTCGGCATCGCCCACGGCCCGGCCAAGGATCTGGTCGAGGCCGCCCTGCCCCACATGCGCGAGCTGGCCGATTCGACCGTGCAGTCCTGCCACCTCGTGGTCCGCTCGGATGACCAGATCGTCGTCGTCGCCCGCATCGAGGCGCCCGGCGACCTCGGCTACTCGGTCCGTATCGGCTATCGCCGCAGCATTCTGGAAGCCACCTCAGGCCTGCTGTTCTATGGCTTCGCCGGCGAGCGGATGCAGGCGCATATGCGTGAGACCCTGTCCGCCCGGTATGGCAAGAAACGCGTGGCCGACTATATCGCCGCCGCCGAAGCCGCCGCAGCCGAGGGACACGCCGAGCGCCCGAGCGACTTCGTGAAGGGGGTCACCGATCTGGTCGCCCCGATCATCGGCGCCGAAGGCATTCTGGCCACCCTGATCACGCCCTACATCGAGCGGACCCCCGCCGTCGGCTCGATCACCGACTCGGTCGAGCAACTGCAACGCGCGGCGGCGGCGATCTCGAGTGAAATGGGACATTCCGCGAGCTGACGCCCGATCCGGCGTTGACGAAAGCCTCCCTCGGCGTCATTTTTTACGCACAAAAATCAAGCCAAGAATAAAACCTTGGATGTGGCCCTTTGGGCGGCGGGAGCGAGATGGCGATCTATCCGGACCTCGAAGGCGCGACGGTCATCGTGACCGGCGGCGCCGGCGGCATCGGCGAGGCGATCACCCGCGCCTTCGTGGCGCAGGGCGCGCGCGTCGGCGTTCTGGACCTTGATAACCCTCGCGGCGAGTCGTTGGCCAAGGCCCTGTCTCCCTCGGTCGAGTTCGTCCGCTGCGACGTGACAGATATCCCGGCGCTCAGGGCCGCCATCGAACAGGTCCGCGCCCGTTTCGGCCCCATCGGCATCCTGATCAACAACGCAGCCCACGACGAGCGCCACGCCACCCTCGAGGTGACGGAAGAGTACTGGGATGGCCGCGTGGCCGTGAACCTGAAGCACCAGTTCTTCGCCTCCCAGGCCGTGCTGCCCGACATGATCGGCTCGAAGAAGGGCTCAATCGTCAACCTGGGTTCCTGCTCGTGGATCATCGGCCAGGGCGGCATGCCCGCCTACACCGCCTCAAAGTCCGCCGTGCTGGGCCTGACCCGCTCGCTGGCCCGCGACTTCGGCGAGCATGGCGTGCGCGTGAACGCCGTGGCTCCCGGCTGGATCATGACGGAGCGCCAGCTCGAGCTCTGGGTCACCCCGGAGACCGAGAAGGAAATCTACGCCAACCAGTGCATCAAACGCCCGCTGGTCCCGGACGACATCGCCCGCGTGGTGGTCTTCCTGTCCTCGGATGATGCCTCGGCGATCACCAACCAACACTACGTCGTCGACGGCGGCTGGAACTGACTGAGATGACAAAGCCGCTTCGCTCGCGCGCCTGGTTCAACAACCCGGACAACCCCGACATGACCGCGCTCTATCTGGAGCGCTACCTGAACTACGGCTTGACCCGTCAGGAGCTGCAGTCGGACAAGCCGATCATCGGCATCGCCCAGACCGGCTCGGACCTGAGCCCCTGCAACCGCCACCACCTGGTGCTGGCCGAGCGCCTGCGCGAAGGCATCCGCGAGGCCGGGGGCATCGCCATGGAGTTCCCGGTCCACCCGATCCAGGAAACCGGCAAGCGCCCGACCGCGGGGCTGGACCGCAACCTGGCTTATCTCGGTCTCGTCGAGAGCCTTTACGGCTATCCACTGGACGGCGTGGTCCTGACCATCGGCTGCGACAAGACCACCCCGGCCTGCCTGATGGCCGCGGCCACCGTCGACATTCCGGCCATCGCCCTGTCGGTCGGTCCGATGCTGAACGGCTGGCACAAGGGCGAGCGCACCGGCTCCGGCACGATCATCTGGAAGGCCCGCCAGATGATGGCCGCCGGCGAGATCGATTATGACGGCTTCATCGAACTGGTGGCCTCGTCGGCCCCGTCGGTCGGCTACTGCAACACCATGGGCACGGCCACGACGATGAACTCGCTGGCCGAGGCCCTGGGCATGTCCCTGCCCGGCTCGGCCGCCATCCCTGCGCCCTATCGCGAACGGGCGCAGGTCGCCTATGAGACCGGCAAGCGGATCGTGGACATGGTCCGCGAGGACCTGAAGCCGTCGGACATCCTGACGCGCGAGGCCTTCCACAACGCCATCGTGGTCAACTCGGCCATCGGCGGCTCGACCAACGCCCCGATCCACCTGACCGCCCTGGCCCGCCACGCGGGCGTGGATGTGCCTCTGAAGGCCTGGCAGGACGAGGGGCTGGACGTCCCCCTGCTGGTCAACCTGCAGCCCGCCGGCGAGTATCTGGGCGAGGACTATTTCCACGCAGGCGGCGTGCCCGCCGTGGTCGGCGCGCTGATCGAACAGGGCCTGATCGCCGAAGGCGCCATGACCGCCAACGGCAAGACCATGGGCGAGAACTGCCGTGGCAAGGTCTCGGACCTGCCCGACGTCATCCGCCCGTTCGACAACCCGATGAAGACCCGCGCGGGCTTCATGGTCCTCTCGGGCAGCCTGTTCTCGACCGCCGTGATGAAGCTCAGCGTCATCAGCCCCGAGTTCCGCGACCGCTACCTGTCCAACCCGGACGACCTCAACGCCTTCGAAGGCCCGGTCGTCGTGTTCGACGGGCCCGAGGACTACCACCACCGCATCGACGATCCGGCGCTGGGCATCACCGAACAGACCCTGCTGGTCATGCGCGGCGCGGGTCCGGTTGGCTACCCGGGCGCGGCCGAGGTCGTGAACATGCGACCGCCCGCCTATCTGATCAAAAAGGGCGTCTCGGCGCTGGCCTGCATCGGTGACGGGCGCCAGTCCGGCACCTCGGGCTCGCCCTCGATCCTGAACGCCTCGCCGGAAGCGGCGACGGGGGGCAATATCGCGCTGGTGCGCACCGGCGACCGCCTGCGCATCGACCTGAACACCGGGCGCGCCGACATCCTGATTTCGGACGCCGAACTGGCCGAACGCCGCGCCGCCTTCGAGGCCGCCGGGGGCTACAAATATCCGGCGTCCCAGACCCCTTGGCAGGAGATCCAGCGCGGGATGGTCGGCGAACTGGAAACCGGCGCGGTGCTGGAGCCTGCGGTGAAGTACCACCGCATCATCGACAAGTTCGGCGAAGCCCGGGACAACCACTGACCTGAGTTCTTGTGATCCCGGACGCGCGCAGCGCGATCCGGGACGGGGCTCAGCCCTGAACCGTCACGTCCATCCGCATCGTCAGGGTTTCGCCCGGCGCCAGAACGGTCCAGCCGCTGGCCTCGCCGTCGGGCGCGTGGGCGGCGTCCGGGCGGTGCGTCACCGGCTCGATGCAGCAGAAGTCGCCGCCGGGAACGAAGATGTGACGCCAGCCCGCATTGGCGGAGGCCGTGACGGTCGTCGTCCGACCGGGCTCCGCCAACACCGCCGCGCCGTCGCCGACATAGGCGTGGTCCACGAACGGAGCCTCGATCACGCGCGCTCCTCCCGACCAGTCATGGACATCCGACACCGGCAGCAAGGTCGTCGGCACCTCGTCCACGCCCCCGCCCCAGACCCGCGCCGCATCGAAGCGCAGGCGGGTCTTGTCCGTCACCGGAAAATAGGGGTGCAGGCCGAGTCCGGCGGGCATCCGGCTATCCGACAGATTGGTCATCGACAGGCCAACCGATAGCCCCGCGTCCGTCAGCCCGAACGTCTGCCGCGCCTCATAGGCCCAAGGCCAGGCGTCCGGCGCATGGCGATGGATCAGTGTCGCGGAAGTCTCGTCCCGCGTCTCGACCGCCCATGCGCTCAGCCAGCCGTCCCCATGCAGGGCATGCGGCGCGAACGCGGGCTGGACCGGCAGGGCGATCTCCCGTCCCTCGAAGGCAAACACCCCGCCGGCGATCCGGTTGGCGTAGGGCGTCAGCGGAAAGCAGCCCGCCTCCAGCACATCGGTCGAGCCGTCCGGCATCCTGCGCAGGATATCGACGCCATCCCGGCTCAGCGCCCCGATGGAGCCCCCGAGCTCGGGCCGCAGGACCAGTCGCCAGTTGCCGTGACGCAGTTCAATCACAGTTTTACCCGCGCCTGCGGAAGCCCCGGAGTCTCGACCCGCAGCGCATACAGCCCGCCCAACGTCGGCTGCTCGGCGCGCTTGTCGGCATTGCCCAGCCAGGCCGTAGTGCAGAACAGGCTCTTCAGATCATCGCCGCCGAAGGCCGCCTTGGTCACCGTCTGGACCGGCAGTTCGATCTTACCGATCCGCGTGCCGTCGGGCGCGAACCGCGCCACGCCCCAGCCGTTGAACAGGCCGACGTGCAGCACGCCCGCCTCGTCCATGCTCGGCCCGTCGGCATAGCCGTCCTCGGTCACGGCGAAGAGGCGCTTGTTGCTCAGTTCGCCGTCGTCATGGTCGAAGGCGTAGATGCATTTCTCGGTCGTGTCGTGGTGATAGAGGGTCCGGCCATCGGGGCTCAGCGCCGGGCCGTTGGTGACGCGATGGTCGTCGTCGTGGCGGGTCAGCTCACCGTCCCGCCAGCGATAGAGAGCGCCCGAGACGGTCTCCTCGCTGTCATCCATCGTGCCGAACCACAGTGTCCCGTCCGGAGCCACAAAGCCGTCGTTGATGCGGTTCTGCGGACGATCCTCTTCCACCCGGATGATCAGGGCGAAGTCGCCCGTTTCCGGATCGAACCGGTACAGACCGCCCCGCACGCCGCAGATCAGCGACCCGTCCTCGGCAGGGAGCGCGAAGCCGATCTGTTCCGGCGCATCCCAGCTGTCCCGGGCGCCGTCGTCCACGCCGTAGCGGTGCAGACGACGGCCCTTGATGTCGACGAACCAGACGCAGCGGCGGCGGTCATCCCAGACCGGCCCCTCGCCCAGCTCGGCCTGAAGGTCCCACAGCAGAACGGGCTCGGTTCCGATCTGCATGGGGTCAGCCCGCGCTGTAGCTGGTCTTGATGGTGGTGAAGAACTCCGCGGCGGCGAAGCCCTGCTCGCGCGCGCCATAGCTGGACGACTTCGTCCCGCCGAACGGCACGTGATAGTCGACGCCCGCGGTCGGCAGGTTGACCATGGTCATCCCCGCCTTGGCGCGGCGCTGGAAGTCGCGCGCGTGCTTCAGCGAGCTGGTGACGATACCGGCCGACAGGCCGAACTCGACGCCGTTGGCGATCTCCAGAGCCTCTTCGTAGCTCTTCACGCGGATGGTCGAGGCGACGGGACCGAAGACTTCCTCGTTGTTGATCCGCATGTCGGCGGCGGTGTCGGCGATCAGGGTCGGCTGGACGTACCAGCCGGGCTTGTCCAGCTTCAGACGATCGCCGCCGGTGGCGATGCGGGCGCCCTCGCCGCGCGCGATGTCGATGTAGGTGTAGGAGGTCTCCATCTGGGCCTCGCTGACCGCCGGGCCCATCTGGGTGTTCGGGTCCAGAGCATCGCCGACGCGCAGCGCGGCGACCTTCTCGGCCAGCAGGGCGACGAATTTGTCGTGGATGCCGTCCTGAATGATCAGGCGGCTGGAGGCGGTGCAGCGCTGCCCCGTGGCGAAGAAGGAGCCATCCAGCGCGATATTCACCGCCCGCTCCAGATCGGCGTCGTCCAGCACGATCAGCGGGTTCTTGCCGCCCATCTCCAGCTGCACGCGGGCCTGACGCTTGACCGCGCCCGCCGCCACACCGGCGCCGACGCCCTGTGAGCCCGTGAAGGAGATACCCGCGACGTCCTTGTGATCGACAATCGCCTGACCGACGCCGCCGCGACCGATGACCATGTTCAGCACGCCCTTGGGCAGGCCCGCCTCATGCAGGATGGCGACCAGCGCCTCGGCCGTCGCGGGGGTCGGACCGGCGGGCTTCAGCACCACCGTATTGCCGAACGCCAGCGCGGGCGCGGCTTTCCAGGCCGGGATGGCGATGGGGAAGTTCCAAGGGGTGATCAGGCCATAGACGCCGACCGGCTGGCGATAGGTCTGGACTTCCACGCCCGGACGGGTCGAGGCCAGGTTCTGGCCATGCAGGCGCAGGGCCTCACCGGCGAAATATTTCAGGATGCGGGCGGCGCGAGCGGTCTCGCCAATGCCTTCCGGCAGGGTCTTGCCTTCCTCGCGCGACAGCAGACGGCCGACCTCTTCCTTGCGCTCCATCAGCAGGTTGGAGGCCTTGTCCAGCACATCCGAGCGCGCTTCCGGCGAGGCTTCCGACCACGATGGGAAGGCGGCCTTGGCCGCCGCCACCGCATCATCGACGTCCGACGCCGAGCCGTCCGGCGTGCGGGCCACGACCTCGCGCGTGTCAGAGGGGTTGGTGCTCTCGGCCGGGCGATCACCCCCGACGCGCTCGCCGTTGATCCAGTGCGAAAGCTCGAGGGTGTCGGTCATGGGAGGTATTCCTTGGAGAAGTCAGTCGTACAGGTCGAAGCCCGACGGGCGACGCATCAGATAGGCATCCGAAGCGCCGCCCGCCGTACTCCGTTCGGGGAGAATGGTCAGCCGGTCATTTCTTCCAGTTCCTTGCCCTTGGTCTCCTTGATGAAGGAGCGGACCAGGAAGACGCTGATCACGGCGGCGGCCGTGTACAGGGCGTAGGTGCCGACCAGACCGATACCTTCGGCCATGCCCGGGAAGCTCTGGACGACCAGATAGTTCGCGCC
This sequence comes from Brevundimonas sp. M20, assembly GCF_006547065.1. Taxonomy (NCBI): domain Bacteria; kingdom Pseudomonadati; phylum Pseudomonadota; class Alphaproteobacteria; order Caulobacterales; family Caulobacteraceae; genus Brevundimonas; species Brevundimonas sp. M20. The sequence continues at coordinate 991,717 of NZ_CP041243.1, read as the reverse complement.
CCACTGGGCCAGGCCGCAGATGGCCAGCGCCGAGCCGCGCATCTGGTTCGGGAACATCTCGCCCAGCATGACCCACATCACCGGGCCCCAGCTGAAGTTGAAGAAGATGACGTACAGGTTGGCGGCGACCAGGGCGGTCATGCCGGCGGTGGCGCTCAGCGTCAGGTTCCCCGCCGCATCCGCGCCGGCGCCGCTGAAGGCCCAGGTCATGGCGCCGAGCGTCAGGGCCATGCCGACCGAGCCGATCAGCAGCAGGGGCTTGCGGCCGATCTTGTCGATCACCGCCAGCGCCAGCAGCACCGCGCCGATGGAGACGGCGCCGGAGATGATGTTGCGCTCCAGCGCGACTTCCTCCGACACCCCGGCAAGCCGCCACAGGGTCTCGCCATAGTAGAAGATGATGTTGATGCCGACGAACTGCTGGAAGGTCGCCAGAACCAGACCGGCCCAGACGATCGGACGGAAGCCGAACTTGCCCGTGACGTCCCTGAAGCTCGGGCGGTGGCCTTCGGTGAAGCTGGCGCGGATTTCGCCGATCTTGCGGGCAGCCGCCTCCGCGCCGAACAACTTGGTCAGCACGGCCCGGGCCGCCTGGTCCTTGCCCTTCATGACCAGATAGCGCGGGCTTTCCGGGATCAGGAACAGGGCCAGCAGGAAGACGGCGGCGGGCGCGGCCTGCGCCAGATACATCCAGCGCCATGCCGTCGTCCCGGCGATCTCGCCCAAGCTGCTGCCGGCGTTCTGGGCGAGGAAATAGTTCACCAGGAAGGCGGCGGTCAGGCCGCTGATGATCATGACCTGCTGCACGGTGCTCATCCGTCCGCGGATTTTCGCCGGAGCGACCTCGGAGATGTAGAGCGGCGACAGCACGCTGGCCGCGCCGACCGCCATGCCGCCCGCGAACCGCGCGGCGACGAAGACGGCGTGCACGTCGGTGACACCCTGGATCAGGGCCCCGACAAGGAACAGCACGGCCGACACGATCATCACCGTGCGACGACCGACCAGATCCGCCAGTCGACCGGCGAAGAAGGCGCCGAACGCGCAACCGATCAGCAGCGAACCGACCGTGAAGCCCAGCCCGTTGGCGTCCAGATTGAACTGCGCCTGCAGCCCCGCCTGGGTGCCGTTCACCGCACCCGAGTCATAGCCGAAAAGAAGACCACCGATCGTGGCGACGGCCACGATGGCGATAATGAAGCCGATGTTGACCTTGTCATCACCCGCGATGTCAGGGCCTGAGCCCCCCGTCGGTCCTGCCATTCTCAATCCTCCCAGAGGGCTCTATCGGCCCGTTCAGATCACCGTCGGCCTAGCGCCAGCCGGCGTCCACGAAATACTCATGTCCCGTGATGAAGCGGGCGTCGTCCGACGCCAGGAACATCGCCAGCGCGGCCACGTCGCGCGGCTCGATCCGGCCCTTGAGACATTGCGCCGCGACGATCTCCGCCTCCCCTTCCGGGGTGTACCATTTCATCTGGCGCGGGGTCTTCACATTGCCCGGCACGATGCAGGCGACCCGCACGCCGTCGGCGCCCAGTTCCCGCGCCAGCGCCCGCGTCATCCCCTCGATCCCCGCCTTGGCGGTTTCGTAGAGCGAAAGTTCGGGCAGCCCCAGATGCCAGCTGATCGAGCCGAGGTTCAGGATCACCCCCCGCCCCGCCGCCTGCATGGCCGGAGCCACCGACTGGGTCGCGAAATACAGATGGCGCAGGTTCACCGCGATCCGGTCCTCCCAATAGGCGGGCGTGACCTCGGCCAGCGCGTGGCGGTCGTCGTTGGCGGCGTTGTTGACCAGCACCTCGACCGGGCCGTGCGTTGCGGCGATCTCGGCCAGACAGGCTTGCAGGGCCTCGACGTCGGTCAGGTTGCAGGGATGGAAGACCGGCGCGGGCGACAGGCCGGCCAGCGACGCCTCCAGCGCCTTCGAGTCCTCGACCGCGATGTCCAGAAACACCACGCGGGCGCCCTGCCGGGCGAACCCGTCGGTCAGGGCGGCGCCGATGCCCGAGCCGCCGCCGGTCACCACGACCAGCTTGTCCTTCAGCGACGGATAAATCGCGGCACTCATACGCTCGCCCCCAGCAGGCCGCGCTGCGCCAGGTTGCGCATCAGGGCCGACACTCCAAACACCCACGGCGGCGCCTTGTCCGACGTGGTCACAATGTTCTCCAGCACGCCCAGCTTGGGCGAGGACACGCGCACGCGGTCCCCGACCTTGTGGGTGAAGCCCAGCCCCGGCGGGCCACGGTCATCGACCGGCGCGAACATGGTGCCGAGATACAGGGCGAAGCCGTCCGGATACTGGTGATTGGCGCCCGCCGCCTGTCGCACCAGCTCTTCCGGGTCGCGGCTGATCAGGGCCATGTTGCTGGTCCCGTCCATGACGAAGCCGTCCGGTCCGATGACCTCCAGGCGCACCTCGGCCTTGCGGACGTCGTCCATGCCGAACCGACCGTCGAACAGGCGGATGAAGGGGCCGATGGCGGCCGAGGCGTTGTTGTCCTTGGCCTTGCCCAGCAGCAGAGCCGAACGGCCCTCGACGTCGCGCAGGTTGACGTCGTTGCCCAGCGATGCGCCGACCGTCCGGCCCGACGGGTCGCAAACCAGCACCACTTCAGGCTCAGGATTGTTCCAGGCGGAGCCGGGATGGACGCCGACCTCGGCGCCCCAGCCGACCGACGACAGGATCGGGGCCTTTGTGAAAATCTCGGCGTCTGGGCCGATGGCGACTTCCAGATACTGGGACCACATGCCGTCTGCGATCAGGGCGGCCTTCAGGGCCTGCGCCTGCTCCGAGCCCGGCTTCACCGCCGACAGATCGCCGCCGATGCGACGGCCCAGATCGGCGCGGATGCCTTCGGCGGCGGTGGAATCACCGCGCGCGCGCTCCTCGATCACCCGCTCCATCGCAGAGACCGCGAAGGTCACGCCCGAGGCCTTGATGCATTGCAGGTCGACCGGTGACAGCAGCTCGATGTCGCCGCCGCTCCAGGTCGTGCGGAAGTCCATATCCGCGATAGGCCCCATATCCACGCCCTCGACCGTCGCCGCGTCAGGACGCGCCAGCAGGTCGGCCATGGTGGGGGCGGTAAGGCTGACGTCGATCAGACGACCTTCGCGAACCAGAACGGGCGACGGCCCATCCCCGGTTTGCACTCGCCCAGCCAGTATGGCTTCGGGCCAATCGGCCGGAAGGTAGTCCTGTATACGCAACGCTTCCCCCTCGCGCCCCATACGTGCGGGACGTCAGATGTTAGCGCTAACATTCTTCCAGAAAGATGAGCTGTCAAGCGGCCCGTGACGGGCGGCCGGCGCTCTAGCCGCGCGGAGCCGCGGAGGAGTCGCGAATAATGAGCTGGTGCCGGATCAGATGTTGGACGCCGCTCTCACCCTCGTCGGCGGGGCCCTGCGTCTCACTCAACAGGCGCACGGCGGTTTCCGCCATCTCGGCGACCGGCTGACGGACGGTGGTCAGGGCGGGCCAGATTTCCTGCGCCACCGGAATGTCGTCGAAGCCCACCACGGTCAGGTCACGCGGCACGTCCAGCCCACGCCGGTGCGCCGCCGCGATGGCCGCAGCCGCCATATCGTCGTTCGACGCGAAGATGGCTGTCGGCGGCGGGTCAGCCGCCAGAAGTCGCTCCGCCGCGTCGAAGCCCGAGCGATAGGTGAACTCGCCCGCCTCGATCAGCGCCTCCACCGGCTCTGCGAAGGCCGCCACCTCGGTTTCGAAACCGATCAGACGCTCGGCGCTGGCCGTCTGGTTGGCGGCGCCCTTGATGAAGCCGATGCGGCGATGGCCCAGCTCCAGCAGATAGCGGGTCATCTCGGCCGAGGCCGCGAGGTCGTCGATGCGGATCGCCGGAGCCGCCGACTTGAACCGGCCCGGCGCCACGGCGACCACCGCCAGCCCCTTCGCCTTGACCGCGGCCAGAGCCGCCCAGCTCTCGCCGTGTGGCGGCGGCAGGACAACGCCCGTCACCCCGCCTTCGGCCAGCCGCGTCACCGCCGCCCTTTCACTGTCAGGATCGGCTTCGCATTTCTCGAGCACCAGCTGTGCGCCGACCTGATGCGCGCCTTCCAGCGCGCCCAGCAGGAATTGGGTCAGGTATCCGGCGCTGGGATTGGAATAGAGCATGCCCAGTCGCCCGGCCCCGGCTCGCGCCAGATTGCGGGCGGCGGCGTTGGGGCGATAGCCCAGCTCCTCGATCGCGGCCTGTACGACCTCGCGGGTCTTTTCCCGCACACCGGCCGCGCGGTTCATCACCCGCGACACGGTCATGGGCGATACGCCCGCAAGACGCGCCACGTCGTCGATCTTGACGGCCTTGTTCACGTCCCTGCCCCGTTGACTGCTTCGCCCGAACCTAGAGCGATGCGGGGCCATACGCCAATGGGCCACAGATGGTGCGAGCGGCGGGACTCGAACCCGCATAGCCGAAGCCGAGAGATTTTAAGTCTCCTGCGTCTACCAATTTCGCCACGCTCGCGGCGATCCGTCAGTGAGCAGGCGCACTCGCCGCCGAGCGCAGGGCCCGGAAGTCCACGTCGGAATCGGCGATCAGGTACACCAGCCCGGCCCACGCGGCCACGTTCTGGCTCAGTTGTTCCGGATCGATCTTGTCCAGGGTGTCGTCGGCGGTGTGGTGCAGGTCGAAATAGCGGGTGCCGTCCTGGCTCAGGCCGAACACCGGCACCCCCGCCTCGGCCAGAGGCCCGACGTCGGCGCCGCCGTGCAGTTCCGGCTCGGCCGAGGCCAGCACGCCGATGGGATACAGCACCTGCGTCGCGGCGCGCTGGAAGGCGCTGTTCTGGGCGCCGGGCGGCAGCTGCAGGGCATAGACCCGGTCGGCGCCGAAGTCGCTTTCGCCCGCGATGATATGCTGTTCCACCGCCGCGCCGATGCCGCGCAGATAGGCGCCGCCACCGTTGCCGGTGTCGTTCGGCTGGGCCACTTCTTCCGAGCCGTACAGGACCACGCGCACCGTACGGGCCGGACGACGACCGCTTTCGGCGATGGCCTTGGCGGCGGCCAGGGTGATCGCCCCGCCCGCGCCGTCGTCGATGGCGCCGGTGCCCAGATCCCAGCTGTCCATGTGCGAGCCCAGCACGATCACCTCGTTCGGACGCGAGGCGCCGGTGATCTCGCCGACCACGTTCTGGGACACGGTCTCATAGGTATGGGCGGTCGAGGACAGACGCAGACGCACCGTCTCGCCGCTCGCGATCAGGCGCGACAGCTGGCTGGCGTCGGGCGCCGACAGGGCGAAGCCCGGCAGGGGCACGCGGCCCTCGACATAGCGGGTGGTGCCGGTGTGCGGCATGCGGTGCTCGTCCGAGCCGACCGAGCGCATGATGAAGGCCACAGCCCCCTTGGACGCCGCAGCGGCGGGCCCCGCGCCCCGGATGCGGGTCAGCGGACCATAGCCGGCGCCGTCCTGCATGCGGACCATCTGGCCCGCGTCGACATAGGCGATCTTGCCGGTCAACGAGCCGGCCGGGGCGGCGTTCAGGTCTTCAAGGCTGGTAAAGCGCACCACCTCGGCCTCGATCACGCCGTTGGTGCCGGGCGAATGGCCCAGCGCCGCGACCACCAGACGCTGCGGATGCGCGCCGACGATGGAGGCGCTCTCCTCGCCCCGCTCCCAGCCGATCAGCGGGAAGGTTTCGATGCGGACGTTCTGGAAGCCGTGCTGGCGCATGTAGCCGGCCGCCCATTCGGCGGCGGCCTGCTCCGAGGGCGATCCCGCCGGACGGGCGCCGAAGGTGGTGGTCAGGCGGGTGACGTAGTCGAGCGCGATGTTCTGCTCGAGCGCCGCGTCCCGAATGCGCTCGGCCCGCTGGATGGTCGCGGCGTCCTGCGCGAAGGCCGGGGCGGCGAAGCCCAGCGCCAGGGCGCTGGCGGCGAGAAGACGGACGGACAGACGCATGGCGGCTCCGGTGGGACTCAACGATGGAGCCGGACCCTAGACCCACATTGTCGCACCGGGAAGCATGTCGGGGCGCCGCGTGTCAGCAGCGCCCTCAACGGTCGTCACAGGGCTCAGGCGTCGCCCTTGATCCACACCTCGACAGGCCCCTGCAGCTTCACGGTCAGGGCCTTGCCGCGGCGGTCGACACGGTTGCCGACGGCCAGACGGACCCAGCCTTCCGAGATGCAGTATTCCTCGACGTTGGTCTTTTCCTCGCCCTTGAAGCGGACGCCGATGCCCTGCGCCAGCAGGTCGGCATCGTGGAACTTGCTGTCGGGATCGACGGACAGGCGGTCAGGAAGGTCGGTCATGGAATGGCTCTTCGGCAAATCAGCCGCCGCCTTTAGCGGTTCCGTCGCCCGGCTCCAAGCTCTTGACCTGACGCCGGGTCAATCCACTAGGTTCGTTTCAAATCACTACGGACCTCAATCGTGACCGACCTGACGATCCGCGACTTCACCGCCCCGGCCGCCGACGGCTATCCGCTGTCGATGCGGCTGGTCTCCGCCTCCGAGCCGATCGTGGCGGTTCTGGTCAGTTCCGGCACCGGCTTCCCCAAGGGGTTCTACGACCGGTTCGCCCGGTATCTGGCGGGCAAGGGCGCGGCGGTCCTGACCTATGACTTCCGCGGCATCGCGGGCTCGCGCCCAGACGATCTGGCGGCGATGCAGATGGACTATGTCGACTGGGGCCGTCTCGACATGCCCGCGGCGCTGGACGCCCTGATCGAGGCCGCGCCGGACCTGCCGGTCGTCCATGTCGGCCACAGCGTCGGCGGCCATTTCCTCGGCTTCATGCCCAATCAGCACCGGATTTCGAAGCACGCCTTCGTCTCGGTTGGCAGCGGCTACTGGGGCCGCCACCACCGGTCCTACAATCCCATGGAGTTATTCTTCTGGCTCGGCTTCGGCCCGCTCAGCCTGGTCCGGCACGGCTATATCAAGGGCGGCGGCTTGTGGGCCGGGACCGACCTGCCACGCGGCGTCTTCGAGACCTGGCGACGCTGGTGCCTGAAGGAGCCCTACTTCCTCGATGAGCTGAAGCATGAGTTGAGGCCGCATCACTTCGACGCCGTCACCGCTCCGATCCACTCGTGGATATTCACTGACGATCCCATCGCCACACCCACGACCGGGCCGATCCTGATGCAGGTCTATCCCAACGCCCCGCGCGACATTACCGTGCACACGCCCGCCGATTTCAGCCTGAAGCGCATCGGCCACGAGGGCGCATTCCGGAAGGGGATGGAGCCTTTGTGGGACAAGATTGCGGACTGGCTGCTTGAACCGGCGGCGTCACAGCATAGGTAAGCGCCTCCCCTGCCCGGAGCCTTCCCATGACCGACCAGCCCGCCATCACCGTCGACGGCCACACCATCCCCCTGCTCGGCTTCGGGACTTGGAATCTGGAGCCGGCCGACGCCCGCAAGATGGTCGCCGAGGCCCTGCGTATCGGCTACCGCCACATCGACACGGCGTGGATTTACAAGAACGAGGCGGCGGTCGGCGACGGCATCCGCGACGCCATCGCCGCCGGCCATGTGAAGCGCGAGGACATCTGGCTGACGACCAAGATCTGGGTCGCGCACTTCCACCGCGCCGACCTGCTGAAGCAGGCGAAGGAGTCCGCCGAGGCGCTGGGCTTCACGCCCGACCTGCTGCTGCTGCACTGGCCCAAACCCGAGCCGTCGTTCGAGGAGACGCTGGGCGCCCTCAATGAGGCGCTGGAGCAGGGCTTCACGAAGAGCATCGGCCTGTCGAACTTCCCGTCGTTCGACTTCGCCCGCGCCCAGACCCTGTCGAAGGCGAAACTGGTCACCAACCAGGTCGAGTATCACCCCTACCTGAAACTCACGTCGCTGATCGCCACGGCGAAGGAACTGGGCTCGTCGATCACCGCATGGTCGCCGCTGGCCCAAGGCAACATCGCCACCGATCCGACCCTGATCGAGATCGGCAAGGCGCACGGCAAGTCCGCCGGTCAGGTCACCCTGCGCTGGCTGATCCAGCAGAACATCATCGCCATCCCCCGCACCAGCAAGGTCAGCCGCGCCGAGGAAAGCTTCGACATCTTCGACTTCGAACTGTCGGCGGAAGAGATGGACCGCATCCACGCCCTCGCCCGTCCCGACGGCCGCCTCGGCGACTGGCTCGACAAGGCCTTCCAGTGGGACGAAGAATGGGCTTGAGGTCGGGTCTGCGCTGACGCGACACGGCAAAGGCGGCGTGACAGAACCAGTCGGTCCGCCTAAGCCTCCGCCCATGGCCTACAAATCGCTGCGCGACTTCATCGAAATCCTCGAAGCCGAGGGCGAGCTCGTTCGGGTAAGCGAGCCGGTCTCCACTCATCTCGAGATGACCGAGATTCAGACCCGGCTGCTGCGCAACGGCGGCCCGGCGGTGATCTTTGAAAAGCCGGTCATGCCGGACGGCACGATCAGCCCCATCCCCTGCCTCGCCAATCTGTTCGGGACGGTGAAGCGGGTCGCCATGGGGGTGACGCTGGAGAAGAAGCAACGCACCACCGCCGCCGAACTGCGCGAGGTCGGCGAACTGCTGGCCTTCCTTCGCAACCCGACCCCGCCGCGCGGTTTCGGCGACGCGATGGAGATGCTGCCGCTGGCCCAGACCGTCATGGCCATGCGCCCCAGGACGGTGAAGACCGCGCCCGTGCAGCAGGTGGTGCTGAAGGGCGACCAGATCGACCTGACCTCGCTGCCGATCCAGGGCTGCTGGCCCGGCGAGCCCGCGCCGCTGATCACCTGGGGTCTGGTCGTCACCAAGGGGCCGTCCGACGCCCGCGAGGACGACTTCAACCTCGGCATCTACCGCATGCAGGTGCTGGGCAAGGACAAGGCGATCATGCGCTGGCTGGCCCACCGCGGCGGCGCCCAGCACTACGCCCGTCACAAGAAGACCGGCTCGCGCGAGCCCCTGCCCGCGGCCATCGTGCTCGGCGCCGATCCGGGCACCATCCTCGCCGCCGTGACCCCGGTGCCGGACACCCTGTCGGAGTATCAGTTCGCCGGCCTGCTGCGCGGCGCCAAGGCCGAGCTGGTACCCTGCAAAACCGTGCCGCTGATGGTCCCGGCCCAGGCCGAGATCGTGCTGGAAGGCCATGTCCTGCTGGACGAGCACCACGCCGAGGGACCCTACGGCGACCACACCGGCTACTACAACTCGGTCGAGACCTTCCCGGTCTTCCAGGTCACCGCCATCACCATGCGGAAGGACCCGATCTACCTCACCACCTTCACCGGCCGCCCGCCGGATGAGCCCTCGGTGCTGGGGGAAGCGCTGAACGAGGTCTTCATCCCCCTGCTGCGTCAGCAGTTCCCGGAGATCACCGACTTCTGGCTGCCGCCCGAGGGCTGCAGCTATCGCATCGCCGTGGTGTCGATGAAGAAGGCCTATCCCGGCCACGCCAAGCGCGTGATGCTGGGCGTGTGGAGCTACCTGCGCCAGTTCATGTACACCAAGTGGGTGATCGTCGTGGACGACGACATCAACGCCCGCGACTGGAAGGACGTCATGTGGGCCATCTCGACCAAGATGGACCCGGCGCGGGACATCACCCTGATCGAGAACACCCCGATCGACTATCTCGACTTCGCCAGCCCGGAGAGCGGGCTGGGCTCGAAGATCGGTCTGGACGCCACCGACAAGTGGGAGCCGGAGACCAAGCGCGAGTGGGGTGAGGAAATCCGCATGGAGACCGAGGTCATCGACCGCGTCTCAGACATGTGGGACCGCCTCGGCCTGCCCGGCGACAAGACGCCGATCTGGAGGTAGTCGCGCCCGTTGTGTTCCCGGCGCCGCTGTTCACGATGCAGTGCAACATCTGTGTCAGAAAAACGCTTCCCAAATGACAGTCTTGTAATCTAACGTCCGGGCTTCGCTTGGACACGGAGCCCCTCATGCGCGCACTCATCGCCGTTCTCGCCGTCGCCACCGCCATGCCGGTGATCAGCATTCCGACCATTTCCGACGCGCAGGTCCTGACCGGTCGCAATTCGGCCCGCGGCGCCTCGCGTCCGCGTCGCGTGCAGCCGCCGCGCCTCACCCCCGCTGAACAACAGCAGCTTTGGGACGCCCAGGACACCGTCGCCGACCTGAACGCCCAGATCGAAGCGATCCAGGAGCAGGGCGCCGCCGCCGGTGGTCTCAGCGCCGCCCAACGCGCCGAGATCGCCGGGCACACCACCCGTCGCAACGAGGCCCAGGCCACCGTCGACCGCCTGGTCGCCAAGCGCGGCGCCTGACGCCGCAAGGCCCATCCGGCTTTCAACAGCCGGCGTCGCCCCTGCTCCGGGAGCGGCGCCGGCTGTTTGCGTTTGCGGGGGCGGACAGGGTGACGGACGGCGCCCCAAGGCATAGGTTGCCCGGAACAAGGGTGGGGCCATGAGCGCGTTCGAGTTCTTCTTCAGCTTCTACGGCCTTCTGCTGGGCCTGTGCGTCGCCGAACTCGTCGGCGGTTTCGCCCGCGTGCTGCATGAGAAGGAGCGTGTTCGCTTCGGCTGGTTGACCCCCGTGCTGGCGGCCTTCGTCGCGCTGGATGTCGTCACTTTCTGGAACCAGGCCTGGGTGATCTTCCGCGGCGCGCCGTTCAATTCGGCCTTGCTGATCGTCGGGCTGATCATCGCCTCCACCTTCTATGTCGCCGCCAGCGTGACCTTCCCCCGCCTGACGGCCGAGGGCCAACACGGCCGGATAGATCTCGACCAGCATTTCTGGAAGCACCGCAGGCTGGTGTTCGGCTGCATCATGACAGCCAACCTCTGCGTCGGCCTGCTGTTCCTCGGACTGATGAGCGTCAACACGGGCTTCGCCGCCCTGTCCACCGTCCGCCTGTGGGTGGGCTTCGGCATATTCTTCAGCACCACCGCCGTCGCGGCGTTCGCGCCGTGGCGCCCCGTCGTCATCGCCGCCCTTCTGATCGTGCTCGCCTACAGCCTGTGGAGCGCGTCTCAGGCCGCGATCCACCTGATGGCCTCGGGCGCCTGGTCGCCCGCGCTCGGGGTCACCGGTTAAGCCTGACCCGCTTGCGGCAACCCGTCATTTGGTCGAGGAAGGGCGCCATGCGCACGCCCCTTCTGATCGCAGCCGCCCTCCTGTTCGCGAGTCCCGCCATGGCCCAGTCTGTTTCCAACACAGCGCCGTGGGATCAGCCCTTCCTGCCCCCGGCTCCGGAATGGAACGGCGCCAGCCGCGACCTGCTGCGCGACGCCTCCGACCCGTGGGTCACCGCGTTCGAGGCTGATCCCGACCACGACTTCAGCCCCGATTATGCTGACACCCGCGCGTGGTTCGACCGGCTGGACGCCGCCTCGGACCTGATCCGCATTGAACAGTTCGGCGTCTCGCCCGAGGGCCGCCCGATCTACGCCGTCATCGCCTCGAAGGACGGCGCGACCTTCGATCCGTCCAAGTCGGTGCTGCTGGCGCAGGCGGGCATCCACCCCGGCGAGATCGACGGCAAGGACGCGGGCATGATGCTGCTGCGCGACATCGCCTTCTACGGCAAGGATGACCTGCTGGACCGGGTCAACCTGATCCTGATCCCGATCCTGTCCGTCGACGGGCACGAGCGCGCGAGCGCCTACAGCCGCCCGAACCAGCGCGGGCCCCGTATTCAGGGCTGGCGCAACACGGCGACCAACCAGAACCTCAACCGCGACTACCTGAAGCTGGACCAGCCCGAGATGCGGGCGGTGCGCGGCCTGATCGTGAAGTACCGGCCCGACCTCTACGTCGACATCCACGTCACCGACGGCATGGATTACCAGTACGACGTCACCTACGGCTACAATGGCGAGAACGGCCTGTATTCCCGCTCGCCCGCCACGGCCCGCTGGCTGGACGACGCCTTCAAGCCCGCGATCAATGCGGCGCTCGAGGCCCGCGGCCACATCCCCGGCGAACTGGTGTTCGGCATCGACGACCAGAACCCGCGCGCGGGCCTGAACGACGGCGGGCTGGGCGAGCGGTTCTCCAACGGCTGGGGCTCGGCGGCTCACGTCCCGACCATCCTGATCGAGAACCACAGCCTCAAGCCGCACGAACAGCGCGTTCTGGGAACCTATGTCTTCCTTGAGCGCACCCTGAAACTGCTGGCCACCGAGGGGGCGGGCCTGCGCACCGCCATCGCCGCCGACAGCGCCCTGCGTCCCGCCGAGATACCGGCCAACTTCGCGTCTGACGAACAGCCGTCCTCGACGCGCGCCTTCAAGGGCATCACCTACGAGACTTACGACAGCCCCGCCTCGGGCCGCCGGGAGATCCGCTGGCTGGGCCAACCGGACCCGCAGGTCTGGCAGATGCCCTTCTACGCCTCGCACCCGACGCTGACCCTGCGCCGGCCCGAGGCCTACTGGGTGCCGTCCTATCGCACCGACATCATCGAACGCCTGCGCATCCACGGCGTGACCATGGAGACCCTGACCGCTCCGCGCACCGTGCCCGTCGAGATGCTGCGCCTGAACGATCCGCGCCTCGCCACGCGCGCCAACGAGGGCCACGTCCAGACGACCGTGACGCAGGTCACGCCGCTCCAGCGCGACTGGACCTTCCCGGCCGGCTCGGTCCGCGTGCCGACCGACCAGCCGCTGGGCGACATCGTCGTTCTGCTGCTGGAACCGCAGTCGTCCGAAAGCTTCTTCGCCTGGGGCATGTTCCCCGAGGTCCTCAGCCGTGTGGAATACATCGAAGGCTACGCCATCGCCCCGCTGGCCGAGCGCATGATGGCCGCCGATCCGGCGTTGAAGGCCGAGTTCGAGGCCAAGCTGGCCGCCGAGCCCGACTTCGCCGCCAACGGCGACGCCCGCCTGCAGTGGTTCTACGAGCGCACGCCGTTCTATGATGATCACTACCGGCTCTATCCGGTCGCGCGCGAAAACTGACCATATTCCCGGGGAGGGACACCATGAGCATCGAACAGGCCCTGGCCTTTCATACCGAGGCGTTCCGCGCCGTCGCCCTCTGGACCGGCCTGTCTCTGCTGTTCATCCTGTGGCTGTCGATGCGGATCAGCGCCGGACGGCGCAAGTTGAAGGTCTCGGTCGGCGACGGCGGCCACCCTGCCCTGACCGCCTCCACCCGCGCCTTCGGCAACGCCATTGAGTATGTCCCGCTGGCGTTGGTCGCCCTTGCCGTGGTCGCGGTCTTCTACAGCGCGGCCATCGTTCACGCCGTGGGCGGCGCCTTTTTCATCGGCCGAGTCCTGCACGCCTGGGGCATGGGTCAGGAGAAGCAGCCCGCCGTCGGCCGGATGCTCGGCATGATCCTGACCTATCTGACCTTCATCGGCTCTGCGGGCCTGCTGATCTTCGCCGCCGTCTTCTGACGGCGGTTGCGCGCGGACGGAGGCCCGGCCATATCGGGGCATGACCTCCCCGCGTGACGCCGCCGCCTCCGACATCCTGCCCGATCTGATCGCCGCCGCCCTCAAGGCCGGCGCGGACGCCGCCGAGGCGGTGACCTCCGAACGCGCCTCCCTCTCCATCGGCGTGCGCAACGGCGCGCTGGAGGATGTGGAACGCGAGGAAAGCCGCGATCTCGGCCTGCGCGTCTTCATCGGCAAGCGTCAGGCCACCGTCTCGGCCTCGGACCTGTCGGACAAGACCCGCGCCCGTCTGGTCGAACGCGCGGTCGCCATGGCCCGCCTCGCCCCGGAAGACCCCTGGGCCGGTCTCGCGCCGCAGGATCGTCTGGCCAAGGGCCCCTTCCCCGATCTCGACCTTCATGACCCGACCGAGCGCAGCGCCGCCGAGCTGGAGGCCGCCGCCGCCGCCGCCGAGGCCGCCGCCCTGTCCGTGGAAGGTGTCGCCAAGTCCGAGGGCGGTCATGCCGCCACCTCGTCCAGCCGCTGGCGTCTGGTCACCTCGCACGGCTTCGACGGCGCCTATCAGGGCTCGGCCTTCTCGCTGGGCGTCGGCGTCATCGCCGAGAAGGACGGCGCCATGGAACGCGGCGGCGAGCACCGCGCCGTGCGCCACCTCTCCGACCTGCCCTCCGCCGAAGCCATCGGCGCCTATGCGGGCAAGCGCGCCGTCGAACGCACCGGCCCGCGCAAGATCGCCTCGACCACCGCACCGGTGATCTTCGAGAACCGCATCGCCACCCAGGTCCTGTCGCCCCTGCTGGGCGCCATCTCCGGCGCATCAATCGCCCGCGGCACCTCCTTCCTGAAGGACAGGCTCGGCCAGGCTGTTCTGCCGAAGGGCGTAAACCTGATCGACGATCCCTTCCGTCCGCGCGGCCTCGGCTCCACCCCGTTCGATGACGAAGGCGTCGCGGTCTGGAAGCAATCCATCGTCGAGGACGGCGTTCTGACCACCTGGCTGATGAACAGCTCCAGCGCGGCCCAGTTGGGTCTCGCCTCGACCGGGCACGCCTCGCGCGGCCTCGCCGGTCCTCCCGGCGTCTCAACGCACAACCTGCACCTCGAAGCCGGCGAGCAGGACCTGAATGGTCTGATGGGCGCCGCCGGGACCGGCCTGCTGATCACCTCCATGTTCGGCCCCTCGCTGAACGGCAACACGGGCGATTGGTCCGCCGGGGTCTCGGGTTTCTGGTTCGAGAACGGTGAGCGCGCCTATCCGGTCAGTGAAGTCACGGTCGCGGGCAATCTGAAGGATTTGTGGGCCCGTCTGATCCCCGCCTCGGACCTTGAGTTCCGGGGCGGCTTCAACAGCCCGTCCCTGCTGTTCGACGCGGTGGCCATCGCGGGCAAATGACGGATTACGCGGACGATCTCGAACTCATCCGCGAGGCGGTCCTCGCCGCCGGCGAACTGGCCCTGTCCGAGCGCGAGGCCGGTCTGAAGATCTGGTCCAAGTCCGGCGGCTCGCCCGTCACCTCCGCCGATCTGGCGGTGGACGCCTTGCTGCGCGACCGGCTGCTGGCCGCCCGGCCCGACTACGGCTGGCTGTCCGAGGAAACCGCCGACACCGCCGAGCGTCTGACGAAGCGGCGCATCTTCGTGGTCGACCCCATCGACGGCACCGTTGCCTACATGAAGGACAAGCCGTGGTGGTGTATCCCTATCGCCGTGGTCGAGGACGGCCGCCCGGTCGCGGCCGTCATTCATGCGCCGATGCTGAACGAGACCTTCGTCGCCACACTCGGCGGCGGGGCCAGCCTGAATGAGCACGCGATCACCCCGTCCGACACCACCGATCTGGATGACGCCTCGGTGCTGGCCGACGCCCGGTTGATGGAGGGCCCGCTGTGGCCCGAGCCCTGGCCGCCCATGCGCTATGAGAAGCGCAACGCCCTCGCCTACCGCATGGCCCTGGTCGCCGCGGGCGCCTTCGACGCCGCCATCGCTCTGACGCCGAAATGGGACTGGGACGTCTGCGCCGGCGCCCTGATCGCCGAGGAGTCCGGCGCCAAGGTCAGCGACCACCACGGTCTTCCGTGGCGGTTCAACCAGCCCGATCCGCGACAAACCAGCCTGATCTGCGCCGCTCCGGGCCTCCACCCGTTGATCCTGAAGCGCACAGGGCCTATTCCGCTCGCGCCCCGCTGATCCGTCTCTTCAGGTGATCTCAACCTGCTCGTGGGACGGTGACACCCCTGACTGCCCTCCCCCCGGGAACGAGAACATGACCACGAACGCCGATCCGGCCCAACTTCTTCACATCGTCATCGGCGGCGAGCTGCGCCATCTGGACGCGCCCGTCTTCCGCGATGTCAGCCAGATCGAGTTCGTCGGCGCCTTCCCCAACTATGAGGAAGCGCGCAAGGCTTGGAAGGCCAAGGCCCAGGCTTCGGTCGACAATGCCCACATGCGCTACTTCATCCTGCACGCCCACCGCCTGATCGACCCGCGCGGCGACGCGGCGGAACACTAAGCCGGGGCAGGCATTGTGCCTGCCTCAGGAACCGGAGACCGCGCCATGACCCTGTTTGGCCGCACCCTCGGCGTCGAGGAGATCAGCATGCTGGTCTTCCTGCTGATGTCTCTGGCGATCTGGGTCATGGCCCTGCGCAATGAAATGGCCTGGACCCGCTGGTTCCGGAACTGGGAAGCCCGGCGCAAGGCTCGCCGCGAGGCCGAACTGGCGCAGGAGCGCGGATCCAATCCCACCTCGCCGGACGGCCCGCGCGGCCCTTGGGGCTGATCGGAGGGCTGAGCCCTACTCCCGCTTCAGCAGTTTTTCCGTCAGCAGGGTGCCCCACCACTGCCCCTTGAACTCGGCTCGTATCGCCTTCGGATCATAGGCCGGGCTGTCGACCCAATCGAGGAAGCTGACGCCCGTCGGCTCCACCTCCTTCAGATACTTCTCCAGCGTATAGTCCAGCACCCCCGTCAGCCCCTCGCGGTGGTGCAGGTATTTCTTCGACAGCTGGCCGATGGCCTCGCTGATCGGCTCGCCCAGATGGAAGTGGCGATAGAAGACCGCCATCATCCCCGCCCGGTCCGCGCCCGACTTGCAGTGGATCAGCACCGGATATTCGATCGTCTCGAACAGCCGCTTCGCCCGGTGGATGCGATCCGTCTGCGGCGGATCGCGGCTGTCCAGCGGCGCGTCGATCAGGGTCAGGCCCAGCCGCTCGCACGCATCCTTCTCCAGCGCATAATAGGCCTCATCCCGCGCCCCGCGCAGGTTGATGACCGTCTTGATCCCCTGCGATTTCCAGTAGGCCAGCTGTCGCGGTGACGGCTGGTTCGTCCGCACCAGATCCGGCCCCAGCCAGTGGGCGTTCATGAACCACCGCCGCAGGAAGGCGTGGTCCTTCCAGACATAGTCCCAGCGCGCCTTGAAGCGGCCGGCGCGGGTGGAGAGATCGTAGGACGACATGAGTGTGGAGATAGAGGGTCTGGAGCCAATCGTCATCTGGCGGTTTGAGTCTACGCTACCGACCACAGGAGAGCCGCCATGAAAGCTGTCACCCTTGTCGCCACGGCCCTTCTGATCGTGGGTTGCCGGCCCGGCGCCGGGACGGGGACGCCGACCGAGGCAAGCTCCGCAGCTGACCTGCAGCGCCCCGCGCCTGCCGCAACGCCCGCACCGGGCGCCGACCCGGCTCTCACGGCGTTTCTGCAAGAGCGGACGGCCGATGCGATGGCGCCGCTCGGGTACGTCGCGCGCGAGGTGGGCGAAGGCGAGCAGGCCCTGACACTGGTCTATCTGGTCGGACCGGAATTCTGCGGCAG
The DNA here is from genome assembly GCF_006547065.1 of Brevundimonas sp. M20. Classification (NCBI taxonomy): domain Bacteria; kingdom Pseudomonadati; phylum Pseudomonadota; class Alphaproteobacteria; order Caulobacterales; family Caulobacteraceae; genus Brevundimonas; species Brevundimonas sp. M20. The sequence goes on along the minus strand of NZ_CP041243.1, from coordinate 974,582 downwards.
CGGAGGCTGCAAACTGCTGATCCTGCGCAAGACCGGCGGAACCTATGCGGTGCTGGGCGACACGTCGGTCACTCGCGCCCCTGTCCGGGTGCTTTCAACCCGAACAAACGGCTTGCCAGACATCGGTGTGCGTGTCGGCGGCGGCGGACTCATCAACGGCTATGAAGCCCGGCTCAAGTTCGACGGTTCACGCTATCCTTCCAATCCCACCGTCGCGCCCGCCGAACGCATCGAGGGCGCGGAAGGCGTTATTCTGATCACCGACGAGGACGCCCGGACATCACTCAAGTCATAGGCGGCTTGACTTCCTTCCCCCGTCGTCCGACCTCGGTGCGATGACGACGCCCGCCCCCGCCGACGATGAGAAGGAAGCCCTGCGCCCGCTGCTGGGGCGTATCTGGCGGGACTATCTTTCGCACCACCGGACGCCGCTGTTCCTGTCCATCGCCTGCGCCGCCGTGGTCGGCGTCATGGCCGCGACCGTGCTGCAACTGCTGCAACCCGCCATCGACGGCCTGTTCCTGGGCAAGCCGGTCACCATCTGGCGCGTCATCACCATTCAGCCCGAGCATGCCCTGATCGGCATTCCCGCCATCATCGTCGGGGCCGGGGTGATCTGGACCATCGCGGCGCTGGGTCAGGCGGCGCTGGTCAACCGGTTGGGCCACGGCATCGTCGGCGACATTCAGGTCAAGCTGTTCGGCTCGATGATCCGCGCCGATCTGGCCCGCCTGCGCAGCCAGCATTCGGGCGGATTCGTCGCCTCGGTCCTGTTCGACGCCAATCTGGTGCGCGAGGCCTTCACCAACGGCGTGGTCAACTACACCCAGCACAGCCTGACCCTGATCGCGGTCATCGCCTACATGGCGTGGTCGGACTGGAAGCTGACCCTGATCGTCCTGCTGGGCGCGCCCCTGATCGCTTACGTCCTTCAACGCTTCGGCAAGCGGATGCGCAAGGCCACCACCGGCGCCATGGTCGAGACCGGCAACCTGTCGACCGCCCTGATGGAGAACCTCGACGGCGTCCGCCTGATCAAGATCGAGAACCGGGAGGCGGCCGAGGAAGCCCGCGTCGGCGAGGTCGTCGCCCGCCGCCAGCGTCACGTCATCAAGTCCGCCGACAGCCGCGCCTTCGCCGGTCCCTTCTCCAATCTGGTCGCCATGATCGTGGTCGCCGCCGTCATGGCCTATGCGGGCTGGCAGGCGCGTCAGGGCCAGATGAGCGTCGGCGCCTTCGCCGCCTACATCGGCCTGCTGATGTCGGCGGGCCAGTCGCTGCGTCAGGTCACCAACCTCCAGACCGTGATGACCGAGGGCCTGACCGCCGCGCGTCGTCTGTTCGGCTCGCTCGACATCCAGCCGGAAATCCGCGAGGCGCCCGACGCCGCCGACCTGCCCGCCGGGCCGGTCACCGTGGCGCTGGACCACGTCAGCTTCGCCTACGCCCCGGCGGCCGAGGGCGGCGCCCCGACCCTGTCGGACGTCTCCCTGACCGTGAAGCCGGGCGAGACTATCGCCCTCGTCGGACCGTCCGGCGGCGGCAAGTCGACCATCCTCAGCCTGCTGCCCCGCTTCTACGACGTCACCGCCGGCGCCGTGACCCTGAACGGTCGGGACATCCGCGAGCTGAAGCTGCACGACCTGCGCAGCCGCATCGCGCTGGTGACGCAGGAGCCCTTCCTGTTCGACGACACCATCGCCGCCAACATCGCCTATGGCCGCCCCGGCGCCACCCAGGCCGAGATCGAGGCCGCCGCCGCCAGCGCCGCCGCCCACGATTTCATCACCGCCCTGCCCGAGGGCTACCAGACCCGCGCGGGCGAAGCGGGCCTGCGCCTGTCCGGCGGCCAGCGTCAGCGCATCGCCATCGCCCGCGCCTTCGTGAAGGACGCGCCGATCCTCCTGCTGGACGAGGCCACCAGCGCCCTCGACACCGAGAGCGAGACCCTCGTTCAGGCCGCGCTGGAGCGTCTGATGGAGGGCCGCGCCACCCTGATGATCGCCCACCGGCTGTCCACGGTCCGCAACGCCGACCGCATCTATGTGATCGAGGCGGGCAAGGTGGTCGAACAGGGCTCCCATTCGGCCCTCGTGAAGAAAGGCGGCCTCTACGCCCGTCTGGCCAAACAACAGTCCCTCGACGGTGATCCGGTCGAGGTGGTGTCGTGAGTGTCCCGTCGAACATCTCCCCTTCCCCTCGAGGGGGAAGGGGCCGGGGGATGGGGTGGCGGCACACTGTCACGGAGTATGGCGCGCGAGGCGACGGAGCCTTTAAGGCTCGTCTTGCAATGACCTGCCCCCACCCCACCCAACCCTCCCGCTCGAGGGGAGGGCTTTCATGAGGCCCCTGCGCATTCCTTTCATCCAGAACACCTTGGCGTGGGTGCTCGCCGCATGGATGCGCTTCTGCTTCGCCACCATCCGCTGGACCCATCAGAACGAGGGCGCGGCCGAAGCCGTGTGGAAACAGGGCGGCGGCGTGCTGGCCGTCTTCTGGCACTCGCGCATCGGCCTCAGCCCCGCCTGCTGGCCGCTGGATCGCGCCACCCCGGCCAAGGCCCTGATCTCGCTCAGCGCGGATGGAGAGTTCATCGCCAAGGCCGTCGCCCGTCAGGGCTTCCCCGCCGTGCGCGGCTCCTCGACCAACAAGGACAAGGCCAAGGCGGCCAAGGGCGGAACACAGGCCCTCCGCGACGGGCTGAAGCAGCTGAAGGTCGGCGGTCTGGCCATCACCCCTGACGGCCCGCGCGGCCCCGTCCGCCAGATGGCCGAGGGCCTGCCCATGCTGGCGAAGATTTCGGGCGCCCCCGCCCTGTTCATCGGCCTGAGCTGCAATCCGGCCATCCGTCTGAACAGCTGGGACAAGGCGGTCCTGCCCCTGCCCTTCGGCAAGGGGGCCATTGTCTGGGACGCGGCTGACTATCCCGAAGGCGCCGAAATGGCCGACGTCGTCGCCGCCTGGACCGAGCGTCTCAATGCGGTGGAGGCCGAGGCCGACGCCATCACCGGCCTGAAGCGGGTCTGACCTTGAGCCCCGCCCTGATCCTCTACCGGCTCCTGACCCGGATGCTGGAGCCTCTGGCCCCCCGCCTGCTCGACGGTCGGGCGAAGAAGGGCAAGGAAGACCCCGTTCGCGTCGATGAACGGCTGGGGATCACCCGCGTCCCGCGCCCGGACGGAGAGGTCGTCTGGCTGCACGGCGTCAGCGTCGGCGAGACGCTCTCCCTGCTGCCCGTGGTCGAGCGGCTGCGCGCCGTCCGCCCGGACCTGAACATCCTCGTCACCTCCGGTACGCTGACGTCCGCCAACCTGCTGGCCCGCCGCCTGCCCGAGGGCGTGATCCACCAGTTTGCTCCCGTCGACGCCCCCGGCGCCGTCGACGCCTTCCTGACGAAATGGAAGCCTGTCGTCGGAATCTTCGTCGAAAGCGAGCTGTGGCCGAACCTGATCCTGGAGTCGCGTCGTCGCGGGGTGAAGCTGGTGTTGGCCAGCGCCCGCATCACCGAAAAGACCGTCGCCGGCTGGCGGCGCTTCCCCGGCGCGGCGCGTGAAATCCTGTCGGCCTTCGACGTGGTCCTGCCGCAGGACGGCGTGTCCGCCGACCGGCTGGAAAGCCTCGGCGCCCGGATCGACGGCCATGTGAACCTGAAGCTGGCGGGCGAGGCCCCGCCGCATGACGGCGCGGCCTTCACCAGGCTCAGCGCCGCCATCGGCGACCGGCCCGTGGTCGTGGCCGCCAGCACCCACGACGGCGAGGAAATCGCCATCGTCCGCGCGCTGGACAAGCTGACCGACCGCCTCTGCCTGATCCTGATCCCCCGCCACCCGGAACGCAGCGCCGCCATCGCCGCCGCCCTGACCCGGGACGGCTACCGCTTCGCCCTGCGCTCCCAGGGCCGTCAGCCGGACAACGACACCGACCTCTACGTCGCCGACACCCTTGGCGAGATGGGTCTGTTTCTGCGACTGGCCGACGTCGTCGTCATGGGCGGCAGCTTCTCGGCGGCGCTGGAGAAGCCCCCGGTCGGCGGTCACAACCCGCTGGAGCCCGCGCGTCTGGGCAAGCCCGCCATCACCGGGCCGGACATGACCAACTGGGCCGCTGTCACAGAGGCGTTGGTCGAGGCGGGCGGTCTCCAGATCGTCGCCGCCCCGTGGGACCTGCCGGGCGCTCTCACGCCCCTGCTGGCCGATGACAAGGCCGCCCGCGCCATGGGCGAACGCGGCCGCCGGGCCGCCGCCGAGGCCGGCTCGGGTCTGGAGCGGCTCATCGACAGCCTGCATCCCCTGCTGCCGCCCGCGCCCCGGAAACGCCGATGAGCCTCAGCACCCCCAGATGGTGGTACCTGCGCGACCGCAAGCACGCGGCCATGACGCGGATGCTGCTCAAACCCGTCTCGTGGATCTGGGCAGGCGTCACGGCCAACCGGATCGCGAAGGCGACGCCGGTTGATCCCGGCGTGCCGATCATCTCCATCGGCAATCTGACCGTGGGCGGATCGGGCAAGACGCCCATCGCGCGCGAGGTCCTGCGTCTGCTGCGCGCCTCCGGCGTCGACGCCCAGGCCCTGTCGCGCGGCTACGGCGGCAAGCTGGAAGGCCCCGTCCGTGTCGACCTGACCACCCACACCGCCGCCGATGTGGGTGACGAACCCCTGATGCTGGCGCTGGACAGCCCGGCGTGGATTTCCCGTGACCGTGTGGCCGGAGCGAAGGCCGCCGCCGCCTCTGGCGCGCAGGCGCTGGTGCTGGACGACGGTCATCAGAATCCGGCCCTGAAGAAGACCCTCAGCCTGATCGTCGTGGACGGCGAGACGCGCGATGAAGAATGGCCCTTCGGCGACGGCTCCGTCTTCCCCTCCGGCCCCATGCGCGAACCGCTGAAGGCCGGTCTGGCCCGCGCCGACGCCGTGGTCATCCTGATGCCGTCCGATCTGGCCGAGCCTGATCCGGAACTGGTGGAGACCTTCGGCGCCCTGCCCGTCTTCATCGCCCGGCTGGAGCCCGCCGGTCCGCCTCCCTCCGGCCCGCTGCTCGGTTTTGCCGGCATCGCCAAGCCGTGGAAGGTCGAACGCTCGCTGAAGGCCGCGGGCGGCGAACTGGCCGACTTCGCCCCCTTCCCGGATCACGCCGCCTTCAAGGAGGAAGACCTGCGCTTCCTCGCCGACCGGGCGGAAACCTTCGGCGCCACCCTCGTCACCACCGAAAAGGACTGGTCCCGCCTGCCCCCCGAATGGCGCGCGCGCGTGGTCAGTTGGCCGGTCAAGGCGACCTTCGAGGACGAGACGGGGTTCCAGTCCTTGCTCGGTTCCCTCTGATCACGAGAGTTTTATCGCAGCGCACAATTTGCGTGATCTGATCGCGCAAAGCCGCCGCAGTTAGGGGAACGTCGTTCCCCCGCAAGGAGAAACCACCCTCGTCGTGGGGCTTTGAGCGGCAAGGCTTGAGGCCTCATGTGTGACCGTCCGCGACCGCCCCGGCGCCCGATTTCCCGATCCGTCCCCGGATCCCCCGACCTGTCCACCACCGGACGCCAAGGCTGAGGTTGCCATTCCTGTCCGCTTTGAAACAAACTGTCGCTTCCTGTGAAACGTGCGAGGGGCGTCGCATGCGGCTGGCAAGACGTGGATTCATTCTGGGCGGCGCTGCTCTCCTTTCGGGCTGCGCCTCGGCGGCGGCGACCCGGCCGACGGCTGCCCTCCTGCCCCAGACCTCCGCGCAGCTCGCGCAGGTCCCGGCGCCCCAGATCGTCGTCGGCGCCGCGGAGCCCGAGGCCATCACGGCACAGCTGAACTCCACCCGTCTGCTCGATCCGCGCGGTCAGGTTCGCCCCGAACTTATGGAACGCGCCCTGGCCGCCATGGACATCCACGGCCACAAGATCACCAGGCGCGACCGCATGTATCTGGTCGACTTCACCAAATTCTCGGGCGACGAGCGCCTGTATGAGGTCGATCTCGAGGGCGGCGCCGTCACCCTGATGCGCACCTGCCATGGCCGCGGCTCAGACCCGGACCACTCCGGCTACGCCCGGACCTTCTCCAACACCCCGGAAAGCTACAAGTCCTCGGTCGGCGCCTTCGCCACCGCCGGCGCCGGCTGGGGCGCCCAGCAGGGCCCGAACGTCCTGCTGGACGGGCTGGAGTACACTAACAACAACGCCCGCGAGCGCGCCATCATCGTCCACGGCGCCGACTACGCCGATCCGGACTTCCTGGCCCGCGAGGGCAAGCTGGGCCGCAGCTACGGCTGCTTCTCGGTCGCCCACACCGACCTGCCCCGCCTGCGTGAGCGCATGGGCGACGGCCGCCTGCTGTTCGCCTGGGCCTGACAGCAAAAGGCCGGGTCGGACATCGTCCAACCCGGCCCTTCACTTCGCTTCAGTCCGTAGTGGGACTTCAAAACTCCTCCCAGCCGTCCTCGGCCGGGTGAGACTGCGGCGCCGCACCGCCGTGTCCAACGGTCCGCATCTGCGGGACCGGCGCGTGACGCGCGGGGGCCGGGCGAGCGGCCGGAGCGCGTGACGGGGCCTGCGGTCCGCCGATCTTGAACTGTGACACGGACCCGGCCAGCACCTCGGCCTCCTGCGACAACGAATGGCTGGCGGCGGTCGATTCCTCGACCATCGCAGCATTTTGCTGAGTCACCTGATCCATCTGGTTCACGGCCGTGTTGACCTGTTGCAGACCCGTGGCCTGCTCCAGCGCCGAGGCGGCGATCTCGGACACCAGTCCGTCAATCTCGGCCACTCGGCTGACGATCCTTTGCAGGGCCTCGCCGGTCTGGCCGACCAGATTGACGCCCGCATTCACCTGCTGGGTCGAGGCCGAGATCAGCGTCTTGATCTCCTTGGCCGCGTCCGCCGACCGCTGGGCCAGAGCCCGGACTTCCGAGGCCACCACCGCGAAACCACGCCCGGCGTCGCCCGCCCGCGCCGCCTCAACGCCTGCGTTAAGGGCCAGCAGATTGGTCTGGAACGCGATTTCGTCGATCACGCCGATGATCTGGCTGATCTCCTGCGAGGACTTTTCAATCGCGCCCATCGCGCCGACCGCGTCGCGCACGACATTGCCGCTGGTCTCGGCGTCATCCTTCGCCGCCTGCACGGTCTGCGAGGCCTGACGGGCGCCGGCGGCGGTGCGGTTCACCGTGGCGGTGATCTCGTCCAGCGCGGCGGCGGTCTCCTCCAGCGAGGCGGCCTGCTGTTCAGTACGGCGCGACAGGTCGTCCGCCGCGATGCTGATCTCGCCAGAGCCCGAACGGATCGCCGAGACATTGGTCACCACCGCCGACATGGCCGTCTTCAACTGGGCGATGGCGGCATTGAAGTCGTTCTGCAGCTTCGCGTAGTGCGGCGGGAAGGTCTGGGTCAGGCTGTAGGTCAGGTCGCCCCGCATCAGGTGGTCCAGGCCTTCGCCCAGAGCCGCCACGACCACCGCCTGTTCGCGCGCGGCGGCTTCGGTCATCTGCTGGTTCTTCGCCCGCTCCGCCTCGGTGGCGCTGCGGTTGGCGACGGCCTCGGCCTCCAGACGATCCGCGGTGATCGCGGCCTCGCGGAAGACCTCCAGCGCCGCGGCCATCTGGCCCACTTCATCACGACGTTGCAGGCCCGGAATGTCCGAGGTCTTGTCCCCGGCGGCCAACGCCCGCATCCGCGTCGACAGGGCCACGACCGGGCGCGAGACGGAACGGCCGATCAGCACGCCGCCCACACCCATGGCCGCGATCACCAGCAGCGCCATAGCGCCCAGTCCCAGCGCCGCCTTGGCCACCAGACCGATGATCTCGTCGGTATAGACGCCCGAGCCGATCACCCAGCCCCACGGCGCGAAGCCCTTCACGAACGAAATCTTCGGCGAGGCCTGATCTTCGCCGGGCTTGTTCCACTGATACGAGACAAAGCCCTCGCCGTCGGCGCGGACCACCTCGACCATCTTCTGGAACATCCGCACGCCGTCGGCGTCGGTGTTGGCGCTGATGTCCGTGCCGTCCAGTTTCGGATTGGTCGGGTGCATCACCATGTTGGGATGCATGTCGTTGATCCAGAAATAGTCCTCGCCGCCATAGCGAAGGCTCTTCAGGGTGGCCTTGGCGGCCTCCTGGGCCTGGGCCTCGGTCATCAACCCGGCGGTCTGCTGGGCATGATAGTGAGCCACCACGCTGTGGGCGACCTCCACCGTCTTGCGGGTTCGGTCCGCGACCTCGCCGCGCAGCGTGCTGTTCAGCTGCATCAACGACAGCCCCAGCACGATCAAAAGCCCCGCCACAGCGAGCAGGGTCAGCAGGCTGATGCGTTTGCCGATCGTCAGGGCTTTCATGGGGCGATCCGGGGCAGAGAAAGGGGGAGACATCCCAAATGCCATCGCTCTCTGAAAACCTGACTAATCAGCGGTTAGGCATAAGTCCGTATAGCTACGCTGCTTATGATGCTCGCGTGGAGGGAGGCGGCTCTTGTTCAGGGTGCCGCGCGGAGTGCCGGATCGTGAGGATGCGAACCTCTTCATCGGCGATCTCGTAGCGGATGATATAAGGCCGAACCGTCACCAACTCTCGCACGCTCCCTCGCACAATGCGTCCGCGATCGGCGTGTTCGGTCAGGTTTCCTGCAGCTTCAATCAAACGCTCGGCCAGCTTCCGGGCCCCGGACACGTTGAAGGCTCGCACATAGTCACGAATGGCGAGCAGCTCTGACCGAGCACCCGGCGACCAGACTACTCGCCGCATTCGGGTGGCGGCGATGGCGTTTCATCGCCCCAGGTCAGAAGCCACCGGATCATCGCCTCATTGCTGATGAACCGCCCGGCCGCGACATCCGCCATGGCTTGCCGCTCGCGCGCGTCTTGAACAAGCGCGTCCTCGGCGTCGAAGCCTGGCGGCTCTTCGGCGAACTGTTTGTCGGCCTCGTCCATGCCCAAAGGCTAACACACCGGCCAGACCGCCGCACCTGCCCTCAATCTGGACGCGCAAAGCCTCAGCTCGCGCCTACTCCCGCTCCAGCGCCCGCCAGGCGATGTCAGTGCGGTAGAAACCGCCCGGCCAGTCGATTTTCCTGATCGCGGAATAGGCCCGCTCGCGGGCCTCGGCGATGTCCGCGCCACGGGCGCAGATGTTCAGCACCCGACCGCCGGCGGCGACCAGCTGGCCGTCCTCACGGCGCTTGGTGCCCGCGTGGAAGACCTGCACGTTCGGGCCGAAATCCTGTTCGGCGCCGCGGATGATCGAGCCCTCGACCGGGCTGTCCGGATAGCCCTGCGCGGCCATGACCACGCAGATCACGGTCTCTGACAGAAACTCCGGCAGCGTCGCCCGGCTCAGGTCGCCCCGCGCACAGGCCAGCAGCATCGGCACGATGTCGCCGCCCAGACGCATCATCAGCACCTGACACTCCGGATCACCGAAGCGGGCGTTGAACTCCACGACCTTGGGGCCGTCGGCGGTCGACATCAGCCCGGCGTACAGGACGCCGCGATAGGGCATGCCCTCGGCGGCCATGCCGTCGATCACCGGCTTCACCACCTGGCGCTCGGCGGCCTCGACCAACTCGGGGGTGAACACCGGCGCGGGCGAATAGCTACCCATCCCGCCGGTGTTGGGGCCCAGATCGCCATCGTAGGCGCGCTTGTGATCCTGCGCCCCGCCCAGCAGGACATAGTTGCGGCCGTCCGAGAGGGCGAACAGCGAGCCTTCCTCACCGTCCATGAACTCTTCGATCACCACACGGGCGCCGGCCTGGCCGAAGCGGCCGCCCAGCATCCATTCGATCTCGCGCTCGGCCTCGCGCTTGGTGGGCGAGATGGCCACGCCCTTCCCCGCCGCCAGCCCGTCCGCCTTGATCACATACGGCGGCTTGAACACGGTCAGCGCCTGCCGCGCCTCGTGCAGCCGCTCATAGACGCCGAAACCGGCGGTCGGGATTTCGTGTCGTTCCATGAAGGCCTTGGAAAAGGCCTTGGAGGTTTCCAGCTGCGCCGCCTTGGCGCTCGGGCCGAAGCAGGGGATGCCCGCGGCGGCCAGCCGATCGGCCAGTCCCTGCTCCAGAGCGGTCTCGGGGCCGACGACCACCAGATCGGCGCGAATCTCGCGCGCCACCGCCGCCAGTTGTTCCGCGTCCGTCGCCTTGACCGCCACCAGCTCGCCCAGCGTCTCCATTCCCGGATTGCCCGGCGCGATGACGAGACGCTTCACGAGCGGCGACTGGGCGATTTTCCACGCCAGGGCGTGCTCGCGCCCACCCGATCCGACCAGCAGGATGTTCATGACAGCGCAACTACCGCACCTGCGAAGACGGTCAAGTCGTCAGGACGGTTAAAGCGCGTCAACGCGCGGGCGGCGGGGTCCATTCCGGCAGGGCCGCCAGCTGCGCCGCGCCCAGATCCGTGGTCAGATCGGTGAACTTGCCGTCATCATGTGCAATGCCCCTGACCTGGCTGACAGGCAACGACACCTTGCGGTCGCCCGCCCCTTCCAGTTCGATGATCACGTGGGTCAGCATGCCGTTGGCGTCCAGAACGAGGCTCTCGACGTCGCCGAGATCGGTATAGGCGGACGACACCAGATCAGCGTCCTCGAGTTGCTGGCGGGTCATGCCGAACGCCGGCGCGACGGCGTCCTGAACGGCCTCCGCCCTTTGTTCGGTCACGGTGGCGGGGGCGGCGCCCGGCGCGGGGGCCTGCACGACATCGTCAGTGGTGTCGGAACAGGCGCCGACGGCGAACAGGCTGGCGGCGGCGGCCGCGACGAGAGTGGTCCGGATCATCAGGGACTCCTTGGTCAGATCAGGGCGAAGACGATGTAGGCCACCCCGCCCAGCATCAGCAGTCCGCCGATCACCAGCCACAGGCCGGCCTCCGGCGAGCCGGTCCGGCGGCTCAGTTCGCGCTCGCCGGGGTCCTGATCAATAGGGTCTGTGTTGGGCGGGTCAGCGGCCATGTCTGAGCAAACGACCCACACCTGAACGATGTTCCCCTTGGCGCAAGGTCAAGCTTCACTCTGTCACTCATACGCAAGGCGGCTTAAACCGCCCGACCATGTTTGAGTTCTCCCCCCTCGACCGCCGCTTCACCCTCCTCGCCGGAGCCGCGCTTTGCGCCTTCGCCGGTCCCGCGCACGCCCAGACAGCGCCGTCGCCCACCGCGCTCGATGAAGTCGTCGTCACCGGCTCGCGCCTGTCCGGCGCCCATCGGCTGGCGCCGGTCGAAGTCATCGACCGCACCGATCTGGAAGCCGCCGCCGTCACGGACCCGGCCCGGATGCTGCAGCTGCTGACCGCCAACTCGGGCTCCGAGGCCCAGGTGGACCAGCTGAACCAGCCCCAGAGTTCGGGCACGGCCCAGTTCAACCTGCGCAATCTCGGGCTCGGTTCGACCCTCGTTCTTGTGGACGGTCTGCGCTGGACCTCAAGCGCGGCGGTCGCCACCGACGGCTCCGCCTATGTCGACATCAACAGCCTGGTCCCGCTGATCGCGCTGGAGCGGGTCGAGGCGTTCAAGGACGGCGCCTCAGCCGTCTATGGCTCCGACGCCGTGGCCGGGGTGGTCAACTTCGTCACCCGCACCGAGGTCGAGGGCGCCGAGCTGCGCGCCCGCTACGGCCTTTTGGACGGCGCCGAGGAAAGCCTGATCGAGGCGATCGGCGGCGCCACCGTTCTGGGCGGCGACCTGACGCTGGCGGGCTCCTGGGCCCACCGCTCGGCGCTGGGATCGAATGAGCGCGGCTTCACCCAGGCCGAAAACTACGGGCGCGCGGGCTGGACCGCCGTGACCAGCTACGGCCAGCCGGGTTCCTACTTCCGCCCGAGCGCGAACGGCTACGCCCCCGACCCCGACTGCACCAACGCGGCCTTCCCCAATGCCTTCCGCAACAGCCCGACAGACGCCTTCTGCCGTCTGGACTACTCGGACTTCTTCGACCTCGCGCCGGAGGAGACCCGGACCCAGCTGTTCGCCGACTGGCGCCGACCGGTCGGTTCTGTCGAGGTCCGGCTTCAGGCCGCATGGTCCTCGACCGGGACCATCGCCCGCCAGAGCCCGTCCCTGCCCATCCTCGCCCGCGCCCTGACGGTTCCGACCAACCACCCGGACAATCCGTTCGGCGAGGCCGTGCTGTTCCGGGGCCGCCTTCTGGGCGCCGAGGCGGGCGCGTCCGAGGCGACCTTCGACTACGAAACCTGGCGCATCGCGGGCGGCGTGTCCGGCCAGTTCGCCAATGGCTGGGACTGGGACCTGTCCGCGACCTCCAGCCGCCAGCACATCGCCTATGACAAGCCGGACACCATCGGCACGGCCCTGCAGAACGCCCTGAACGGTCTGGGCGGGGCGGGCTGCGATCCGGCGACGGGAACGCCCGGCGTCGGCCCCTGCCAGTGGTTCAATCCCTTCGGCAGCGCTTATCTGGGAACCGGCACGACCAACAGCCCGGCGCTGGTCTCCAGCCTGATCGGCTCAACGGGCCTGCGCGGCGCCTCGACCCTGACCACCGTTGATGTCCAGACCGACGGGCGCGCCTTCAGCTGGGAAGGCGGTCGTCTGGACCTCGCCTTCGGCGCCCAGTACCGCCTCAGCACCCTGCGTCATGACTGGAGCGATCTGGTCAATGCCGGTGACCTGCTGACCGCCGGCTATTCGCCCGACTTCGACGGCGACCAGGAGGTCTTCGCCGCCTTCGCCGAAGCCCGTCTGCATCTCGGCGAGCGCATCGAGGCCCAACTGGCCCTGCGCGAGGAAATCTATGACGGCGGCGCCGACGCTCTCAGCCCGCGCCTCGCCGTCCGCTGGGACGCCACTGATGCGTTCGCCCTGCGCGCCTCGTGGGGTCAGGGCTTCCGCGCCCCATCGGTCTTCACCCTGTCGGGCGCACAGGCGTCGCAGCCGTCGGTGCTGGACCGGGGCGCCTTCGTCTTCGTCAACACCCTGACCACCGGCGATCCCGACCTGAAGCCGGAGGAGTCCGAAACCCTTACCCTCGGCGCGATCTGGACGCCCCTGCCCGGCCTGCGCCTCGGCCTCGACGCCTGGCGGATCGACTACACCAACCTGATCGTGAAGGAGTCGGCGCAGGCGATCATCAATCAGGCCGCCGCCGATGATCTGGCGGGACTGACCGACACGGCGGCGCAGCAACGCGTCACCCGCGCGGGCAACGGGGCCCTGACCTTCGTGGACCTGCGCTTCATCAACGCCTCGTCCATCGAGACGCAGGGGCTGGACCTGTCCGCCCGCTATGACCGTGACCTGTTCGGCGGCGTCTTCTCCGCCGCCGCCACCTGGACCTACGTGGACAGGTACGACATCCGCCTGACGCCCGGCGCGGCGGCGACCTCGGGCCTCGGCTCGACCAATCTGAACACCATCGCCCGCTCCCTGCCGCAGGACCGGGGCGAGGTCTCGGTCGGCTGGAGCGGTCCGACCGACACCATCACCCTGCTGGCCCACTACACCGGCGGCTACAGTAACGACCGCAGCGGCGTCACCGACACCACCATCGACAGCTGGACCACCGTGGACCTTCACTACGTCCGCGCCGTCACCCCCTCGCTGGACCTGTCGCTCGGGGTGGTGAACCTCGCCGACTCCGATCCGCCGCTGGCCCAGTTCGCCCTCGGCTATGATCCGGTCGTCGCCGATCCGCGCGGTCGCATCCTCACCATCGGCCTCAGGAAGCGGTTCTGAGTTTCGCGGCGCATCCGACCTCGCTAACCTGACCGCATGACCGACGACTACGTCTTCGAGGCCCCGGCGGACGAACCGCCCGCGCCACGCGACAACAATCCGCCGCTGTCGATCTCCGAGCTGTCCTTCGCCCTGAAGCGCACGCTCGAGGATCGCTTCGGCCATGTCCGCCTGCGCGGCGAAATCTCGAAGGTGAACCACCACGCCTCGGGCCACGTCTATCTGACGCTCAAGGACGACAAGTCGGCCATCGACGGCGTCGTCTGGAAGGGCGTGGTGCGCGGCCTCGGCGTCCGGCCCGAGTCGGGGCTGGAAGTCATCGTCACCGGCAAGATCACCTCCTACCCCGCCCGCTCGTCGTACCAGATCGTCATCGAAAGCATGGAGGCCGCCGGCGCCGGCGCCCTGCTGGCCCAGCTGGAGCGGCTGAAGGCCCGGCTGGCGGGCGAGGGCCTGTTCGAGGGGTCTCGCAAGAAGCCCATCCCCGCTTTCCCCGCCGTCGTCGGCGTGGTCACCAGCCCCACCGGCGCGGTCATCCGCGACATCCTGCACCGCATTTCCGAGCGCTGGCCCTGCCGCGTCATCGTCTGGCCCTGCGTGGTCCAGGGCGACGCCGCCGCCGGTCAGGTCGCCAACGCCGTGCGCGGCTTCGACAGCATGGCTCCCGACGGCCCCATCCCCCGTCCCGACGTGGTCATCGTCGCGCGCGGTGGCGGTTCGGTCGAGGATCTCTGGGCCTTCAATGACGAGGCGCTGGCCCGCACCGTCGCCGCCGCCTCCATCCCGATCATCTCGGCCGTGGGGCACGAGACGGACACCACCCTGATCGACTTCGTCTCGGACCGCCGCGCCCCCACTCCCACCGGCGCCGCCGAGATCGCCACGCCCGTGCTGGCCGACCTTCAGTACGCGGTCGCCGATTTCGAGCGTCGTCTGGCCCGCGCGGGTGGTCGTCTGCTCGAGGATCGCCGCACCCGCCTGCGCGCCGCCGCCCGCGGCCTTCCCGCCCGCCCCGAGGACCTGCTGGCCCTGCCCCAGCAGCGGCTCGACCTGGCCGGCAGCCGTCTCGGCTCGGCCCTGCACCGCAACGTCGCGGTGCATGAGCGGCAGCTGGCCGGAGCGTCGGGCCGTCTCAGCCCAATCCTGCTACGCCAGCGCGTACAGCGAGAGTCTGATCGCATCGCCGCGCTGACGGCTCGTCTCGGCAGCGGTCTGTCCTCGACTGTCGCGGGACGCGAGCGGCGATTGCTTCAGATCACGGGTCGCCTGTCGCCGGCCCCCCTGCATCGCAGGCTGGATCAACGCGCCGCTCGTCTTGAAGCCTTGAGTGAAAAGCTCGACGCGGTCATTCCCCGCCGTCTGGATCGCGACCAGACCCGCCTCGCCGCCCTGTCCCGCGCCCTGACCAGCCTCGATCCCAAACGGCCCAAGCCCGGCTTCGCCCGCATCGAGGACGAGACGGGAGCCATGATCGCCTCCGCCGCAGGGCTGCACGACGGTCAGGCCGTCCGGCTGGTGTTCTCGGATGGATCGAAGGGCGCCCGCATCGACGGCGGCGAGGATACGCCGCCGCCCGCTCCCAGGCCGCGTCCTGCCCCTCCGCCGAAGCCGAAACCCGCCGCGCCGGGTCAGGGCGACCTGTTCTGAAACGGGAAACCCTTGGCGCCCCGCCACCGGCCAAGCTAGGTTAAGGCCATGGACCAGTCAGCCAATCCGCAGGCCACGCTTCACTACGGCGACGGCGAATTCGTCGTGCTCAAGCCGGGCCGCTTCGTGACCTGCGCCGTCACCGGCAAGGCGATCCCGCTGGAAAGCCTGCGCTACTGGTCCGCCAGCCTGCAGGAGGCCTACGCCGGTCCGGCCGAGGCCTTCCAGCGCCTGGGCCAGCAGCCCTGATGCTCGACCGCCGCGGTCTGCTCGCCGGAGGCGCGGCCCTGCTCGCCGCCGGACAGGCCCGCAGCCAGACCCGCGGCCCGACCACCGACCTCGATCTCGACGGCCGCTTCGTTCAGGGCGGCCACGTCATCGGCCGCACCTGGCCCCGCGCCCTGATCTTCGTCGATGGCGAGGCCCTGTCCGCCGCCTCCGCCGACGGCTGGTTCTTGGTCGGCTTCGACCGCGACGCGCCCGGCAGCGTCCAGATCGAGGCCCGTTCCGAAGGGCGCAGCGCCTCACGCACCCTCAGCGTCGCTCCCGGGCGCTTTCCCTCCACCGCCGTCAACGGCCTGCCGCCCTCGACGGTCGCGCCGTCCGACCCCGCCCTTCTGGCCCGCATACAGGAGGAGGTGCTGGTCAAGACCGAGGCCTTCTCCAGCCGTGTTGACGGCGACGGCTTCCGGGACGGCTTCGCCTGGCCGCTGGAGACCTACCGCGTCACCAGCCGCTGGGGCGCCCAGCGCGTTCTGAACGGCACGCCGGCCCGGCCCCACTACGGCATCGACCTGGCCGCGCCGCAGGGCTCGGCCATCCGCGCCCCGGCGCCCGGCCGTGTGACCCTGGCCCGGTCGGGCATGCATTTCGAGGGCGGGCTGGTCCTGATCGACCACGGCCAGGGCCTGATCACCGCCTATCTGCACCAGTCCCGCATCGAGGTCCGTCAGGGGCAGGACGTCCTGCGCGGCGACCTGATCGGGCGTGTCGGGATGACCGGTCGCGCCACCGGCCCCCATCTCTGCTGGCGCGGAAAATGGCGGGACCGGAACATCGACCCGTCGCTTCTGGTGAAAACCTGAACAAGCTTGGCCATTTACGCTGAAGTTGAAACGACGTTCGTCGATGGACGCGGGCCGAATCCGTCCATAGACCTGCCGGACTCCGACGCGTTCACCGTCACCGATCCAAGCTGCCGTCCCGATGTCTTCGCTCGCCGCCCTTCAGGTTCTTCTGGTTGACGACAACCAGCACATGCGGGCGATCACCGCCGCCGTTCTCCAGTCTGCCGGCATCCGCAAGGTGCGCGAGGCCACCGACGGCGCCGCCGCGCTCGTCGTCCTGCGCGAGCATCCTGTCGATCTGGTGATCGTGGACTTCAACATGTTCCCGCTGGACGGGGTCGAGTTCACCCGTCTGGTCCGCAACAGCCCGGACAGCGCCAATCCCTATATGCCGATCATCATGATGACCGGCCACTCGGAGAAGAGCCGCGTCTATGAGGCCCGCGACGCGGGCGTCACCGAGTTCGTGGTCAAGCCGATCACGGCCAAGGCCATTCTGGACCGTATTCAGGCCGTCATTTTCCGCCCGCGTCCGTTCGTGAAGACCGACGGCTATTTCGGTCCCGACCGTCGCCGGGTCCAGTCTCCCGGCTTCAACGGTCCGTGGCGTCGCGCCCTGGATCAGTCGCGCGAAATCTGACCCGGTTCAGTCTTCCGGCGGCAGGGCGTCATAAACCGCCTGCGGCCAACGCTTGTGCACCCAGAACCAGTCCTCGGGGACTTCGCGAACCCGATCCTCGACGAAGGTGGTGATCGCCTGCACGCCGCGCGCGATGTCGGCCTGTCTGTCACCGGTCGAGGGCACCTCGATCGGCTCATGCGCCGTCACACGGAAACGGACGCCCGGCAGACGGACCACCGAGATGGGCTGCATCACCGTCCCGAACCGCAGCGCCAGCCGCGACGGTCCCGGCGCGGCGTTCACCGGCTGACCGAAGAAGGTCACTTCCGGCCCTTCGGAGAATTTCTGGTCGTTCAGCAGGGCGACGGACTCGCCGCGCTCCAGCCCGGCCAGCAACTCCCGCGCCCCGTCCCCGCCCTTGGGCGCGAACAGCTTGATGCCGTAGCGGGCCCGCGCATCGCGGATCTGCCTGTCCACATAGGGGTTGTTGGCCGCGCGATAGGTCACCTGCACCGGCGCCCCTGACGCCACCAGCACGGCCGCCATCACCTCGAAATTCGACAGGTGGCCCGACACGAAAACCACCGGCTTGCCGCTGTCGCGGATCGCCTCCAGCCGTTCCTTGCCGACGATCTCCAGCCGACCGCTCGCGGGGGTCAGTTGGTCCATCACCGCCGTCTCCGCGAAGCTGCGGCCGATCCGTTCCCATGCCTCCAGCGCCAGCGCCTCGCGCTCCGTCTTCGACATGTCGGGGAAGGCGATGCGCAGGTTGCGGGTCACCGTCTTGTGGGTGCCGACCTTCGGGCCCAGCGCGCGCAGCAGGGCGCCGCCGACGTTCGACGCCCGCTCCACGCCCAGCATCCGCATCAGGCCGACGAAGGCGGCGAAGCCCGCCCCCTCCAGCCGCCAGATCAGATCCTGGCCGAAACCGACCTTGTCGCCCTCACCAGGCAATCGTCAGCCCGCCGTCCACCACCAGCGTCTGGCCGGTCACATAGGCCGCGGCCTTCGAGCACAGATAGACCGCCGTGCCCGCGATCTCGTCCGGCTGACCGATGCGCTTCATCGGGTTCGGCTCGACCGTCACCTTCAGCACCTCCTCGTTCTCCCACAGATAGCGGGCGAAGTCGGTCTGGATCAGGCCCGGCGCGATACAGTTCACCCGCACATTCGACGGGCCGTACTCGACCGCCAGATTGCGGACCAGCTGCATGTCCGCCGCCTTGGACACGTTATAGGCGCCGATCAGGGCGTTGCCGCGCAGACCACCGACCGACGAAATGATCAGGATCGCGCCGTCCCTACGCTCCAGCATCTGCGGCGCGACCATCTGGGTCAGCCAGTGATTGGCCAGCACATTGTTGTGGAAGATCTTCTGGAACTGGTCGTCCGAGATGCCCGCCATCGGCCCGGCATAGGGGTTCGACGCCGCGTTGCAGACCAGAATGTCGATCTTGCCGAAGGTGGCGTTGGTCTCATCGACCAGACGCTGCAGCTCTTCCTTGGACGCGATGTTGGCCGGGATCGCCAGCGCCGTGCCCTCACCGTGCTTGGCGTTCAGGGCCTGCGCGACCTCATCGCACGGCCCGGCCTTGCGCGACGAGATCACCACCTTGGCGCCGTGCTCGGCCATCCGCTCGGCGATCGCCTTGCCGATACCCTTGGAGGAGCCGGTAATCACCGCGACCTTGCCGGTCAGATCGAACAATTCCATCGTTAACCTCGAATGCGTGGGGAGAATCCGTGTCCGGACCCTATGCGTATCGTCGTGATACCCCGATACTCGGGCGATTCCATCCGGGAAGGCGGAAACTCCGTAACCCATGCGCGCCATTACCAACGGCTTTTTGTTCTTCGGCTACCTGTTCCTGGCGATGACCGTCGGCGCCTTCCTTTGGCGCGCGGGTCTCGGCGGCGGGGCGGGCGTGGCCGGCGGCCTTGGCGCGGGGGGCCTGCTTCTGGCCGCCCACGTCATGCTGGTCGGCCGGACCCAGCGCGCCGCGCTCAAGAAAGAGATTGATCAGGTCCGCGAGGCGCACCGCCTGCTGGCCGACGCGATGGAGTCCACCCAGGGCGCGCTGACCGAACTGGCCCAGGCCATCGAGGCCGGCGCCCTGACCTCGACCGAGCAGCTGTCCGGCGAGGTCCGTATGCTGGAGACCCTGATCCAGCAGATGAGCCTCTCTCTCGACGAGCGGATGAGCCGTCCTGCGCCCGCCAGCGCCTTCGAGGCCCGCCATCAGCAGCAATCGAACGTCCTGCTGGCCACCATCCATGAGGCCCTCGCCGAGAACCGTGTGGACCTCTACCTCCAGCCGGTCGTCTCCCTGCCCCAGCGCCGGACCATCTTCTACGAAAGCTTCACCCGCCTGCGCGCCGCCGACGACCGGGTGATGATGCCCGCCGAATATCTGTCGGTCGCCGAGGGCGAGGGTCTGGTTCCGGCCATCGACAACCTGCTGCTGTTCCGCTGCGCCCAGATCGTGCGCCGTCTGGCCCGTCAGGATCGCAAGGTCGGCGTGTTCTGCAACGTGGCGCTGTCCTCTCTGGGCGACGAGACCTTCTTCCCGCAGTTCCTCGACTTCCTGTCCGAGAACCGCGACCTCAATCAGGCCCTGATCTTTGAACTGGGTCAGGCTGTCTTCGACGCGCGCGGCGCGGTCGAGGCCCGCAACATGGCCAAGCTGGCCGATCTCGGCTTCCGCTTCTCGATCGACAAGGTCCAGACGCTCGACCTCGATTTCGCCGACCTGCAACGCTCGGACGTCAAATTCCTCAAGGTCTCTGCCGACCTGCTGATCGAGCAACTGCTCGACCTCGACAACGGCCCGGCCATCCCGTCGCTGCGCGATATCCAGGCCGCCGATTTCGCCCAGTTGACCCGCCGCTACGGCATCGAGGTCATCGCCGAGAAGTGCGAGAGCGAGCGTCAGATCGTCGACATCCTCGAGCTCGACGTCTCCATGGGTCAGGGCCACCTCTTCGGCGAACCCCGCGCCATCAAGGAACAGGTGCTGGCCGAAACCGACCCGCCCGCCGAATTCCTGCGCTCCACCCTCCGCAGCGCCGAACAACGCCGCCGCTTCGGCTGACCGACGCTTCCCTCGCGCAGTCCAGCCGGACCGCGCCGCCCGTCTTCTGGCGGCGAGAAGCCGAGCGCCCAGCCCCCTCCCCGAGTGAGAAAGACGAGCGCAAGACCCGGCGCCTGAGCCCTCTTCGGCACCCTACGACCAAATTTGACGCATGGCCCTGCTACACTGCGCGCAGTCGGGTCTTTGACAATCAAACCACTCAGGTTGAGCGCCTCGCCTCATCCCCCGCGCCGCGGGAAAAAGTGCACGATGTGCACTGCTTTTTTTTGTGAGTGCACTTTTTCAGCGTTTCCGGATTGCACGGATTACACTCTTCACACCCGGAATTTCGCGTGTAGCCGCTCGCCCTTCACCCGCGGCTCCCAACCGGCTATCTCCGACGACATGACCCCTCCCCACGCCCTCACCGGTCTCGGCGCTGTCGCCGGGGACTATGACATCCTGCTCTGCGACGTCTGGGGCGTGATCCATAACGGACGCGAAAGCTGGCCCGAGGCGTGCGAGGCGCTGGCGCGCTTCAACCGCGAGGGCGGGCACGTCATCCTGATCTCCAACTCCCCCCGCACCGGCCCCGGCGTCATCACCCAGATGGACGATCTGGGCGTGCCGCGCGAAAGCTGGAAGGCCGTGGTCACCTCCGGCGACGCCACCCGCGCCGAACTGGCCAGACGCGCGCCCGGCCCCGCCTGGCTGATCGGCCCCGACCGCGACGCCCCCCTGTACGAGGGTCTGGGCCTGACCACCGTTCCGAACGGCGACGAAGCCGCCTTCATCTCCGTCACCGGCCTCTACGACGACGAGGTCGAGACCCCCGAAGACTACCGCGAACGCCTCACCGCCGCCGCCGCGCGCGGGCTGGAGATGATCTGCGTCAACCCGGACCGCGTCGTTCAGCGCGGGGATCGTCTGATCTGGTGCGCCGGGTCGCTGGCCGACCTGTACGAACACCTCGGCGGTCGCGTCACCATGGCGGGCAAGCCCTACGGCCCCATCTACGACCGGGCGCTGAAGGAAGCCGCCGACCTGCTCGGCGGACCGGTCAACCGTTCGCGCGTCCTGTGCATCGGCGACGGGGTCATCACCGATGTTCTGGGGGCGGACAAACAGGCGATGGACTGCCTCTTCATCGCCCAGGGCATCCATGGCGACAAGGCGCGCGGCGCCGACGGAAAGCTCGATCCGGCCCGCGCGGCAGAGCTTTTGAAGGCTGAAACGACATATGCGCGCTACGCCATGCTCGATCTCGCATGGTGAGGATGGTCATTCCGTCGCACGGGCGCTAACACCGATTCATGGTTGATCTCGTTCATAAACATCCCTCGGGCGGCTACATCCTCGAGGAGCTTCGCGTCGGCATGATCGCCGAAAAGGTGATCCACGCGACCGAGGAGCGAATCCGCCTGTTCGCCGAGGCGTCGGATGACTTCAATCCGGTCCATCTGGATGAAGCCTTCGCCTCCCGGACCGCCTATCGCGGCCGCATCGCCCACGGCCTGCTGTCGGCCTCGTTCGGCTCTGCCGTGGTCGGAACCATCCTGCCGGGCGCCGGCTCGATCTACATCTCGCAGACCCTGTCCTTCCACCTGCCGGTGCGGATCGACGATGTGGTCACCATCCGCATCACGGTCGTGTCGGTCGATCAGGAAGGCGCCCGGGTCGAGCTCAACTGCGAAGGCTTCGTCGACGACAAGCTGATCATGGACGGCATAGCTACCGTCCGCGTCCCGCGTCGCCGTAAACCGTCGGCCCGTTGATCCGGATCGTCCGAGGCTGGCGCGACCTGCCCCCGGAACAGCGGGGCGCGGCCGTCGCCATCGGCGCCTTCGACGGCGTCCATCGCGGGCATCAGGCCGTCATCGCCGGCGCGCGCGAGGCCGCGGCCCGTCTGGGCGCGCCCCTCGCCGTGGTCAGCTTCGACCCGCACCCGCGCCGCTGGTTCCAGCCCGACGCCGCTCCCTTCCGCCTGATGACACCGGACCAGATGGCCCGCGCCCTCGCGCCACTCGGCGTCGACCGCCTCTACCTCCTGCCGTTCGACGGCGAGATGGCCGCCATGTCGGACGAGCAGTTCGCCCGCGATGTGCTCGGCGATGGTCTGGGCATCGCCCACGCCGCCGTCGGCTTCGACTTCACCTTCGGCAAGGGCCGGACCGGGTCTCCGGAAGCCCTGCGTCGCTATGGCGAGACCGCGGGCTTCACCGTCTCGGTCGCTGAACGGCTGGACGACGCCGACGGGCTGAAGCTCTCTTCCTCCGCCGTGCGCGAGGCGCTCAAGGCCGGGGACATGACCCGCGCCACCGCCATTCTGGGCCGCCCCTTCGCGGTGCAGGGCGAGGTCATCCACGGCGACAAGCGCGGGCGCACCATCGGCGTGCCGACCGCCAATGTCAGCCTCGGCGGCTATATGCGCCCGGCCTACGGTGTCTATGCGACCCGCACCCGCCTGCCGGACGGCCGTGTGATCGACGGTGTCGCCAACCTCGGTGTCCGTCCCATGTATCCGACCGAGGACCCGCTGCTCGAGGTCTGGCTGTTCGACTTCAACGAGGACCTCTACGGCCAGACGGTCGAGACCGAACTGGTCGCCTTCCTGCGCGGCGAGCTGAAGTTCGACGGCCTGGACGCCCTCAAGGTCCAGATCGATCAGGACGCCGCCGACGCCCGCGCGGCGCTTCATCAGTGGCGCGGCGGCGAAGCCCCTGCTAGACCGCCTGCACCATGACCGTCCGCGTCCGTCTCCCGATTTCGATTAGCCGCCCGGCGTAGCGCTGCAGGGCCGTCGGCCCCGCGCACGTCGGGATATCCCATCGAAATCCACGCGAACGATCGACACGACGAGACCGACTTCATGGCTGACGCCGACAACGACACCCCCACCGGCCGCGACTACCGCGACACCGTCTTCCTGCCGGAGACGCCCTTCCCCATGCGCGGCGGCCTGCCCCAGAAGGAACCGCTGATCCTCGAACAGTGGGGCGACCTCTACGGCGCCCTGCGCAAGCAGCGGCAATCGGAGGGCGCACCCCTCTACGTCCTGCACGACGGCCCGCCCTACGCCAACGGCGATATCCATATCGGCCACGCGCTGAACAAGACGCTGAAGGACTTCGTGGTCCGCAGCCGCTTCCTGCTGGGCTACGATGTCGACTACGTCCCCGGCTGGGACTGCCACGGCCTGCCGATCGAGTGGAAGATCGAGGAGCAGTTCCGCGCCAAGGGCCGCCGCAAGGACGAGGTCTCCAAGGACGAGTTCCGCGCCGCCTGCCGCGAGTATGCGGGCAAGTACATCGACCTGCAGCGCGACCAGTTCAAACGCCTGGGCATCACCGGCGACTTCGCGAACCGCTACGCCACGATGGATTACGCTTCCGAGGCCGCCATCGTCGCCGAGTTCCACAAGTTCAAGAACTCTGGCCAGCTCTATCGCGGCTCCAAGCCGGTGATGTGGTCGCCGGTCGAGCGCACGGCTCTGGCCGACGCCGAGATCGAGTACCACGACCACGTCTCGCCCACGATCTGGGTGAAGTTCCCGGTCACCGGCGCCTCGGACGATCATCCAGACGACCTGCTGAGCTTCCGCGCCGGCACGCCGTCGATCGTCATCTGGACCACGACCCCGTGGACCATCCCGGCCAACCGCGCCATCAGCTATGGCCCCGAGATCGCCTATGGCCTCTACGAGGTCACGGCCATGGAAGAAGGGCTGGAGTTCGAGCCCTGGGCCAAGCCGGGTGACCGCCTGATCGTCGCCGACAAGCTGGCCGAGGATGTCTTCAAGGCCGCGAAGATCGCAGCCTGGACGCGTGTGGACGACCTGAACCCGTCGGGTCTGGAATGCGCCCACCCGCTGGCCGCGCTGGACAGCGGCTACGGCTTCTCCGTGCCCCTGCTCGCCGGCGACCACGTCACCGACGACGCGGGTACAGGCTTCGTGCACACCGCCCCCGGTCACGGCGCGGACGACTTCGAGGTCTGGAAGGCCCACGGCCATCACGAGGTGCCGGACACCGTCGACCCGGACGGCGCCTACTACCCCTCCGTCCCGCTGTTCGCGGGCCTGAAGGTGCTGGAGACCGAGGGCAAGAAGACCGGCAAGTTCGGTCCCGCCAACGGCGCGGTGATGGAAAAGCTGATCGAGGCCGGCAACCTGCTTGCGCGCGGTCGTCTGGAGCACTCCTACCCGCACAGCTGGCGCTCCAAGGCGCCGGTCATCTTCCGCAACACCCCGCAATGGTTCATCCGCATGGACCAGCCTCTGAAGTCCGGCGACACCCTGCGCGAGACCGCGCTGCAAGCCATTGACGACACCGCCTTCCACCCGGCTGCCGGGCGCAACCGCATCCGCTCGATGGTCGAAGGCCGTCCGGACTGGCTGGTCAGCCGTCAACGCGCCTGGGGCACCCCGCTGGCCATGTTCATCGACAAGCAGACCGGCCAGCCGCTGCATGATCCCGAGGTGGACGCCCGCATCGTCGCGGCCGTCGCCGAGCACGGCGCCGACATCTGGTTCACCGCCCCGGACAGCGAGTTCCTGGGCGCCCACGACGCCTCGCGCTTCGAGAAGGTCGAGGACATTCTGGACGTCTGGTTCGACTCCGGCTCGACCCATGCCTTCACCCTCGACCCGCGCCTGCCCGGGAACGGCTACACCGGCGACCGCCCGGCCCACTGGCCCGCCGACCTGTATCTGGAAGGCTCGGACCAGCACCGCGGCTGGTTCCAGTCGTCCCTGCTGGAAGGCTGCGGCACCCGTGGTCGCGCCCCGTTCAAGGCGGTCCTGACCCACGGCTTCACCCTCGACGAGAACGGGGAGAAGATGTCGAAGTCCAAGGGCAACACCGTCGACCCGGCGACCGTCATCAAGGAATCCGGCGCGGACATCCTGCGTCTGTGGGTGGCGCTGGTCGACTATTCGGACGACCAGCGGATCGGCAAACAGATCCTGCAGACCACGGTCGACGCCTATCGCAAGCTGCGCAATACCGTCCGCTACCTGCTGGGCGCCCTCGCCGGTTTCCATGAGGCCGAGCGCCTGCCCTACGACCAGATGCCGCCCCTGGAGAAGTTCGTCCTGCATCGTCTGCACGAACTGGATGGTCAGGTCCGCGCCGCCTACGGCGAATACCGCTTCCAGGACGTCGTCCGGCCGGTGCTGGAGTTCTGCTCCAACGACCTGTCCGCCCTCTACTTCGACGTTCGCAAGGACAGCCTCTACTGCGACCGCCCCGACAGCATCCGCCGTCGCGCCGTCCGCACGGTGATGGACGAGGTCTTCGCCCGCCTCACCGCCTGGCTGGCACCGCTGACGCCGTTCACGATGGAAGAAGCCTGGACCACCCGCTTCCCCGACGCCGGCTCCAACTGCGCCCGCGTCATCCCGCAGACTCCGGCGGAATGGGAGAACGGGGCGGAAGCGGATCGCTGGGCCAAGGTTGTACGGGTGCTCGACCTCGTCACCGGGTCGCTTGAAGAGTATCGCCGGGACAAGACCATTGGTTCAGCGTTGGATGCTGCGCCTGAAGTCGGCCTGACCGCCGAGGATTATGCAGCATTTGATGGGATTGATCCGGCAGAAGTTTTCCGGACCAGCATGGCGACCATCCGCGTCGACTCTGTGATCGACGGCGGCATCTCGTTCCAGTTCAAGAAGTCGGACCATCCGAAGTGCGCTCGCTCCTGGCGCAAGGTGCCCGACGTCGGCTCCGATCCGGACTACCCGGATCTGTCGGCCCGCGACGCCGACGCCGTCCGCTTCCTGGACGCACAACGCCCATAACAAAACGGCCCCGCCCGAACCCGGGCGGGGCCGCCTTGCTTTCAGGCCTTCCGATCAGGCCTCGCGCGATCGGGCTCGCAGGTCCCGGGCGCGGGCGGTCATCTCGTCCGCCCGCCGCAACAGGGTGGGCGACAGGGCCTGCAGTTCAGCGTCCGTCACTGGGTTTCCGTCGGCCCGCTGACGCGCAATGACGCGCTGACGATAGGCAGGATCGCGCAGACGCTCGGCCTCCCGCCGCATCTCGCGAGCGCCCTGTTCCATCTGATCCGCGCCCAGGGCCATGTTCACGCGCGCATCGGCTCGAGCGTTGGCCGCCTCGACGCGAGCGGCGGCGGCGTGTTCACGGGCGACGGCGGCGGCGTCACGGGCGCGGCTGGCGGCCTCCTCGGCCCGGCGGACCTGAGCGGCGATTTCCGGGCGTTGTGCACGGGCCTCGGCGCGAGCGCGGTCAGCCTCAGCTCTCGCCCGAGCGGCGTCGGCGCGCACCGAACGAGCCGCTTCACGGGTGGCTTCTTCTCGTGTCACCTGACGGCCGTCCTGCCAATAGGCCCTGACCGGCGCCGGAGGGGCCGGAGGCGCGGGCGGTGTCGCGAAGACAGCGGCCCCCATTTGGAGGGCGGGTGGAGCCGGAGGGGCCGGTGGCTCTGGCGGAGCGGTCCGCGCCAGCGGCGCAGGGGGAGCCGGCGGGGCCGGGGGAGCCGGCGGGGCCGGGGGCGCGACCAGCCGCAGGGTCTCCCCGTCCCGCACGATCACGGTCGTGGTCTCCTGCGACGATGCGGATACCGGGCTGTCAGGCGGCACGTTCTCCGTCAGTTCAACGGCGGCCAGAGGCGTCGCCACAGCCACCAGACCACCAACGGTCAGGGCCAGGAACAGCGGACGGGACGGCAGGGAGCGAGGCGTTTTCATGATGCGTGCGATCCTTTTGGAAAGAGAGCGGGCGGGGCCGGTCATGCCCAGAGCGGAAGAGGTGGCCGGGAGCTGGCCGAACTCGGCGGCGAGACCGACGAGGGTGCGGGCGTAGGCGCCCGGTTCGAGATGCTCGAGCGCCGCGGCGTCTGCGGCGTCTTCCGTTCGGGCCGCCAGCCGGGAATGCAGCCACCAGACCAACGGATTAAACCAGAAGAGAGCCACGGCCGCGCGGGAGAGCAGCAGGAACAGCCAGTCCCCGCGGCGGATGTGAGCCAGCTCATGAGCCAGCACAGCCTGAGCGCATTCCGGACGGGCGGCGAGTTCCTCGCTGATGAGCACCACCCCGGGCGGCAGCCCCCAGCTCAGAGGTGCGGGCGTGGACGCCGACGCGATCAAACGGGGGCGCCGTCCGCTGGACAGGGCGTCCAGAGTGGTCGTCCAGCGGGATGCGGTCACGGGATTGCCGGCCCGGGTCCAGTGAAAAAGCGTCAGAAGGCCCAGAGCAAAGCGGCCCAGCACCAGCGTCACACCCACAGCCCAGACAGCCGGCGCCACAAGGCTCGGCGACGGATCGAACACCGAGGCGGAAAAGGCGACGCCGCCGACCGGACCGATGTTCCCGCTCCACAGCGGCGCCGTGGCGATTGCCGTCACCGGCTCCGAAGCGGGCAACAGGGGCACCGACAGCGAAGCGGGCAACAGGGGCACCGACAGCGCGGGCAGCACCAGCATCAGAACCGGCAAGGCCAGCAGCAGCAAAACGGTAGCCCTCAGCACATCCACCGCCTCCGTCGCGGGACGCCCGCGCAACGCCGCCGAGATCAGCAGCCCCACACCGGCGATCAGGCCGGACTTGAGAAGGAGTTCGATAAACAGGGTGACGGTCATGCGTCCCGGTCCCCGGCATCGTCGATCGCCCGGCGAAGAGCCTGGATTTCTTCCGGTTTCAGGGAACGGGTCAGGCCCAGCAATGCCGTCGCCGCGCTGGCCGCCGAACCCGCGAAGAAGGTGTCGACCATTCGGCGCAGAGCCCCCGTCGCCAGCGCCTCCGGCTCCGGCGCGGGGCGGTAGACCACCCCGCCCTCGCCTGGTTCCCGACCGACGAGCCCCTTGGCTTCCAGACGGGCCAGCAGGGTCCGAACAGCGGAATCACTGAGCGGATCGGTCAGGGCGGCGCGGACCGCGCCGGTCGTCCCCTGTTCAAGGCGACACAGGGTCTCGAACACTTCGCGCTCCCGCCTGGGCAGCGTCTCGATCATTGCAGCATTCCCTGTCCACTACATCTGTAGCGCTACATTTGTAGCGAATTGCGTCAGGATCAGGGCGGCCGGATGAACTCCGGGAAAGATGGCTCCGGAAGGCCGGCGCCGCTGGCGTGAGGCTTGTGCGCCCTTGCCATCGCTCTGGTTGCTCCGGCAACTTCGGCAATGCCATGCCTATCAGGCACGACGTGAGGCCGCGCCGGCATCGGCGCCCTTAGCGGCGGCCTGGATCTGAACGTCAAAAAGCCCCGCAGCGTTTGGCATGCAGGGCTTTTTGCAAGTTTGGGTGCGGGAGCAGGATTTGAACCTGCGACCTTCAGGTTATGAGCCTGACGAGCTACCGGGCTGCTCCATCCCGCGGCAGGGTGGTGTGTGAAGGAAGGTGTTCGAGGAGCGATCTTTTGGGATCGAGTGCAATACTTTCTATCCGACTGGTAGACCCGGCGGCGACCTACTCTCCCGCGACTTAAGACGAAGTACCATCGGCTCTGGAGGGCTTAACGACCGAGTTCGGAATGGGATCGGGTGGGGAACCTCCGACATAGCCACCAGGTCAACCAGGCGGATAGAAGGATTGCGAAGAAGACATTGTCAGCCTTGCGTTGTTGCAAGGTAATCGAATGAGTTTTGCTGAGAAACGATCAAGCCGATCGGATTATTAGTACCAGTAAGCTTCATGGGTCGCCCCACTTCCACACCTGGCCTATCAACGTGGTAGTCTTCCACGATCCTCAGCGAAGCCTTGTTTTGAGGTTAGTTTCCCGCTTAGATGCTTTCAGCGGTTATCTATTCCGTACATAGCTACCCTGCTGCGCAGCTGGCGCCACGACAGGTCCACCAGAGGTACGTCCATCCCGGTCCTCTCGTACTAGGGACAGATCCTCTCAAGCTTCGAACACCCACGGCAGATAGGGACCAAACTGTCTCACGACGTTCTGAACCCAGCTCACGTACCACTTTAAATGGCGAACAGCCATACCCTTGGGACCTGCTCCAGCCCCAGGATGTGATGAGCCGACATCGAGGTGCCAAACTTTGCCGTCGATATGGACTCTTGGGCAAAATCAGCCTGTTATCCCTAGAGTACCTTTTATCCGTTGAGCGATGGCCCTTCCACGCGGGACCACCGGATCACTATGGCCGACTTTCGTCTCTGCTCGACTTGTCAGTCTCGCAGTCAGGCGGGCTTATGCCATTGCACTCGACGACCGATTTCCGACCGGTCTGAGCCCACCATCGCGCGCCTCCGTTACACTTTAGGAGGCGACCGCCCCAGTCAAACTACCCACCACGCCATGTCCCGGGACCGGATAACGGCCCTCGGTTAGACGTCAACGACAGTAAGGGTGGTATTTCAAGGATGACTCCACCGGTGCTGGCGCCCCGGTTTCATAGTCTCCCACCTATCCTACACATACGGTCGCTAACGCCAAGGCGAAGCTATAGTAAAGGTTCATAGGGTCTTTCCGTCTGACCGCGGGAACCCCGCATCTTCACGGGGAATTCAATTTCACTGAGCCTGTGCTGGAGACAGT